>NZ_JBHSLU010000051.1:1923-155278 GCF_042655245.1 Allobosea massiliensis | reverse complement strand
GGGGATCTCTCGGTTCAGGGTTGGCGTTCACAACCCAAACCTAACCGGCAATCGCCGGTGACCACCGTCAGCTACACCACGCTATGGGACACGACCCCTCGCCGCCCCAGCGACCGATGCCCTCCGCCGCAAATGGACTTTGCTCCGTAGTGGTATGAAAACTGGCGCGCCAGCCATTGTTGGCTTTGACACGAAATCGATCTCCATCTCGTGAGATGTGGATTTCACAAGATGGGCACTCTTCTCCGTTCGAATAAATTTGCCGCCAGCATCCCTCCAGGACATCCGCCCGGGCGATATGACACGAACACATGAGACCAAGTGCTGCCACACTCAACTTACGAGATGGACGTTTGACCATGATCTGCTCCGGCCACGCCTGCAGATTTCAGCAAGGACGCGAAGCGGTCAAGGAGCAGTCGGACTTCCCAGCTTTCGGGTGGAGGGCGGCTGCGGGCGCTCCTAGTGTCGCCGCATGATCGATGAGGCGAAGGTAACGGCGATGAACGCTCCCCTGCAAAAGCTCGCGGCGATGAAGCCGACCCGGTTCTCCGACGCGGTGCTGGCGCGCGCAGCCGAGGCGATGCCGGCGGCGGCCGAGTTCGCCTCCGTCGCGCCGGGCTCCGACTACGACACGGTGCGCCGTGTGCTGGCCTACATCACCGAGAACTGGCGCGCCCAGCCGACGATCGAGACGATCGCGGGCGCCGCCGGTGCGACGCCGACCGACATCCACCACCTGTTCCGGCGCTGGTGCGGGCTGACGCCCAAGGCCTTTCTGCAGGCGATCACGCTCTACCATGCCAAGAATCTGCTCGGCGCCTCGGCCAGCGTGCTCGACACCGCGCTGGAGGTCGGGCTGTCGGGGCCGGGGCGGCTGCACGATCTCTTCGTGACGCATGAGGCGATGTCGCCGGGCGAATGGAAGGCCGGCGGCGGCGGGCTGAGCCTGTCCTACGGCTTCCATCCCTCCCCCTTCGGCGAGGCGCTGATCGTGACGACGCCGCGCGGGCTGGCCGGGCTCGGCTGGGTCTCGGATGGGCTCGACGGCGGCAAGGTCGTCGGCGGGCGGGCGGAGGCGCTGGCGGACATGATGCGGCGCTGGCCGCATGCGCAGTACCGCTTCGATCCGCAGGCGACAGCGCCCTATGCCGCGCGCATCTTCGATCCGAAGGCGTGGTCGGCCGAGACGCCGTTGCGTGTCGTGCTGATCGGGACGGATTTCGAGGTCCGGGTCTGGCAGACGCTGCTGAAGATCCCGGTCGGCCGCGCCACGACTTATGGCGATGTCGCCTGCCATATCGGCAAGCCGAGCGCCTCGCGCGCCGTCGGGATGGCGGTGGGCAAGAACCCGATCTCCTTCGTCGTGCCCTGCCACCGCGTCATCGGGAAATCCGGTGCGCTGACCGGCTATCACTGGGGGCTGACGCGCAAGCGCGCCATCCTCGGCTGGGAGGCCGGGCAGACGGCGGGCTGAGCAAGCCGGCTCAGCCCTTCAGATGGAGGTCCCAGCAGGGCGACAAGGCGACCAGCCGGCGCCCGCGCAGCGCCTCGGCGAAATGCGCGCGGATGGCGTCGCGGGCTGCCGTCACGGGACATTTCGGCGCCAGGATCGCATCGGTGCGGGCCAGTTCCGCCAGCGTGCGCGGCTCCAGCGCGGGCGTGCTGCGGCCGGGATCCATGCCGATCGGGACATGGCGCGGCGGCTCCCGGTCCAGCAGCCTGTTGAAGGGATCGACGAAGTCGAGCGTCAGGATGCCGTTGAGCCGGCGTCCGTTGGCGGCCTCCCAGGCGCGCAGCGCGACGATGCCCTGACGGACCTCGAGCAGCCAGGTCGCCTGGTAGTCGATCTCGGAATAGAGGATTGCCGAGGGGCCGAGGCCCCGGGCAGCGAGGTCCCTGTAAGGCTCCGGGTGTTTGGCATAGTGGTCCAGCATGACCGCCGCGCGCTGCGCCGTCTCGGGCTTGAGGCTGACGCGGCCGAGCGGGCCGAGCTCGGGCGCATCGAGCGCGACATGGCCGGCCGCGCCGAGCAAGGCCCGCGCGCTACGCTCGACCACGATCACCGCGCTCGGCAGTGCGACGGCGAGCGCCAGCACTAGCACGACCGGGCGCAGCCGGTCGGAGCGGTTTCGCCAGTCGAGAAGGATCAACAGCAGGATGGGCCAGAGGCCGATATATTCGAGCGAGCCGGTGTTCTGCGTCTCGAAGAAGGTCAGCGCCAGGAAGGCCGCGGCGAGCCAGCCGAGATTTGAGGCGGCAAGCCGGCGCAGACCGTCGAGCGAGAGCGACAGGCCTTCCCGCCAGGCGGCCAGGGCCAGCGCGCCCATGAGCAGCAGGCAGGGGCCGACGACGTTGAACTTGACCGAGGCGACGGTGAGGAAGCGCGGCAGCAGCGCGCCGGTGTTGAGGGCGAGCAGAGCGAGGATGTCGGCGAGATAGGCGCGCACGATCCCGGTCGCGAGGTCGAGCAGGCCGAGCGCGGCCAGGACCAGCCCCGCCGCCAGCACGGCGTCGCGCAGACGCAGGCGGCCGGCCAGGATGGCGTATCCGACCAGCAGGGCACCGGTGACGGCGCCGGTGATCTTCACCAGGAACAGCGTCAGCATCAGGGCCGCGACGAGCCCTGTCGCGAGGCGCCCGCGCGGCACGAAGAGCAGCGTCGCGATCAGCGCGTAGAGCAGCAGCGCGACATGGCGGTTGTAGTTTCCGTAGCCGTCGAAGCCCGGCATCGGATAGAGGCCGTGGAGATTAATCGGCAGCGCGGCGAAGAGCAGCAGCGGCAGAATCAGCGCCAGAGCGAGCGGGCGGGAGCGGGCCGAGACCGACGCGGCCAGGATCGCGGCGAGAGGCAGCAGGACCGGCAGCAGAGCCCAGTTCACCAGCAGCATCGGCTGCGCCAGCGGGAACAGCCGATCCAGCAGCGCGGCGCCGTAATAGCCCAGCGGCCCGACGGGCGCGAAGAAGTCGAGGCTCGGCATCTGCCCCATGCGGATGCGCTGGACCGCATCGAGATAGACCGCCGTGTCCCAGGCGTTGGGGCCGAGCGGCAGGCTCAGCTTCAGCGTGAGTGCCGCGACCGCGGCGAGCGCGAAGGCGGCGATCCACAGCCCGGGCGAACCGGCGAGACGCACCAGCCGATCGCCGAGGGTCGCCGTCGCCGATGGTGCCCCGAGATTTCCGATCGACATGCCGCCTCCGACTTCTGCAGCGGGCAGCCTGCCGAGAAAACCTTACCCGGAGACTGCCACGATCAGCGAAACAGCCTGTAATCGGCCCGTCGGTCGAGTGGAATCGCTCGAACTGGTTTCCCGTCTGGGTTAACCGCGCGCGATTTCGGCAAAGCGGTTCGGGAGCGCGAAGCCGTGGCCGAGGGGATCGTCCGGCTCGATGGTGAAGCTGCCTTGCCCGGCGAAATGGCCGGTGCCGCCGACCGCGACCGTGACCGCCCCGTCCGCAAAACCGGCGACGGGGCCGAGCACACGGCCGGTGAAGGTGCCGCCGGTGATGCTGCGGAAGCGGCGGGTGGTGCCAGTCTCGACGAAGCCCTTCGCATGGTCGAGCGCCATGCGGGCCGTGACCCCGGAGCCGGTCGGGGAACGGTCGATCTGCGCTTCCGCGAAGATGCAGAGGTTGAAGCTCTCATCGTGCGCCTGAGCCTCGTCGGTGATGATCGTGCCGTAGAGGAAGCCGAGATCGGGCTCGCTCGGGTGCGTGATCGGCAGGCTCGCGCGCAGATGGTCCGTCAGGGCGGCCGCCGCATCGGTCAGCGCCGCGACCGGCGTCTCGAAGAGATCGAGCCCGAAGCGCGACGCCGGCAGGATGCAGTAGAAGGCGCCGCCATAGGCGATGTCGGTGACGACCTCGT
The DNA here is from genome assembly GCF_042655245.1 of Allobosea massiliensis. NCBI lineage: Bacteria > Pseudomonadati > Pseudomonadota > Alphaproteobacteria > Hyphomicrobiales > Alloboseaceae > Allobosea > Allobosea massiliensis. The sequence goes on along the minus strand of NZ_JBHSLU010000051.1, from coordinate 151,410 downwards.
CATAGCCTGGCAGGGCGACGGCGAGGTCGCGCGCGAAGACGAAGGCCGGAACGCTCTCGAAGACCACGCTGTCCACCTTGCCGTCGCGCACCGCGCATTCGAGCCGGAGCAGGCCGCAGGGCGCCTCGATCGCGAAGCGGGTGACCGGCTCCGCCGCCGGCACCAGCCCGTGCTCGATCGCATAGCGGCCGAGCGCGATCGTCGCGTGGCCGCACATGGTCGAGTAGCCCTCGTTGTGGGTGAAGAGCACGCCGAAGGCGGCCTCCGGATGCGAGGACGCGACCGGAATCACGCCATACATGCCGGCATGGCCGCGCGGTTCCAGCATCATCGCCCGGCGCAGATGATCATGGTTCTCGCGCGCGTCGCGACGCTTCTCGAGGATCGTCGCCCCCTTCAGCACCGGATAGCCGCCGGTGACGATCCGGACCGGCTCGCCACAGGTGTGATAGTCGAGATAAGCGAGATGCATCGGCGGCTCCGGTCAGGTCGCGAGGCGGCGCGGCGGATCGCAGCCCGGGCGGGTGCAGCTGTCGGCGGCGACCGCACAGGCAAAGGCGAGCGCATCCCTCAGAACTTCTCTCGAGGCTTCGGAGAAGCCGCGGCCGAGCCGTCCACGAGCGGCCAGCACGGCCAGGACGCCACCGATGAAGGTGTCGCCCGCGCCGACCGTATCGGCCACGACCACGGATGGAACGGTGGCCACCAGCGGCTCGCCGGCGCCATAGCCGATCGCGCCCTCGCTGCCCCGGGTGACGAGCACGAGACGCGCGCCGAGATTCCGCCAGTGCTTCGCCACCGCCTCCGCCGGCTCGCCGGGATGGAGCCAGGCGATATCGTCCAGGCTCGCCTTGACGATATCGGCCTGGGCGATGCGCGCCTCGATCAGCGCGCGCGCGCGGTCGCGCTCCGGCAGGACGGTCGCACGGATGTTGATGTCGTAGCTGATCGTGGCACCCCCAGTGCGGGCGCTCGCCGCCAGATCGCCCGTCGCGTCTCCGGAGGGGCCGATAGTGGCGCCGAAGGAGGCCGCATGCAGATGGGTCACACCCGGCGGCAGCGCGCGAGGTGTCCCCTGCGCTTCATCATGGGCGGTTCCCTGAAGGTAAAGCGCGAACTCCGGAATCCCGTCCGGCCCCAGGGGGGAGACGATGGCGACGGCGGTCGGGCGCGCGCTGTCGCGGATCAGCGCCGTGTCGATTCCCTCCGCCGCCAGCGCGGCACGAAAGCGCCGGCCGAGGGCGTCGGTCGAGAGCGCGGCGGCATAGGCGGGATGCGCCCCGAAGCGGGCCAGGGCCAGGGCGGCGTTGAAGCCGGAGCCGCCCAGCACCGCCTCGTAGCGGCGCCCCTCGGCGTCGCGCGGGATGAAATCGCCGATTGCCTCGCCGACGACGAGGATCGCGCCTGGCCTCACAGGAGCCCGCGCTTGGCCAGGCTGCGCATCAGATGCGACGTGCCGAAGGTCCAGGGCTCGCAATGGTCGGTGCGCTTCATGCGGTTGACCAGCGCGCCGAGCTCCGGGGCGGCGATGGTGACCACGTCGCCGTATTTGTGGGTGAAGCCGCCGCCGGGCGTATCGCGATCCTTGATCGGCGCGAACATGGTGCCGAGATAGAGCGCCGCCCCGTCCGGATACTGGTGATGCGGGCCGATCATCTGGCTCGCGAGGTCGGCGGGATCGCGGCTGATCTTCGCGATCGAGGAGGAGCCTTCCAGCACGAAGCCGTCCTCGCCCTCGACCTTGAGCGTCACGGTCGTGTTGCGGACATGGTCGAGGGTGAAGCCGGCATCGAAGAGGCGGATGAAGGGGCCGACCGCGGCGGCGGCATTGTTGTCCTTGGCCTTGCCGAGGAGCAGGGCCGAACGGCCCTCGACATCGCGCAGATTGACGTCGTTGCCCAGCGTGGCGCCGACGATGCGGCCGTCGGAAGCGACGACGAGCACGATCTCGGGCTCGGGATTGTTCCAGGTCGAGGCGGGATGCAGACCGGCGTCGAAACCGGTGCCGACGGAGGACATCGGCGGCGCCTTGGTGAAGATCTCGGCATCGGGGCCGATGCCGACCTCGAGATACTGGCTCCAGGCCCCCTGCTTGATGAGGACATCCTTGAGATGCATCGCCTCGGGCGAGCCGGGCTTCAGCTTCGAGAGATCATCGCCGATCAGCTTGCCGATCTCCTCGCGGATGGTGGCCGCGGCGGCCGGGTTGCCGCGCGCCTTCTCCTCGATGACACGCTCCAGCATCGAGACGGCGAAGGTGACGCCGGCGGCCTTCACCACCTGCAGATCGAGCGGGGAGAGCAGCCAGGGGCGCGCGGCATCGCGACCATCCGGCGGCGTGTTCGCCAGGATCTCGGCGAGCGGCGCGACGGTCTCGCCCGACGCGGCCCGCAGCGCGGCGGCGGGATCCGGCGCCTCGCAGAGGTCGCGGCTGGTCGGGAAGGTGCGGGTGACGTCGATCACGTTTCCGTCGCGGAGCGTGACCACCGCGGGCCCCGCGGCATCCGGGCGCCAGATGCGTCCCAGCAGGGCCGCGGCCTGCGCGTCTGCGGGAAGGGTCCGTTCGGGCGTCAGAGTCAGGCGGGGCATGGGAGGCATCCGTGGAAGGCGGTGGGGTCCGGGAGAACAGCGTCTTCCGGGGGATTGTGCAAGAGCCCGATCCGGGCGCGGCGAAAGCGCCCGCGCTTGCATCCGTCATCATTTTGTCATTGAACCGTCGCCCGGCCTTCATGTTAGCTTGCGCACCAACAAGAACAGCCGCCTCGGCCCACCGAGGGCGGAAGGGAGAAAGAGATGACCGTGAAATCACGTATCCTGATGTCCGTCGCGGCCTTCGTCCTCGGCGGCGCCGCGCCTGCGCTGGCGCAGACCGAGATCCAGTGGTGGCATGCCATGACCGGCGCCAACAACGACGTGGTCGTGCGGCTGGCCGAGGAGTTCAACGCCTCGCAGAAGGACTTCAAGGTCGTTCCGACCTATAAGGGCTCCTATGCCGACACGCTGAACGCCGGCATCGCCGCCTTCCGCGCCGGCAATGCGCCGCACATCATGCAGGTCTTCGAGGTCGGCACCGCGACGATGATGTCGGCCAAGGGTGCCATCAAGCCGGTGCAGGACCTGATGAAGGACGCCGGCGAGACCTTCGACCCCAAGGCCTATCTGCCCGCGATCACCGGCTACTACTCGACCACGAAGGGCGAGATGCTGTCCTTCCCCTTCAACTCGTCCTCCACGGTGATGTGGTACAACAAGGACGCGTTCAAGAAGGCGGGGCTGAACGCTGATGCGGCGCCCAAGACCTGGCCGGAGGTGTTCGACGCGGCCAAGAAGCTCAAGGCGGCCGGCTATGACAAGTGCGGCTTCTCCAACGCCTGGGTGACCTGGGTGAATGTCGAGCAGCTCGGCGCCTGGCACAACGAGCCGGTCGGCACCAAGGCCAACGGCTTCGAAGGCTTCGACACCGAGTTCGTCTTCAACAAGGGCGTCTTCCTCAAGCACCTGACCAATCTGGTCGAGATGCAGAAGGACAAGACCTATGATTACTCGGGCCGCACCAACACGGGCGAAGGTCGCTTCACCTCGGGCGAGTGCCCGATCTTCCTGACCTCCTCCGCCTTCTTCGGCAACGTCCGCGCCAACGCCAAGTTCGACTGGGGCAACGCCCCGATGCCGTATTACCCCGATGTCCAGGGCGCTCCGCAGAACTCGATCATCGGCGGCGCTTCGCTCTGGGTGATGGGCGGCAAGAAGGCCGACGAATACAAGGGCGTCGCCAAGTTCTTCACCTTCCTGTCCGATGTCGACCGCCAGGTGAAGCTGCACACGGAATCCGGCTATCTGCCGATCACCAAGGCGGCCTATGAGAAGGTCAAGGCGTCCGGCTTCTACAAGGACAAGCCCTTCCTCGAGACGCCGCTGCTGCAACTGACCAACAAGGAGCCGACGGCGAATTCGCGCGGGGTGCGCTTCGGCAGCCTCGTCCAGATCCGCGATATCTGGGCCGAGGAGTTCGAGGCCGCCCTGAACGGCCAGAAGACGCCGAAGGCAGCGCTCGACGCGGCCGTCGAGCGTGGCAACCAGACGCTGCGCCAGTTCGAGCGCACCGCCTCGCGCTGACCCTCATCCTCACGTGACACCGCCGCCCCGGCTGCCGGGGCGGCGGATTCTTTCGGACAGGCCATGCAGAAGAACGCCTATTTCAACGGGCTCACGGTGCCGGCCCTGCTGCTGCTGCCGCAGCTCGCCATCACCATCGTGTTCTTCTACTGGCCGGCCAGCCAGGCGATCTGGCAGAGCTTTCTGCTGGAGGATGCGTTCGGCGTCTCGACCGAGTTCGTCTGGCTCGAGAACTATCAGGCCCTGTTCCGCGATCCGGGCTATCTCAAGGCCTTCGTCAACACGGTGATCTTCTCGACGGCCGTGTGCTTCCTCTCGCTGTCGCTGGCGCTGCTCTTCGCGGTGATGGCGGACCGGGCGATCCGCGGCGCCGAGATCTTCAAGACCCTGCTGATCTGGCCCTACGCCGTCGCTCCCGCGATTGCCGGCGTGCTCTGGATCTTCATGTTCGACCCGTCGCTGGGCATGCTGGCGCGCGGCCTCCAGAGCCTCGGCATCGCCTGGAATCCGCGCCTGAACGGCAATGACGCGATGCTGCTCGTCATCCTCGCGGCGACCTGGAAGCAGATCAGCTACAATTTCCTGTTCTTCCTGGCGGGGCTGCAATCGATCCCCAAGAGCGTGATCGAGGCCGCCGTGATCGACGGTGCGCGGCCGATGCGGCGCTTCTGGACGATCGTCTTCCCGCTGCTCTCGCCGACGACCTTCTTCCTGCTCGTCGTCAACATCGTCTACGTCTTCTTCGACACCTTCGGCATCATCGACACGATGACGGCGGGCGGGCCTTCGGGCGCGACCGAGACGCTGGTCTACAAGGTCTATGCGGACGGCAAGGGCGGCTCCAATCTCGGCGGCTCGGCGGCGCAGTCGGTCGTGCTGCTGGTCATGGTCATCGCGATGACGGCGGTGCAGTTCAAGTTCATCGAGCGCAGGGTCAGCTACTGATGGTCGAGGACCGCCGCCTGGGCGACGCGATCGCCTATGTCATCCTGACGATCGGCGTGCTGATCGTCGCCTTCCCGGTCTGGCTGACCTTCGTCGCCTCGACCTGGGACAACGCCACCATCATCAACGGGCAATTGCCGCTCTGGCCAGGGCCGCATTTCCTCGAGAATTACGGCCAGATCCTCTTCGTCGGGACGGCGCGCACGACGCGCGAGCCGGTGGCGACGATGATGCTCAACTCCTTCATCATGGCCATGGCGATCGCGATCGGGAAGATCTTCATCTCCGTGCTCTCGGCCTATGCTATCGTCTATTACCGCTTCCCCTTCCGGATGGCGGCGTTCTGGATCATCTTCGTGACGCTGATGCTGCCCGTCGAGGTGCGCATCTTCCCGACCTTCAAGGTCGTCTCGGACCTGCGGATGCTCGACACCTATCAGGGCCTCGCGATCCCGCTGATCGCGTCTGCGACCGGCACGCTGCTGTTCCGCCAGTTCTTCATGACGATCCCCGACGAGCTGCTGGAAGCCTCGAAGATCGACGGTGCCGGACCGTTCAAGTTCTTCAAGGACACGGTCGTCCCGCTCTCGATCACCACCATCGCAGCGCTGTTCGTGATCCAGTTCATCTATGGCTGGAACCAGTATCTCTGGCCGCTTCTGATCACGACGAAGGACTCGATGCAGACCATCGTCATCGGCATCAAGAAGATGATCGTCACCTCCGACGCGCTCACCGAATGGCAGCTCGCCATGGCCACCGCCATGCTGGCGATGCTGCCGCCGGTGCTCGTCGTCGTCCTGATGCAGAGGCTCTTCGTGAAGGGCCTGGTCGAAACCGAGAAATAAGTCGCCGATGGCCCAGGTTACACTCACCAACGTCAAGAAGATCTACGCCGGCGGCGTCGAGGCGGTGAAGGGCGTGTCCTTCGACATTCCCGATGGCGGCTTCTGCGTGCTGGTCGGCCCCTCCGGCTGCGGAAAATCCACGCTGCTGCGCATGGTCGCGGGGCTGGAGACGATCTCGGCGGGCGAGGTCTCGATCGGGGATCGCGTCGTCAACGAGATCGGCCCCGCCGACCGCGACATCGCAATGGTGTTCCAGAACTACGCGCTCTACCCGCATATGAGCGTCTACGACAACATGGCCTATGGGCTGCGCAACCGCGGCACGCCCAAGGACGAGATCGACCGGCGGGTGAAGGAAGCGGCGCGCATCCTCGCCATCGAGGGGCTGCTGGAGCGCCGGCCGAAGCAGCTCTCGGGCGGCCAGCGCCAGCGCGTCGCGATGGGCCGCGCGATCGTGCGCAAGCCGCAGGTCTTCCTGTTCGACGAGCCGCTCTCCAACCTCGACGCCAAGCTGCGCGTGCAGATGCGCGTCGAGATCAAGAAGCTGCAGCGCGCGCTCGGCGTCACCTCGATCTACGTCACGCACGACCAAGTCGAGGCGATGACACTGTCCGACAAGCTGGTCGTCATGAATGGCGGCCAAGTCGAGCAGATCGGCCTGCCGGCCGATGTCTACAAGAAGCCGGCGAGCAAGTTCGTCGCGACCTTCATCGGCTCGCCGCCGATGAACATCCTGCCCGGCACGATCGACGGCCCCGGCATCGTGGCGCTGGGCGATGCGATCCTGGAGGCACGCGACCTGCGCCAGGATCTGCCGGCGCAGACGGCGGTCGAGGTGGGCCTGAGGCCGGAGGATGTCGAGATCGCCTCCGAGGGTGAAGCTGGATCGCTGCCCTTCGACGTCGAATTCATCGAGGAGTTGGGGGCGACCCAGCTCTTCCACGGCCAGCTCGCCGGCCTGCCCTTCGTGATGCAGGCGGCGACCGACGCGGTCGCGGCACAGGCGGGCCGCATCTGGATCACGGTCGATCCCGACCGTGTCCATGTCTTCGACAGCCAGACGGGCGTGCGGCTGGGGCGGGTTTAGCGAGGCGTCATTCTCGGGCGAATCGAAGCGCAGACCCGAGAATTTCCTGCATTCTGAGGTGTTGGTTTACGAGATGCCCGGGTCAAGCCCGGGCATGACGCTTAGGGTCAGCCCTCAGCTCACCGGCGCGTATTTCACTGCGCAGCCATAGGCCTTGGTGCTCGCCTCCGAGACCGGCTTGCCGGCCTTGAGCTCGGCCACCGCCTGGCGGACATAGCTCTTGGCGCCTTCGAGGCTGGCCGCGCTGGCGGAGGGCTTGTCGTCGATCGCGCCCATATAGGCGAGCGTGCCCTTGGCATCGATGATGTACATATGCGGCGTCGTGGTCGCGCCATAGGCGCGGGCGACCTTGCTGTTGGGGTCGAGCAGGACGGCCGCCGGGGCGGCATCGCGGCTCTTCGTCAGCTCATTGGCCCTGGCGCCATCGACATGGCCCTGCTCGCCGACCGGCGAGGAAATAACCGAGAGCCAGACGACGCCTTCCTTCGCCATGTCCTTCTGCAGCGTCTGCATCGTGGCGCTGTTGTAGTGCTTCCGGACATAGGGGCAGTCATGATTGGTCCATTCGAGGATCACCGTCTTGCCCGCGAATTCGGAAAGCTTGCGGGTCTGGCCATTGGAATCCACGGCCTCGAAGGCCGGGGCGGGTGCGCCGATCTTCGCGGCGGATTGGGCCAGCGCGGGCGCTGCCGCGAGAGCGAGGCCAGCGAAGGCGAGGCCGGCGAGAAAGGTCTGGCGGGTCAGGTGGGCTTTCACGTCTGTCTCCTGTCTGCGGTGGGGATGAGGCTCAGCGGGCGGCCGTCTCGACCGGCTTGCCGGCGGCGCGGCGGGCGGCAGTGACGACGGTATCGGGCGTCAGCAACTGGGGCAGCACCTCGGGCGCGGCGCCCTTGCGGCCGGGATAGAACAGATAGAGCGGCACGCCGGCCCGGCCCTGCTCGGCCAGGGCCATCGCGATCTGGCTGTTGCGGTTGGTCCAGTCGGCCTTGAGATAGGTGACCTTGAGTTCGGCGAAGGCGTCCTTGACCTCCTGCCGCGAGAGCGCGACGCGCTCATTGGCGAGGCAGGTGATGCACCAGGCCGCGGTGAAGTTGACGAAGACCGGCCGCCCTTCCGCCTGCAGCGCCGCGACGCGCTCGGGCGACCAGGCCTGGACATCGCCGGCCCGTGCCTGCGTCGCCTCCGGCACCGCGCTCTGGACCACGAACCAGCCGGCCCCGACGGCGACCAAAACGGCCGCCAGCGACGAGGCCAGCCGGCCGCGCCCGCTGCCGCGCGTGACGCCGACCAGCCAGACCACGAAGCCCGCCGCGAGCACGGCGACCAGCGCCGCCAGCACGCCGCCGGGCCCCGCCTGAACCGAGGCGACCCAGATCAGCCAGATCGCGGTCGCGAACATCGGGAAGGCGAAGGCCTGCTTCAGGATCAGCATCCAGCGGCCGGGTTTCGGCAGCAACCGCAGCAGGCCGGGCGCGAAGGAGAGTGCCACCACCGGGAGGGCAAAACCCAACGCCAGCGACAGGAAGACGGACAGGCCGAGCAGGGGCGGCTGAGTCACCGCATAGCCGATCGCCGCGCCCATGAAGGGTGCCGTGCAGGGCGTCGCGACGACCACCGCCAGAGCGCCGGTCATGAAGGCGCCGAGCCGCCCGCCCCGGCTGGCGAGGCCATGGCCGAGGCCGGCCGCCGAAGTCCCGACTTCGAAGGCGCCCAGCAGGTTGAGGCCGATCAGCGTCATCACCACAGCGAGCGCGATCACCAGCGGCGGCGACTGCAGCTGGAAGCCCCAGCCGACGCTGGTGCCGAGCGCACCGAGCGCGATCACCAGCGTCGCCAGCGCCATAAAGGTCACCAGCACGCCCGCGAGGAAGAGCAGCCCTTGCTCGCGGACCTGCGAGCGGCTGGCCTGGGCAAGCTGGGCGAAGCCCAGCGCCTTGATGAAGAGCACGGGCAGCACGCAGGGCATCAGGTTGAGGATCAGCCCGCCGGCGAAGGCGAACAGCAGGGCCGCCCAGAGCGTGAGGTCCGCGCCCTCGGCAGGGAGAGGAATGGTGACCGCCGCAGGTGCGGCTGCAGGCGCCGCCGCGGCGCCGACGAGGGCTCGATCGACATCTGCGACGATGCTCAGCGCCCGAGGAGCCCCGCCTTCGCGATAGGTCAGCACACCGGCGCTCTCGCCCTCCGCGATCTTGAAGGCGCTGGAACGGGCGAGGCGCACCGTGGTCGCCTCGCCCGCGCGGCGGATCTCCTGGGCAGCGGCGTGGTCGATCAGCGTGTCGGACAGCGGGAAGAAGCGCAGCTCCGTGGCCACGGCCGGCAGGCCCGGCAGCGTCAGGACGAGAGCCTCGCCCTCGGCGGCGAGGCGGCCTCGGAACGCCGCCGGTGCCGGAAGCTGCGCGCGCGCCTCCGCAATACGGGACTCCGCCGCGGCGTCGATGACGGCCGCCGGCGCGACCGGCAGGTCGAGCGTCAGCGTGCCTTCCTCGGGAATGCAGATCTTCTCGCAGACGAGCCAGGTGGCCGCCGCCTGCAGCGTCAGGCGTTCACCGATCTTGGCATCGGCGGGAACGGCGATCTCCACCGGCAGCAGGACCGTGCCCTCGAAGCCGAAATTGACCAGCGGCTCGACCGGGATCGCCTTCGGGGCGGGCCACTGGATCTCGCCGGCGCTCGCGCCCTGCGACAGGGTCCAGATGATGCGGGTCGCCTCGCCGGAATCGCCGGGATTGGCCCAGTAGGTGTGCCAGCCGGGCGCGATCTTCTGGACGAGCGCGACCTGGAAGCGCTCCCCCGGCGCCACGGCATCACGGCTGGAGAGGAGCGTCGCCGTTACGCGCGGGCTGGTGACGGCAGTCGACTCCGCGGCCTGCACCAGAGCGGGCGCGACCAGAGCGAGGGCGAGCGCCGCCTGGCGCCAAAACCGTCGGGTGAGGGGGTAGGCCATGATCCGCGTCATCATCCTCTCGACTGGGCGCGATCTGTGACGGATCGCAGCCCGCAAGGCCAATGACAAGGCAGTGAGGGTGCCGTGCGGCGCTATTGCGGCGTCAGCGGCAGCGGTCCCGATCCGCCCGCGGGCGGCGCGGGGCGCGGTCGAGCGGGACGCGGCGCCGGTTTGGCGGGTTCATTGGCGAGGCCGAGGCGGGCGCGGATCGAGGCAGCGCGGGCCTCCGTCAGGCGCGCGCCACAGAAGCCGTACTGACCCTCGCGCTGATACGAGCGGCAGACCAGCTCGCGCTCGGCTGAGAAACCGGCCTGCTCGCGCGCGATCGCGCGCTGCTCGACCGCATCGGCCCTCGCGGTCAGCACGCGATAGCCCTCGCGCACGGCGCGCTCGGCCGCGCCGCGAGCCGCCTCGATCTCCTTGGCGCGGGCGGCGAGCGTGCGCGCATCCGGCCCCCAGAGGCCGCGCGGATCGATGCGGCAGGCGGCGGCCTCGACGACGCATGGCTGGGTCGGCTCGACGACGAGGACAGCGCCGTCCAGCACGTCGAAGACGATCGGACAGACCGACGCCTCGAGCCGGTAGCGCGGCACGCCAGCGGGCCGGCCGAGGGCGGTCACCGGCACCGGGGTCTCGCCGAAGGACACCGCGCAGGGCTCGACCAGATTGCCGGACTGGAAGCCATCCGCCGTCAGCTTGAGACCGTAGCCCGCGCCCGACTTCTCGAAGACCGCTTCACCCGCCCCGCCATTGTGGCGCAGCACGCGGCCGAGGATGGCGTCTTCGCCAGCCACCTTGATCGGCGGCATGGAAGGCGGACGCGGCGCGGCCGGCGCGCTGGAGGGGGGCGCGGCCTGCTGCGTGCCGGGTGCATTGAAGGGCTGCGCTCCCGGCAGTTGCATCGGCTGCGCCAGAGCGGCCTGCATCGCGCCGGCAATGACCAGCGGTGCGAGGCAGAGGGCGGCATATGGCAGTCGGATCACGAAAAGCCCGCTGGATCAGGGATTCGACCCGTTTTGCATGAAATGCCGCGCCGGCCGACGCAAGGGCACCGGCGCAACACTCGGCGGCAATGAACGCCGTCAACCCTGTCGCCGAAAAGGGCGGCGGGGGTGATTCTTAATCGGCTCGCCTGTCTTGCAAGGGCGGGAACCCCCTCCCTATATACGCCGCCAAGGGGCGGTTTCACGACCGTCTGACGTGGAATGCCGGTTCGTTCGCCGCAACAGGTGGGGGCGCACCGGTCCATGGGCCGGGAGGTGGCGATGTCCGTCGCAACCCGGCGATCTGCTCCGTTCAAAAGGGATCCCATCCATGGGTAAAGTCATCGGTATCGACCTCGGCACGACCAATTCCTGCGTCGCGGTCATGGAAGGCACGACGCCTAAGGTCATCGAGAACTCTGAAGGCGCCCGCACCACGCCGTCGATCGTCGCGATCACAGATGATGGCGAGCGTCTCGTCGGCCAGCCGGCCAAGCGCCAGGCCGTCACCAATCCGGAACGCACCTTCTTCGCCATCAAGCGTCTCATCGGTCGCACCTTCGACGACCCGATGACGCAGAAGGATCTGAAGCTGGTTCCCTACAAGATCAAGAAGGCCTCCTCGGGCGACGCCTGGGTCGAGGCCGACGGCAACGACTATTCGCCGTCCCAGATCTCGGCCTTCACCCTCACCAAGATGAAGGAGACGGCGGAGGCCTATCTCGGCTCGCCCGTCACACAGGCCGTCATCACCGTTCCCGCCTATTTCAACGACGCCCAGCGCCAGGCGACGAAGGATGCCGGCCGCATCGCCGGCCTCGAGGTGCTGCGCATCATCAACGAGCCGACGGCGGCCGCGCTCGCCTACGGCCTCGACAAGAAGCAGGCCGGCACGATCGCGGTCTATGACCTCGGCGGCGGCACCTTCGACGTCTCGATCCTCGAGATCGGCGACGGCGTTTTCGAGGTGAAGTCGACCAATGGCGACACCTTCCTCGGCGGCGAGGACTTCGACATGCGCCTGGTCGAGTACCTAGCGGACGAGTTCAAGCGCGAGCAGGGCATCGACCTGAAGAAGGACAAACTCGCCCTGCAGCGCCTGAAGGAGGCCGCGGAGAAGGCCAAGATCGAGCTGTCGAGCGCGGCCCAGACCGAGATCAACCTGCCCTACATCACGGCGGATGCCTCGGGTCCGAAGCACCTCGCCATCAAGCTCTCGCGCGCCAAGTTCGAGAGCCTGGTCGACGATCTCGTCCAGCGCACGATCGAGCCCTGCAAGAAGGCGCTCAAGGATGCCGGCCTCTCGGCCGGGCAGATCGACGAGGTCGTCCTCGTCGGCGGCATGACCCGCATGCCGAAGGTCCAGGAGGTCGTGAAGCAGTTCTTCGGCAAGGAGCCGCACAAGGGCGTCAACCCCGACGAGGTCGTCGCCATCGGCGCCGCGATCCAGGCCGGCGTGCTGCAGGGCGACGTCAAGGACGTGCTGCTGCTCGACGTGACCCCGCTCTCGCTCGGCATCGAGACGCTGGGCGGCGTGTTCACGCGTCTCATTGACCGCAACACCACGATCCCGACCAAGAAGAGCCAGGTCTTCTCCACCGCCGAGGACAACCAGCAGGCGGTGACGATCCGGGTCTTCCAGGGCGAGCGCGAGATGGCGGCCGACAACAAGCTGCTCGGCCAGTTCGACCTGATGGGGATCCCGCCCTCCCCGCGCGGCATGCCGCAGATCGAGGTGACCTTCGACATCGACGCCAACGGCATCGTCTCGGTCACCGCGAAGGACAAGGCCACCAACAAGGAGCAGCAGATCCGGATCCAGGCGTCCGGTGGGCTCTCCGAGGCCGACATCCAGAAGATGGTCAAGGACGCCGAGGCCAACGCGACCGAGGACAAGAAGCGTCGCGAGCTGGTCGAGGCGAAGAACCAGGGCGAGAGCCTGGTGCATTCGACCGAGAAGTCGCTGAAGGAGTATGGCGAGAAGGTTTCCGCCGCCGACAAGACGGCGATCGAGACCGCGCTCGACGCGCTCAAGGCGGCGCTGGCCGAGGACAATGCCGAGACGATCACGGCCCGCACCACCGATCTGATGCAGGCCTCGATGAAGCTCGGCGAGGCGATGTATGCCGCCAGCCAGGCCGAAGGCGCAGGCGAGGGTGAGCCTGCGGCCGCCGACGCCAAGAAGGAGGACGACGTCATCGACGCCGACTTCAAGGACGTCAGCGACGACAAGGGTGACAAGAAGAAGAGCGCCTGAGCGTTCTTCCTTCTCGACGACGACGTCATGGCCGGGCTTGACCCGGCCATCGCGTTACGGGATGGCGTCGTGACGCAACATTCTCGTCCATGTCAGGAGCGCCGCCGGCCAGAAGCCAGCGGCGCCGTCTGCAGGGGCGAAGGGGCCGCTGTTTGATGTCCAAGCGCGACTATTACGAAATCCTCGGCGTCTCGAAAAACGCCAGCGAGGCGGAGCTGAAGAGCGCGTTCCGCAAGCTCGCGATGCAGTGCCATCCCGACCGGCACCCCGGCGACGCGGCGGCCGAGGCCAAGTTCAAGGAGCTGAACGAGGCCTATCAGGTCCTCTCCGACAGCCAGAAGCGCGGTGCCTATGACCGCTACGGCCACCAGGCCTTCGAGCAGGGCGGCGGGGGCGGCGGCAACCCAGACTTTTCCGACTTCATGTCGGACATCTTTGATTCCTTCTTCGGCGACGCCCGCCGCGGCGGGCCGCGCGGCGCCAATGGCCGCGAGCGCGGCGCGGATCTGCGCTACAACCTTGAAATCGGGCTGGAGGATGCCTTCGCCGGCAAGAACGCCTCGATCCGCGTGCCGACCTCGATCGCCTGCGAGGTCTGCTCGGGGACGGGCGCCAAGCCCGGCTCGAAGTCGCGGCAATGCCCGACCTGCGGCGGCCACGGCAAGGTGCGCGCCAATCAGGGCTTCTTCTCGGTCGAGCGCACCTGCCCGACCTGCTCGGGGCGCGGCGAGATCATCGACGACCCCTGCAAGAACTGTCATGGCGCCGGCCGCGTCACGCGCGAGCGCACGCTCTCGGTCAACATTCCCGCCGGCGTCGAGGACGGCACGCGCATCCGCCTCGCCGGCGAGGGCGAGGCGGGCCTGCGCGGCGGACCGGCAGGCGACCTCTACATCTTCCTGTCGATCCAGCCGCACGCGATCTTCCAGCGCGACGGGGCGGATCTGTTCTGCCGCGTGCCGATCGGACTGGTGCAGGCGGCGCTCGGCGGCGAGATCGAGGTGCCGACGCTGACCGGCGAGCAGGCGCGGGTGAAGATCCCCGAAGGCACGCAGACCGGCAAGCAGTTCCGGCTCAAGGGCAAGGGCATGAGCGTGCTGCGCTCGCGCGAGGTCGGCGACCTCTACATCCAGGTCGTGGTCGAGACGCCGCAGAAGCTCACTGCCCGCCAGCGCGAACTGCTGCAGGAGTTCGAGCGCGAGAGTTCGGGCGCCACCCATCCCGAGGCCGCCGGCTTCTTCGGCCGGGTCAAGGACTTCCTCGGCGGCATCGGCGGGACCGCCTGAGACGCATAGCGGTCGGCAAAAACCGTCGGCTTCAACCCACAGCAAAACGGGCCGCCTTTCGGCGGCCCGTTCTCGGTCAGGCTCTGATCGCGATCAGGCCTTGTCGACCACTTTCTTGACGGCGTCCTTGCCCTTGCCGAGCGCCTGCTGGGCCTCGCCCTTGCGCTCCTGAGCGAAGCCCTCGGCCTCCAGCTCGGGCTTGTCCAGCGCCTTGCCGGCGGCCTGCTTGACGTTGCCGGCGGCTTCGTTGGCCATGCCCTTGATCTTGTCCATGGTGCTGCCCATCGTCTTGATCCTTCTGTTGAATTTCGTGCCGCCCCCGCGGCGTCGCTTCAACAACCGGCGACCCTGCGGAAGGTTCCGGAGGAAATTCGCAGGCTTTCAGGGTTCACTCGCACGTCGCGCCGCGGCCATCGCCCGCAAGGCTGCGGCCGTCTCTGCATCGGCCGGGAAGAAGGTTTCGAGCGCCAGTTCGGACAGGGTGATGTCGACCGGCGTGCCGAAGACGGTCGTGGTCGAGATGAAGGACAGGATTGTCTCGCCGACGCGCAGCCGCAGCGGTACCGCGATCGCCGCCTCATCCGCTGACGGCCCATCGGACTGCGTGTTGGGCAGCGCGGGATAGCCGAGCAGTTCGGCCAGCAGATCCACGAGAACGGGGTCGGCCGCGATCCGGACCTGCTGGCGGAGCCGCGCCACGAGATGGCCGCGCCATTCGGCCCCGTTGAGGACCACCGGAGCCAGTCCACCCGGATGCAGCGCGAGCCGCAGGACATTGACGGGCGGCCGCAGCAGATCGGCGTTCTGCACCAGCGCCAGCAGCGGGCCGACCGCCGCATTGGCGGAGAGCAGCGTCCAGTGCCGGTCCACAGCGAGCGCGGGACAGGGATCGTGTCCCGCCAGGATGAGATCGATGGCGGATTTCGCGGCCTGCAGCGCCGGATCCTCCAGCGCCCGCTCCAGATAGACCGGCGCGTAGCCCGCCGCGAGCAGCAGCGCGTTGCGCTCGCGCAGGGGCACGCCGAGATGCTCCGCCAGCAGCAGGACCATGTCGCGGCTTGGCTGGGAGCGGCCGCTCTCTACGAAGGAGAGGTGCTTCTGCGAGATCTCCGCCTCGAGGGCGAGGTCGAGCTGGCTGAGACGGCGCTGCTGACGCCAGTCACGGATCAGGGGGCCGATGGCTGCACTGCGGTGGCTGTTCATCGGGGCACGCTACCCAGCCTCCGGCGCCGTTCCAATTACCTCGCGCTTAATCGACCGCCTGACTTGCGCCCGTCACCCTGTCTCCATCCAAGCCGAGGTGCCCTCGCGGCGCCTCTCAACAGGGAGACCCCGATGACGATGATCCAATCCTCGCCGCTGCTGCGCGGCGCTCTCGCGCTCGATGCCGCCGCGTGCGCCAGCATGGGCTTGCTGCTGAGCTTCGCAGCCACGGCGCTGTCCCATCCGTTTGGCCTGCCGGAGCCGCTCCTGCGAGGCGTCGGCCTCCTGCTGCTGCCCTGCGCGGCGCTGCTGGGCTGGCTCTCCCGCCGGCCGGAGTTGCCCCGACTGGCGGTTCTCGCCGTGATCGGCCTCAATCTGATCTGGATCGCCGACAGCCTGCTGCTGCTGGCCGGCGGATGGTTCGCACCGACCGGCCTCGGCGTGGCCTTCTTGTTGGCCCAGGCCGCCGCCGTGCTCGCCGTGACCATGGCCGAGGCGGTCGGCCTCGGCCGGTCGGTCCCGCAAGGGAAGCCGGCCTGAGGGGGATCATCCTCCACAAAAAATGCCCCGGATGCGCGTCGCATCCGGGGCAGGCGCCTGGCGAGATGAGAGCCAGGTGGGAGGAACGGGGTTACCAGCCGGCGAGCACGTTGCCCTTGAAGCGCTCGGCGACGAAGGCCTTGATCTCCGGCGACTGATAGGTCTCGACCAGCGTCTTGACCCAGGGCTTGTCCTTGTCGGCAGCGCGGACCGCGATGACGTTCACATAGGGCCCCTTCGGGTCCTCGCGCAGGATCGCCGAGGTCGGCTCAATCTTGGCGTCGACGGCATAGTTCGTGTTGATCGCGGCGGCGGCGACATCGGTGAGGGTACGCGGGGTCTGCGCCGCCTCGACCTCGATGATCTTCAGCTTCTTCGGGTTGGCGACGATGTCGACCGGGCCCGGCTTGAAGCCGACGCCATCCTTGAGCTTGATCACGCCCTTGTCCTGCAGCAGCAGCAGCGAGCGGCCGCCATTGGTCGGGTCGTTCTGGATTGCGATCGACGCCCCATCCGGCACATCGGCCCAGCTCTTGTACTTCGACGAGTAGATGCCGAGCGGGAAGTTCACGGTCAGGCCGACGCTGACGATCTTGAAGCCGCGATCCTTCACCTGGTTGTCGAGATAGGGCTGGTTCTGGAAGGAGTTGGCCTCCAGCTCGCCGGCGTCGAGCGCCTGATTGGGCACGACATAGTCGGAGAACTCGACGATCTTGAGATCGATGCCCTTCTTGGCGAGCAGCGGCTTCACCTGTTCGAGGATTTCGGCATGGGGGCCGGGCGAGACGCCGATGCGAACGATCTGCGGGGTCTGGGCGAGCCCGGGGACGGCGAGGGTAAGCGCGGCGAGTGCGGTCGCGGCCAGAGCGGTACGGCGGGTGAGGATGGTCATGCGGTCGGTTCCTTCAGTTGGGATGGGTATCGCTCAGCCCTCATCCTGAGGAGCCGCGGCACGCGGCGTCTCGAAGGATGCTCCAGCTTGCGCGGGAGCCTCCTGGAGTATCCTTCGAGACGCGCTCCTGCGGAGCGCTCCTCAGGATGAGGGCTGAAGGCGGGTTGAGTGGTGTGGTTCAGGCGTGACGCAGGCGCTTGTTGAGCCGGCGGGCGAGGCGGTCTCCGACCGTCTGGACGGTCTGGACGAGGACGATGAGGACGGCGACGACGGCGGCCATGACCTCGGGCATGAAGCGCTGGTAGCCATAGCGGATGCCGAGATCGCCGAGCCCGCCGCCGCCGACCGCGCCGACCATGGCCGAGAAGCCGATCAGGCTGACGATGGCGAGGGTCAGACCCAGCGCGATCGCCGGCAGCGCCTCGGGGACCAGCACCTTGCGGACGATCTGCAGCGGCGTCGCCCCCATGGCGCGGGCGGCCTCTACGAGGCCCTGATCGACCTCGCGGATCGCGCCCTCGATCAGGCGGGCGATGAACGGCGTCGCGGCCACGGTCAGCGGCACGATCGCGGCCTGGGTGCCGATCGAGGTGCCGGCGATCAACCGCGTGAAGGGAATGATCGCCACCACGAGGATGATGAAGGGGGTCGAGCGCGTGGCGTTGACCAGCGTTCCGAGCACCGTGTTGAGGATCGGAGCCGCGAAGAGTTCGCCGCGCTTGCTGGTGGCGAGGAAGACGCCGAGCGGCAGGCCGAGCACGGTGCCGAGGCCGGCGGCGACCGCGACCATCTGCAGCGTGTCGAGCGTCGCCTGCAGGATCAGCGCGGCGATCTGGGGCGAGATGATCTCAGGAAACATGGCCGATGACCTCCGCCTTGAGTTCCAGGCCGTTGAGCGCGCCGAGCACGGCGGCGAGCTCGGGCTCGCGCGTCGGCACCGAGACGAGCAGGCTGCCGAAGGGCTTGCCGGCGATGGCGTCTATACGGCCGGCGAGGATGTTGACGTCGACGCCGATGGTGGAGCTGAGCCGGCTGATGACCGGTGCGGTGGCGTTCTCGCCGGTGAAGGTGATGCGCAGCACGGTCTGGTCGCCCGGCCGGGCTTCCTTGCGGATGCGCCCCTCGAGATAGGCGGGCAGTTCGACGCCGGTGACCGCCTCGACGAAGCGGGCCGTGGTCGGGTGCTGCGGACGCGTCAGCACGGTGAAGACGTCGCCCTCCTCGACGATGCGGCCGTCCTCGATCACCGCGACGCGGTCGCAGATCTCCTTGATCACCGGAATCTCATGGGTGATCAGCAGGATGGTGATGCCGAGATCGCGGTTGACCTGTCGCAGCAGCGCCAGGATCGACCTCGTCGTCTCGGGGTCGAGCGCCGAGGTGGCCTCGTCGCAGAGCAGCACTTTCGGGTCGGTGGCGAGCGCGCGGGCGATGCCGACGCGCTGCTTCTGGCCGCCGGATAGTTCGGCCGGGTAGCGCCCGCGCTTGTCGGCGAGGCCGACGAGATCGAGCAGCCGCGCGACCTTGTCCTCGATCTCCGCCTTCGGCGTGCCGGCGATCTCGAGCGGCAGCGCGACATTGTCGAAGACCGTGCGCGAAGACAGCAGGTTGAAGTGCTGGAAGATCATGCCGGTCGCCCGCCGGCGGCTGCGCCAGCCGGCTTCGGTGAGGCCGGTGACGTCCTCGCCCTCGATCAGGAGGCGGCCGGAGGTCGCGCGCTCCAGGCCGTTGACCAGGCGAATCAGGGTCGACTTGCCGGCGCCCGAGCGGCCGATCACGCCGACGATGGCGCCCTTGGGCACGTCGAGATCGATGCCGGAGAGCGCAGCCACCGCGCCCTGCCCGTCCCGGGACGGGTAGGTCTTGCCGATCTGCGCGAAACGGATGATCGGCGCGGCCGGGTCCGGTGCGGGAGAGGTGTCGACGCGAAACGCGTCGGGTTTGACGGGGGCGTTCATCATGACCTCGGCAGGAGCCCGACCAGAGCGGGCGCGTGTTCGTGCGGGTTCATCGGTAACGTCAGGACGCCATGGCCCAGCCACGGCCGCGGCGGCTGCCGGCGAGTTGCCGCGCCGCGCGCTCGGCGGCGCCGGGCGTGGCGAAGCGATGGCCTTCGAGCGCATCGAAGGCGGAGGCGGCGGAAATGAAGGTGAAGAAGCGCTCCTCGCCGCGCCTGCTGACGAGACCGGCCTGGGTCTCGCCGATCTCGATGACATAGGCCTGCTGGCTGCGCGGCGGCTGGCCCTGCTCGGGCCGGCCCGCACCGGAAAGACTGGCATTCATGACGGAACTCCCGCCGCATCTGCGGCGCTGCTGGACATCGGGGACTTTCGGAAAGCTCGCCTGGCGAGCGTCTCGACGGTCAGAGTCGACAGCGGCCGGATTCGGTGCGGGCGAGGGCGGGACGCAAGGTCGTGTCGATCATGTTCGTCTCCTGTCGATGGAGCCCACGACCGCGTCGTGGCGCTTTAGCGTTTGGTGACGCGGCGCAAGCTGCTCGCTCAAATCCCCGCGGTCGCCGGGCCAAGCCGACGACACAGTCAAGATGATGCGCCGCGTCCTGTTTGTCAACTCGATCGTTCTTTTAAAGAAACAAGGAGGCACGAGGCCCGGCTGTCCTGCCCGCCTCGCCATGGAGAAAAATCTTCTCTGCCGGTCGATCCCGGGCGCTCGCGCGAGGTGACGCGGCGGCATGACAGGCGCCCCCCTGCGGTGCTAGGAAGCAGCGTCCCGGGGTCCAGGAATGTCAGCCTTGTCCGCCTCCCGCTCCATCCTGCTGATCATCGGCGGCGGCATCGCCGCCTATAAATGCCTCGAGCTGATCCGGCGGCTCAAAGATCGCGGCATCGCCGCGCGCTGCATCCTGACCAAGGCCGGGCAGGAGTTCGTGACGCCGCTTGCGGTGTCCTCGCTGGCCGGCGAGCGCTGCTTCACCGATCTGTTCTCGCTGACGGACGAGGCCGATATCGGCCATATCGCGCTGTCGCGCTCGACCGATCTGCTGGTGGTCGCGCCCGCGACCGCCGACCTGATCGCCAAGATGGCGAACGGACTCGCCAACGACCTCGCCTCGACGGCGTTGCTGGCGACCGACAAGCGCGTGCTCATCGCCCCCGCCATGAACCCGCGCATGTGGCAGCATCCGGCGACGCGCCGGAACATGGCGCAGCTCGAAAAGGACGGCGTGCTCGTCGTCGGCCCCAATTCCGGCGCCATGGCCGAACGCGGCGAGAGCGGGCCGGGCCGCATGGCGGAGCCGCCCGAAATCATCGCCGCCATCGAACTCGCGCTGGCCGGCGAAGCCGCGAACCCGCAGCGCGCCATCGGCTTTCTCGGCCGCCTGCCGAGCGCCGCCGACACGCCAGGGCCGCTGGCGGGGCAGCATGTGCTCGTGACGTCCGGCCCGACGCACGAGGCGATCGACCCGGTGCGCTACATCGCCAATCGCTCCTCCGGCAAGCAGGGCCACGCCATCGCCGCTGCTGCGGCCGCCGCAGGTGCGCGCGTCACGCTGGTTTCGGGGCCGGTCGCCCTGCCCGACCCCGAAGGCGTCGAGACGGTGCATGTCGAATCCGCCCGCGACATGCTCGCCGCCGTCGAGGCCGCGCTGCCGGCCCAGATCGCCATCTTCACCGCCGCCGTCGCCGACTGGCGCGTGGCGACGGAAGCGCCGGAAAAGATGAAGAAGGATGGCGGCGCCCTGCCGCCACTCGCGCTGGTCGAGAATCCCGACATTCTGGCCACGATCGCGCGCCGGACGGACGGGCGGCCTGATCTCGTCATAGGCTTCGCCGCCGAGACGGAGAACGTCGTCGCCCATGCCCAGGCGAAGCTCGCCCGGAAGGGCTGCGATCTCATCGTCGCCAATGATGTCGGCGGTACGGGCGTCATGGGCGGCGATGCCAACACCGTGCATCTGGTGACGCCCGAGGGCGTCGAAAGCTGGCCGACCCTGGCGAAATCCGAGGTCGCCACGAGGCTTGTCGGCCACCTCGCGCGGCTCGCCCCGAAGCGGCCTGCGGCATGAGCGGGCCGGTCGAGGTCGCCTTCCAGCGGCTGGCGCATGCGACGGGACTGCCGCTGCCGGGCTATCAGAGCGCCGGTGCGGCGGGTATGGATCTGCCGGCGGCGCTGGCGGAGGGCGAAACCCTGGCGCTGGCGCCGGGTGCTCGCGCGCTGATCCCCACCGGGTTTTGCCTCCATCTTCCCGAGGGCTACGAGGCGCAGGTGCGGCCCCGCTCCGGGCTCGCCGCCCGGCATGGCGTCACGGTCCTGAACGCGCCCGGTACCGTCGACAGCGACTATCGCGGCGAGATCAAGGTGATCCTGATCAATCACGGGCAAGCGCCTTTCCCGATCCGGCGCGGCGACCGGATCGCGCAGCTCGTCGTCGCGCCGGTCTCCCAGGCCTTCGCGCGCGAGGTGACTGCGCTGCCCGCCAGCGAGCGTGGCACCGGCGGCTTCGGCTCGACGGGCGTCGCCGGCGCTATTTCTCCTCGCGTCCCCCCTCTCGCGGATCAAACGGCATGATGCTTCTCTCCCGGCGCAGCCAGCTCGCCATTGCTGCCGTCGTCGATATCGCCCTGCACGCCCGCCCCTCCCCGGTTGCGGCCAAGCTGCTCGCCGCGCGCCATGATCTGCCGCCGCGGCATCTCGAAACGCTGCTGCAGGCGCTTGTGCGGGTCGGCATCCTGAAAGGTGTCCGCGGCCCGCGCGGCGGCTACGAACTGGCGCGCGAGCGGCGCCGGATCACCGCCGGCGACATTGCGCGCGCGGCGATGCAGGAGACCGGCGATGACGGGCTCGGACCGGCGCCGCGTTCGATCCTGGTCGAGGAGGTGATCGGACCGGAGGTCGCGCGGGCGTCACGGGCCTTTCTGTCCGTTCTCGACGGCGTCACGATCGAGGAGCTCTGTCATCGGGCCCAGGCTTCGGGTGGCGTTCCGGCCACAGAAGCAAGAGCCGATTTTACAATCTAGTTCTGTTGTTTTTTGGTTTTATCGACATGGGATGTGAAATCTGCTAACGTCGGTTTCGACCTTGCGGGCCGCGAGCCTGCGCAGCAGGAGCATCCGATGACCGACGCCGTGAGCATGACGGACTCCGCCCAGGGCAAGGCCCCCGGGCGCGGCCGTATCTACAACTCCATCACCGACACGATCGGCGATACGCCACTGGTCAAGCTGAACCGGTTGCCGGCCGAGCGTGGCGTCAAGGCGACGATCCTGGCCAAGCTGGAATTCTTCAACCCGATCTCGAGCGTCAAGGACCGCATCGGCGTCAACATGATCGACGCGCTGGAGGCGTCGGGGACGCTGAAGCCGGGCGGCACGCTGATCGAGCCGACCTCGGGCAACACCGGCATCGCGCTCGCCTTCGTCGCGGCGGCGCGCGGCTACCGCCTGATCCTGGTAATGCCCGAGACGATGTCGCTGGAGCGGCGCAAGATGCTGGCCCTGCTCGGCGCCGAGCTCGTGCTGACACCGGGCCCCGGCGGCATGCGCGGCGCGGTGGCACGGGCGGAGGAGCTCAAGGCCGAGATTCCGGGCGCGATCATCCCGCAGCAGTTCGAGAACCCCCACAATCCGGAGATCCACCGCAAGACCACGGCCGAGGAAATTTGGAACGACACCCAGGGCAAGGTCGACATCTTCGTCTCCGGCGTCGGCACGGGTGGCACCATCACCGGCGTCGGCCAGGTGCTGAAGGCCAAGAATCCGGGTGTGAAGATCGTCGCCGTCGAGCCGGAGGATTCCCCGGTGCTGTCTGGCGGTGCGCCCGGCCCGCACAAGATCCAGGGCATCGGCGCCGGCTTCGTCCCCGGCATCCTCGACCGCTCGGTGATCGACGAGGTCGTGACCGTCGGCAACCAGACCTCCTTCGAGACCTCGCGGGCGCTGGCGAAGCATGAGGGCATCCCCGGCGGCATCTCCTCGGGCGCCGCGATCGCGGCTGCGCTCGAAGTCGGGGCGCGGCCGGAAAATGCCGGCAAGACGATCGTCGTGATCATCCCGTCCTTCGCCGAGCGCTACATCTCAAGCGCCCTGTTCGAAGGCCTCTGAGCGCGACGCACGTCTCGATGGATGCCAAAGGCCCGGCCTCTCGCCGGGCCTTTTTTGCGTCTGGGCTTAGTCGCGCTTGGGAAAATGCAGAGTGATGCGTGTCCCTGGCCGAGGGCCGCCTTCCGTCACCGCTGTTGCCGTCATCGTCGCCTGCATGCTGCGCAGCAGGCTGGCGAGGACGGTCTGTCCGAGTCCCTTGGCTTCGATCTCGGCGGGCATGCCGACGCCGTCATCCTCGACGGTCAGGGCCAGCCCCGGGATGCCGTCCACCGTCTGGTGCGCGAAGCGGATGACGATCCGCCCCGGCAACCCATCCGTGAAGGCGTGCTTGATGGCGTTGGTGACGAGCTCGTTGACGATCACCACGAAGGAGACCGCATCGCGCCCGGGAAGGCGGATCTCGTCCATGGCGAGGGCGATCTCGATCGGCCGGCCCTCCGCCGCCTTGCCGATTTCGGCCAGCAGATCCTCCATGTAGGGCCGGGCCTCGATCTCGTCGGTGTCGAGGTCGAGCCGCAGGCGGCGCTGGCCGGCGGCAATCGCCTGGATGCGGGACTGGGCCTGCTGGAGGGCGGCGCGGACCGCAGGCTCGCGGCTCTGGCGGCTCTGGACGCTGAGCAGCGCCGAGACCATGGCGAGGTTGTTGCCGACGCGGTGGTTCACGTCGCGCAGCAGCGCCTCGATGCGCAGCCGCTCGTTCTCAAGCTCGCGGGTGCGATCGCCGACCAGCCGCTCGAGCTCCGCATTGCTCTCGGCGAGCGAGAGGCTGCGCCTCTGGCGGATGCGCAGCTGCTGCCAGGCGGCGAAGGCGAGTCCCGCCAGCGCCACGACGATGCCGACGCTGGCGAGGAGGCGCCGCCGCTCCTCGTTGCGGTTGAGCGAGACGAGGCGGACGTTCTCGGCATGCTGGAGTTGCTGCACGAGGTCGCGCAGGGCGTCCATGGCGCCGATACCCTTGCCCTGGCGGATGACGGCGAGCGCCTCCGGCTGCCGGCCGGCCCGCATCAGCGCCACGGTCGAATCCAATTCGTCGAGCTTGCGTTCCAAATGTTCGCGCAAGGCGGCGACGCGCTTCTGCTGATCGGGATCGCCCTCGACCAGCCGGTCGAGCGTCTCCAGCGCCGGCAGGACGGCGCCGCGGCCTTCCGTAAAGGGCTGGAGATAGCCCGAGAGCCCCGTGAGCAGATAGCCGCGCTGCCCGGTCTCGGCATCCCGAAGATGGCCGAGGAAGCGTTCCGCATGCTCACGCAGGGCGGTGGCCCGCGTCACCCGCTCGGCGGTATGCTGGGCCTGGAGGTTGATCCAGGCCGCAAGCACGACCGCCAGCGCGACCACGCCGATGGCGACGACCGTCGTGGTCGCGGAGCGCAGCCTCGCCTTGAGCGCCGGGATCGCGGGTATCGGAAAGCGTGTGCGGGGCCTCGCCTGAATCGCCATGCGCTTCGTTCTATCGGGCGCGGCCCCAAACCCCTACGTCAAATGACAGGCCCGCCTCAGGCATTGCCCTCATCGGCGTCGTCGCCGGTGAAGAACTGCCGGCCGAGCAGAGCACCCAGAACCACGACCCCGCCGACCGCTGCCAGGCGCCAACCCTTCTTCGAGGACAGGCCGGAGCCGACGATCTTGGCGGCCAGCGGCGCAGCCACCAGCGCGGTGGCGGCGATCGGCCGGCGCGGCCGCGGCCGGTTCTTGACGTAGAGCGCAATGCCCATCGTCAGCAGGCCGAGGACGAACAACCCGGCAGCGACGATGAGGCTGGCCTCCGCCGAGCCGTAGCGCAGCGCCAGGACCGTGTGCAGCGCTGCCACCAGATAGCCGCCGGCGCAGAGCAGCAGAAGCAGCCCGAAGGCCAGCAGACCGTAGACGGTGGCGTTGCGGCGCACGGCACCGGACACTTCCGTCGCGATATAGGCGCCGATTCCCCCCAGCATGGGATCAGCGCGCCGACAGGAAGCCGACGAACAGGCCGACAGCCGCCGCCAGACCGAGGGCGCGCAGCGGACGCTCGCGGATTTCGTCCTCGATGAGGCGCTGCAGCTCGCTGGCCTGCTCCTTCGCGACATCGGCCATGCGGTCGGTATCGACTCCGACCGAGCGCAGCTTCTCGCCGACGGTCGCCACAAGATCCTCGGCGCCGCGGGTCAGGCTCTCCTCGATCGCGCCGGCCTCGCGCTTGACCTTCGCGGCCGTCTCCCGGGCCTCGCCGGCGATCTCCTCGGCGCCGGAGACGACCTCGTCCTTGACGCGCTTGGCGGCGGAGGCGGCCTGGCGCTTTGCGGAAGTGGTGGTGGTGGCCATGTCGCTCATCCTGTCATTGCCTCGTGAAGTGTTCGATCGCGAACGGGGGGAGCGGCCGACCCAAGCCGGACCGCTCGATACCGACGCCAACGCGACGGCTGCCCTGGTGTTCCCCGCCCGCCTCTCAGGTGGGAGCCGGCGCCTGCTCCCCGGCCTGGGCGGCGCGATAGCGGGCGAACTCCTCCTGCGCCACCATGGCGACGAGCAGGATCGGAGTCGAGAGGACCGCGCCGACCGGACCCCAGAGCCAGAGCCAGAAGATGAAGCCGATAAAGACGAGGAAGGGTGAGACCGTCAGGCGGTTGCCGACGAAGACCGGCGTCACCGCGTTGCCCTCAATCAGATGAATCACGAAATAGGCTGCCGCCGGCCAGATCGCGGCAAGCGCCGACGGCGCGTCGATCAGCGCGCCGGCGAACAGGGTCGCGGTCACGATGATCGGGCCGATGAAGGCGAGATAGTTGAGGATGAAGGCCAGCGCCCCCCAGAAGACAGGATAGGGCAAACCGGCGAGCCAGGCGATGCCCATGGTCAGCAGGCCCATGCCGAGATTGATCACGGTCACGAGGGTGAAGTAGCGCGCGACGCGGGACTCGATCTCCTGGAAGAAGGCACCGGCAGATTTGCGGGCACCGCGGCCGAGACAGAGGCGCAGCGCGCGGGCCTTGAGGTGGCGCCGCGTGGCCAGCCAGAAATAGACGGTGGCGACAAAGATCAGCATCCCTCCGGCGATGGCCGAAGAGGACATGGCGAGATCGATCAGCGGATTGCCCTGCGAGATGCTGAGCTCGGTGCCGCTCTTGCCCATGAGGGAGCCGATCGCGGCCTTCGCGTCCTCCATCATGACGAAGATGCCGGCGAGCTTGCTCTTGAGCGCCGCCACCATGGCGGGCCCCTGATCGCTCCAGCCGGCCACCGGCACGGCCAGCACCATGATGGCCGAGACGATCACCGACAGAAAGGCGAGCACCACGATCGCAGCCGCCAGATGCTGCGGCACGCTGCGGCGTACGAGTGCGTCCACGGCCGGCCCGAGCACGAGCCCGAAGATGATGCCGGCCGTGATCGGCAGCGCGATGACCCGCGTCAGATAGAGCGCGGCCGTGGCCAGAATGACGAAGATGCCGATGATCGTGTAGCGGACGATGAGATCATGCTCGGAGGGCGTGACGTCCTCGTGGAGATCGTCGGCGACGTCCTCGACCTCGGGCTCCGCCATATAGCGCGGGAACGGCCTCCAGGCTGATGTGTTGAGCATGATTCCGATTCCGACGCGCGGCTGCGCCCCCCGGCGCGTGCGGAATCAGAACGTCGCTTTGCCGGGGAAGGTTCCGCTAGTGCGCCTCGTCCCAGTTGCCGGCGGCGCGGGCATCGACCTGCAGCGGGACCCGCAGCTGCACCGCCGGATGGGGCGCCTCGACCATGACCTTCGTGATCACCGGCAGCGCCGCCTCGACCTGCGCGTCCGGCACCTCGAAGACGAGTTCGTCATGCACCTGCAAGAGCATGCGGACATCGAGCCTCGCCGCCGCCAGCGCGTCCTCCATACGGATCATGGCGCGGCGGATGATGTCGGCGGCCGAACCCTGGATCGGCGCGTTGATCGCCTGGCGCTCGACGAAGGCGCGCTCGGAAGGGTTCTTCGAGGCGACCGCCGGGAAATGGCAGATCCGACCGAAGATCGTCTCGACATGACCGTTGGCGCGCACGAAGGTCTTGGTCTGCTCCATATAGTCCCGGATGCCGGGGAAGCGCTCGAAGTACTTGCGGATATAAGCGCTCGCCTCCTCCCGCCCGATGCCGAGCTGGTTGGCGAGGCCGAAGGCCGAGATGCCGTAGATGATGCCGAAATTGATCGCCTTGGCGCGGCGGCGGACCTCGCTCGGCATGCCCTGCACGGGCACGCCGAACATTTCGGAGGCCGTCATCGCATGGATGTCGATGCCGTCGGCGAAGGCCTGCCGCAGCTGCGGGATCTCGGCGATATGCGCGAGCAGCCGCAGCTCGATCTGGCTGTAATCGGCCGAGACCAGCTTGTAGCCCTTCTCCGCGACGAAGGCCGTGCGGATCTTGCGGCCGGCCTCGGTGCGGATCGGGATGTTCTGCAGATTGGGCTCTGAGGAGGAGAGCCGGCCGGTGGTCGTCGCGGCCAGCGCGAAGGAGGTGTGCACGCGCTGGGTCTGCGGGTTCACATAGGCCGGTAGCGAGTCGGTGTAGGTCGATTTCAGCTTGGCGAGCTGGCGCCATTCCAGGATCTTGGCCGGCAACGGGTGGCCCTGCTCGGCCAGTTCCTCGAGCACGCCGGCACCCGTCGCCCATTGGCCCGTCGCGGTCTTCTTGGCGCCCGACAGGCCCATCTTGCCGAAGAGGATGTCGCCGAGCTGCTTGGGGGAGCCGATGGTGAACTTCTCGCCGGCGATCTCGTAGATCTCGTCCTCGAGCCGCGCCAGCGACTGGGCGAAATCGCCCGAGAGGCGCGACAGGATCTGCCGGTCGATCGCGATGCCATGCGCCTCCATGCGGGCGAGCACGGCGATCAGCGGGCGCTCCAGCGTCTCGTAGACGGTGGTGCGGCCTTCCGCGGCGAGACGCGGCTTCAGGGTGCGCCAGAGCCTCAAGGTGACGTCGGCATCCTCGGCGGCATAGTCCGTCGCCTTGTCGAGCGCGACCTTGTCGAAGGTGACCTGCGCCTTGCCGGTGCCAGCGACCTGGCCGAAGGTGATCGTCTCATGGCCGAGATGCAGCTCGGAGAGCCGGTCCATGCCGTGGCTGTTGTTGCCGGCATCGAGGGCGTAGGAAATCAGCATCGTGTCATCGATGGGCGCGACGTCGACGCCGTAGCGCTTCAGCAGGACGAGATCGTATTTCAGGTTCTGCCCGATCTTGATCACGCCGGGGTCGGCGAGCAGCGGCTTCAGCGCCGCCAGCGCCTGATCGATCGGAATCTGCCCCTCCAACATGCCGCCGCCGAAGAGATCGCTGCCGCCGCGATGCTGCAGCGGGATGTAACAGGCCTTGCCCGGCGCGACCGCCATCGAGATGCCGACGAGATCGGCCTGCATCGGGTCGATCGCGCTCGTCTCGGTATCGATCGCGACATGACCGGCCTCATAGGCCGCGGCGATCCAGCGCTCCAGCACGGCCAGATCACGCACGCATTCATAGGCCGTCCGGTCGATCTTCGCCGCCAGCGCCTCGTTCTTGCGGGCGGCGGCGAGGTCGGCCGGCTTCAGCCAGCCATCGCCTCCGTTCGCCGCGACCGGCTGGGTGACCGCCGCCCGCGCCATCTCGGCCACGGAAGGCGCTTCCTCGGCTGCGTCAGCGCCGGCATAGAGCGCCTTGAGCTCGGCCGCGCGCGTGCTGCCCGGCGCCAGATCGGCGGCGGCTTCGATCGCCGCGACATCGGCCTCATAGGCCTCGGCCACGCGCTTGGTGATGGTGGTGAATTCCATCGCCTTGAGGAAGGCGATGAGCCGGGCGGGATCGGGCTGGCCGAGCGTCAGGTTCTCGATGGGCGTCTCGACCGCGACATCGTCGACCAGCGAGACCAGCTTGTGGGAGATGCGGATCTTCTCGACGATCTCCGGATTGGTCAGGGTCTCGCGGCGCTTGGGCTGCTTGATCTCGCCGGCCCGCGCCAGCAGCGTCTCGAGGTCGCCATACTCACCGATGAGCTGGGCCGCGGTCTTGATGCCGATGCCGGGCGCGCCCGGCACATTGTCGGTGGCGTCGCCGGCCAGCGCCTGCACATCCGTGACCTTGTCGGGCGTGACGCCGAAATACTCGACGACCTCGGGCTCGCCGATCTTGCGCTCGGCGCGGAAGCCCGCGCCCTTCTTGGCGTCGCCGGAGGCAGGATCGTACATCGCCACGCCCGGCCGGACGAGCTGCATCAGATCTTTGTCGGCCGAGACGATCAGCACGTCGGCGCCGGCCTCGCGCGCCTGTTTCGCATAGGTCGCGATCAGGTCGTCGGCCTCGTAGACGTCCTGCTCGACCGGCAGCAGGCCGAAGGCGCGCACCGCCTCCCGCATCAGCGGGAATTGCGGGATCAGGTCCGGCGGCGGATCCGAGCGGTTGCCCTTGTAGGCGGGGTAGATCGCCTTGCGGAACGAGTTCTCGGATTTGTCGAAGACAATGGCGAGATGGGTCGGGCGGATGCCGAGCACGCCCTCGCGCACGAACTGGAAGAGCTTGGTGGCGAAGAGCCGGACCGCGCCGGAGGGCAACCCGTCCGAGCGGACATTGTATTTCCGGTCTTGGTTGATCGACTGGAAATAGGCCCGGAAGATGAAATTGGAGCCGTCGACCAGGAAGAGATGATCGCCGGGCTTCAGGGCGGGCCCTGTGGGGGTCTCGGCGGCGGTGCTGGCTGTCTCGCTCATGGCGCGGACCATAGTGGCCCGGCGCAGCCCGTGTCCATCGGCGCGGGAGGCCGATCCGCAAGATGCTGTCAGGAGCGGGGCCGCCCCGTGAGGCGGCCCCTTGTGCCGATCAGAGCGCGGCGCGCGGGTCGGTCTTCGCGACGCGCGCGAGCAGATAGTCGACTTCGGTCTTGGCCAGGGCGCTGATCGCCGAGCCCGGCTTGCGCTGCGCGTCGCTGGCGAGGATGCCGCGCTTCATCAGCGTGTATTTGCGAACCGCGAGGCCGGCACCGAGCTGCTGCTCGTAGCGCAGCAGCGGCAGATGCGCGTCGAAGATGTCATGCGCCTCGTCGCGCTTGCCGGCCTTCTGCAGTTTCACGACGTCGATCAGCAGTTCCGGGAAGGCGTAGCCGGTCATCGCGCCGTCGGCGCCGCGCTCCATCTCGAAATCGAGGAAGAGGCCGCCATTGCCGGTGAGGATCGAGATCGGGCGAAGCGAACCCTCCTTCTGGAACTTGCGGAGCGTCGAGATCTTCTCCAGCCCCGGCCAGTCCTCGTGCTTGAGCATGACGCAGGAGGGATTGTCGGTGACGATCTTGCGGATCACGGCCGGCGTCATCACCACCGAGAGCGTCAGCGGATAATCCTGGATGACGAAGGGGATGTCGGTGCCGATCGCCTCGACGGCCTGGGCGTAGTAGCCGGTGATCTGGTCGTCGGTGCGCAGGCTCGGCGGCGGCGCGATCATGACGCCGGCAGCGCCCAGCTCCATCGACTGGCGCGCCAGCGTGCGCATGGCGGCGAAGCCCGGCGCCGAGACGCCGACGATCACCGGCTTGCCCGGCATGCCGGCCACCGCCGTCTTGACGATGCGCAGCGATTCCTCCGGCTCGAGCTTGGGCGCCTCGCCCATGATGCCGAGCACCGTCGTGCCGTCCGAGCCGATCTCGTCATAGAAGGCGAAGAGCTTCTCGGTCGAAGCCCAGTCGACGGAGCCATCCGGATTGAACGGGGTCGGCGCGATCGGGAAGACGCCAGCGGCGTCGGCGGTCAGGGTCATGGACACGGCTTTCCTGCGGGATGGAGACGGGTTGGGGCGGCTCAGGCGATCCGGGTGCGGACGGTGCCGACGCCGGCGATCTCGCCTTCGAGCACGTCGCCGCGGACGACCGCCGCGACGCCTTCCGGCGTGCCGGTGAAGATCAGGTCGCCGGGCGCGAGCTCGACCAGCCCGGAGAGATAGGCGATCGTCTCGGGCACGTTCCAGATCTGCTTGGCGAGGTCCGAGCTCTGGCGCGGCACGCCGTTGACGACGAGTTCGATCTTGCCGGCGGCGGGATGGCCGATCTGGCTGGCGGGGGCGATCTCGCCGATGGGGCCGGAGAGATCGAAGCCCTTGGCCATGTCCCAGGGACGGCCGGCCTTCTTGGCGGCGGCCTGGAGATCGCGGCGGGTCATGTCGAGGCCGGCGGCATAGCCGAAGACATGGGCGAGCGCGTCGGCCTCGGCGATATCCTTCCCGCCGGTGCCGATGGCGACCACCAGCTCCATCTCGTGGTGGAGATCGGCGGTCTTGGTCGGATAGGGCGTGTCGGCGCCGTTGATGACCAGCGCGTCGGCGGGCTTGGTGAAGAAGAAGGGCTCCTCGCGGTCGGGATCGCCGCCCATCTCGCGGGTGTGTTCGGCGTAGTTGCGGCCGACGCAGAAGACGCGGCGCACCGGGAACATCCCGCCGCCCGCCACCGGCACGGCCGTCACCGCCGGCGGATCGATCACGTAAGTCGTCATGGGGAGGCTCTCCTGCGCTCTTGTCGGCGTCGTTCATGCGTGAGCGCGGCGCGGCGGGCAAGGCCCCCGCCCGCGCCCTGCCTTGCTCCTGCGGCATGTCGCGCCGGCCGGACCGGCGCAGCTCAAGATGATTCAAATTCTCGTTGTGCGGCGCGTCATTGCAACCGGAGCGAATTGCCCCCTACAGTAGGTTCGGCTCGGCATGTGCCGGGCTGAACTGAGACCGAAGGAACATCACGTGGCCACAGGTACTGTGAAATGGTTCAACGAGACCAAGGGTTATGGCTTCATCACCCCTGATCAGGGCGGACAGGACGTGTTCGTGCATATCAGCGCGGTCGAGCGCTCCGGCATGCGCGGCCTGAACGAGGGCCAGAAGATCAGCTACGATCTCGAGGCGGACCGCAAGACCGGCAAGTCGTCGGCCGTCAATCTCAAGACGGCGTGAGTTGACTGCGAGACGGGAGGCCGATCGGCGGCGTCGCTTCCCGAGCCACTGCGAATCTCTCTCGATCTACCCGGACTGAAGACGATTCCCGGCATGCCCGTCGCCTCGATGGCGGCGGTGAGGTTTCCCGAAAGACAAGGCCAGGCCTCCGCGAGCGGAAGGCGGCCACTCCCTCCCCGATCCGTTGCATCCCATCCGGGCGTCTCACGCCGCGGCGGCGCGTGAGTGTCGTGGCAGCGGGCAGAACGAGCCGCAATCGGCCATGCCGGGCAGCAGATAGCGCAGGCAGCAGATCTTCCGCTGGCAGTTCTCCATCGGCGCGAGTGCGGAGGGCCGCAGGGCGCCGTCGAGCGGGTTTTTCCGGCCTGCCGACGTGAGGGCCGCGGTCAGCAGCGCCTGGGCCTCGGCCAAACCCTGGCGATCGACGCGCGGATCGGCCGCGCATTGCTGGACACTCCAGGCCAGGCTGACGGCGGCATTGTTCCAGAGCAGCTTCGCCGAGACCCCGAAATGGCCCGCGAGTAACGTAATCAGCGGGGAGACATGCCTCTCGATCAGGGATTCGAGCCCAACCTTCGCCGGGCGGGGCGGGAGCGGATGCTCGGGCGGGATCACGACGCCGGCCGTGCAGCCATTGTCATGCAGGGCGAAGCGCCCTCCTTCGAGGGCGACCGGCAGGCCGACCCCGCCCAGAAGCTGGACCACCGTGGCCGGGACAATCGTGTTGGAGAAGTGCCACTGGCTCCACATCGAAACGATGGCGCGCGGCTCGCCGCCGGCTTGGGTCGCGCCGAAGCGGTCGATCAGCTCGCGCAACGTGGCCAGTTCCAGCAGGCGGCGCCCGTCCAGATGCGCCGCGCCGTCATCGACGCGCAGGCTGCCGGCGAAACGGGCCAGATCCCCCGCGAAGAGGCCAGCCAGATCGAACGCCGCCGGAACCGGGACCGGGGCCATGGCCTCTCAGCCTGCCTGCGCGCGCGCGAAGCGCGGGATCAGCGTCGACACGCCGAGGGCGAGCACGGCGGCGGCGGCGAAGCAGGCGGCATAGCCCAGCCTGTCGCCCGCATATCCCGCGATGCGCCAGCCGACGAGGCTGACGATCGAATCCATGCTCTGGAACAGGGTGAAATCGACGCCGGCCTGGTCGAGCGAGGCGCGGCCCATCAGCTCCGAATAGAGCGCGACGAAGCCCAGTGCGAGCGTGCCGGCCGAGGCGAGATAGATCGCCATCAGCGCCACCGGCGCATCGAGCTTCAGATGGGCGACGACGGCGAAGGCGAGCATGACGAGCATCTGGATGCCGAGCGTCCAGCCCATCACGCGATAGGCGCCGATGCGACGCAGGATCCAGCCGCCGCCGAGCGCGCCCGCCAGCCCGAGCGCGGTGACGCCGAGCCCGTTCAGCGTGCCGATCGCGGTGAGGCTGAGGCCGGCATCGACCAGGAAGGGGCCGACCAGCAGCATCGACACCTTCTGGCCGAGCACATAGAGCGCGACCAGAGCGAGGCCGGAGCGGATCTCGGGGCGCTTCAGGGCCTGCTTGAGCGACTGGGGCGGCTTGTCCTGGCGGGCCGCCACCGCGCCGTCCGGCGTCAGCAGGAAGGGGGCCGCGAGCGCGACCAGCGCGCAGGCCATGACCAGCGTCGCCGGCTGCCAGCCCCAATGGTCGATCAGGACGAGGAAGAGGCCGCCGCCGATCGCCGAGCCGAGATAGGCGCCGCCGACCTGGGCGGCATTGGCCCAGCCGCGGTCGCGCTCGGCGAAACTCTCGACCGCATGGCCGTCGCAGGCGATGTCGATCGTGGCCGACGAGAAGGAGGCCACCATCATGGCGACCGTCAGCGGCCCGAGCGCGGTCGGGCCGATCAGCGCGCAGGCGATGACGGCCCCGACCGCGAAGGCGCCGAAGAGCGCGATCGCGCTGCGCGAGCGCCGCACCCCGCCATGGGGCGAGCGGAAGCGCTCCACCGCCGGAGCCCACAGGAACTTGAAGGACCAGGGCAGGACGGTGAGCAGGATGAAGGCGATGTCGTCGAGCGAGGCGCCGCTCTTGCGCATCACCGCCGGCAGGCCGGTGAAGATGACGCCGCCGATGACGCTCTGCGCCACGTAGAGCCCGCCCAGCCCGACGACGAGCCGGGCAACCGGGCCCCGGTGCGCAGCGTCGGCGAGGGCCGCGCCCGCCGCCGCGCTCACCAGCGGTACCGCAGGCTGGCGAGGACCTTGCGGCCCTGGTTGAAGTAGCAGTAGCCAGCGGTGCAGACCTGATCGACCTTGTCGAGCAGGTTCTGGGCGTTCACCTGCGCGCTGATGCCCTTGAGCTTCGGATCGAGCTTCTCGAAATCATAGGTCAGGCGGGCATCGACATAGGCCGTCGCGCTGTTGCGGATGATCAGCCGGTTGTAGTCGTCGCCGAAATTGGCGCCGGTGTAGCGCACGCCGGCACCGAGCCCGAGTCCGCGCAGCGGACCGGTGGCGATGTCGTAGCCCGCCCAGACCGAGAAGGCGTGCTTGGGCACACTGTTGATCTGGTTGCCGACCGTGTCGGGCGAGAGCTTGGTGATCTCGGTGTCGGTATAGGCGTAGGAAGCCTGCAGGCTCACCCCGTTGCCGAGCGAGGTCGTCGCATCGATCTCGAAGCCGCGGGACTGGAAATCGAGCTGAGTCTGGCGGTTCACTGCATCGACCACGGTGTAGACGATGCCGTCCTTCTGCTTCAGCCAGAAGACCGAGGCATTGATGAAGGCGTTGTAGCCCGGCACGGCATATTTCACGCCCGCTTCGGCCGTCTCTCCCTTGGTCGGCTTGGCGACGCCACCATTCAGCACCGTGCCGGGATTGGGGTTGAAGGAGGTGCCGTAGCTGACATAGGGCGTCAGCCCGAAATCGGTGACGTAGCTCAGCCCGGCGCGGCCGGTGAAGGCGCCCTCGTCCTGCTTGGAGGGCGCGGTGCCGGGCACGGTGTAGGTGCTCGAGAGCCAATCGTGCCGGCCGCTCAGCAGCAGGCGCCAGGGGCCCATCTTCATCTCGTCCTGGACATAGGCGCCGATCAGCGTCTGGCGCTGCTTCGTCGGCTCGGGCAGAGCCGGATCGGAGATGCTGGCGAAGTTGTAGCCGATCCGCGACCCGTAGCTCGCGCGGCCGATGTCGAGCCCGGTCAGGACCGTATGGCTGATCGGACCGGTGCGCAGGAGCATCTTGAGATAGGTGTCGGTCGAGATCGCATCGAGGTCTTCCTTGACGCGGCCGGCATAGGTGGTGGTGCCGAACTTTTCGTCTGTCGACAGCGTCGAGACGCGCAGGTTCTGGTGGACCGAGACCGTGTCCGAGAATTTGTGCTCGAACTCGTAGCCGATGCGGCCCTGCTTCTGGGTGAAGTCGTTATAGGCCGGGTTGAACAGGATCGTCCGCTTGGCGCCGACCGTGGGGAAGATCACCGTCCCGTCGCGCAGCCTGAAGCTGCCATAATTGTTGTCATAGGCGGTTGAGCCGCCGGTCTTCGAATCCATGTATTCGCCGAGGATGGTGAGCTTGGTGTTCTCGTTCGGCTTGAAAGTGATGGCGGGGGCGATGAAGAGGCGGTCGTCGGGGACGCCGGGCAGGCTGGTGTTCGACTCCCGCAGCAGGCCGGTGATCCGGTAGAGGACCGTGCCGGCCTGATTGGCCGGGCCGCCGAGGTCGAAATTGATCTGTCGGCGGTTGAAGGACCCGCCCTGGATCTCGACCTCGCCAAATCTCGTCTCGGTCGGGCGCTTCGAGATCGCGTCGATGATGCCGACGGAGGCGCTGGCGCCATAGAGCGAGGAGGCCGGGCCTTTGAGGATCGAGATCGACTCGAAGCCGTAGGGCTCCATGCGGAACAGGCCGCTCGGGCTGTTGAAGTTCCGCAGGCCGTCGCGGAAGACGCCGGTATAGGTGATGTCGACGCCGCGGATGGTGAAGCTGTCGAAGCGCGGGTCGAAGCCGTAGCCGCCGGTGCGGACGCCCGGCGTATAGCCCAGCGCCTCCGTCAGCGATTGCGGGCGGCGCTCCTCGAGTTGCTTCTGCGTGACCGTGTTGACGGTCTGGGGCGTCTCCGCGACGGGGGTCTCCGTCTTGGTGGCGGTCCGGCTGGTCTTGGGCACGAAACCGTCATTGGCGACGATGCCGGTGGCACCGCTACCGGGCCGACGCGCCGCTTCGCCCTGCACGACGATCTCGTCGAGCTGCTCGACGCGCGCCTGCTGGGCGCCGGCAGGCCAGGCTGGAACCAGGGCGGCAACAGCCGACAGCGCCATGATCGAGCGGTTCATTCCACGTCTCCGGAAGGTGATCTGCCCGGACCCGTAGCGCGATACACAGTCTCGGATCAACTCTGATCCGACATTGCGCTGTCGATTATTATATCAATACTTGTTTAGACAAATTAAAAGGTAAGACAATGACGATGGGTTATCTTTCTCGCCTCACTGTTTCCGGTCTTTCTCGAAACACCGACCGGTCCGCCGTGAAGCGCGCGCGTTCAACCCGTCACCCGTCAATGCCGCCCCGCCGATGGCCGAAACAGGCGCCCCTTTTCCGCCACCAGCACGATCCCGAGCGCCGCGACACCGCAGAGCGCCACGCTGAGTGTCAGCGGCAGCACGGTGCCGTCGAAATGCTGGCCGATGTAGAAGCCCAGCAGCGCGCCGACGATCGTCGTGACGAAGCCCTGGACTGAGGAGGCCGTGCCGGCGACATGGCCGAGCGGATCCATCGCCATGGCGCCGAAATTGGGCGCGACGAGCCCGAAGCAGAACATCGTACCGCCCTGCAGGATTGCGAAGCTCCACAGCGCTTCGTACCCAGACCAGGCGAGGAGGGCATGCAGCCCGGTCAGGCCGATATAGGCGAGCAAGGCGCCATGCGAGACGCGGCGCATGCCGAGCCGACCGACGATGCGCGAATTCAGCAGCGAGGCCGCGGCCATGAACATCGCGATCAGCGCGAAGATGGTGGTGAACCACTCCGGCGCGCGGAAAACATCAACGAAGACCTGCTGGGCCGAATTGATGAAGCCGAACAGTCCGCCGAGTACGAAGGCCATCGCCAGCATGTAGCCGACGGCGAGCCGCGTCGTCAGTGTGGTCCGGAACGCCGCGACCACTGTAGCGACCTCGATCGGCTTGCGATCCTCGGGCGCCTGCGTCTCGCGCAAGCGACGCATGGCCCAGAGCATGACCAAGGCCCCGAAGATCGTCAGCACGCCGAAGATCCAGCGCCAGGGCGCGACCCACAGGATCGCCTGACCGATCGACGGCGCGAGGATCGGGACAGCGAGAAAGACGATCATGGCGAGCGACATGA
This sequence comes from Allobosea massiliensis, assembly GCF_042655245.1. Classification (NCBI taxonomy): domain Bacteria; kingdom Pseudomonadati; phylum Pseudomonadota; class Alphaproteobacteria; order Hyphomicrobiales; family Alloboseaceae; genus Allobosea; species Allobosea massiliensis. Next base: position 114,024 of record NZ_JBHSLU010000051.1, on the reverse strand, counting down.
CCCGAGCCATGTCGCGGCCGGAATAGCAGTCGCGCACGATCGAGACGACGAGCACGCGCGTCGCCGCGGCGCCGATGCCCTGGGCGACGCGCGCGGCCATCATCGTCTCGAAGGAGCCGGCGAAGGCCGCCGCGATGCTGGCCGCGACATAGACGATCAGGCCGAAGAGTAGGATCGGACGGCGCCCGAAGCGGTCGGCCAACGTACCATAGACGATCTGGGCTGAGCCGAAGCCGAGCAGATAAGCGGTGATGATCCATTGCCGCTCATTGGCGCCCGCGATTCCGAGCGCCTCCGCCATCTGGGGGAGCGCCGGCAGCATCGAGTCGATCGCCAGCGCATTGGCCGCCATCAGAGCGGCCATCAGGGCGACGAAGGAACGGAAGCTCATGCCGTGGCGGGGCCCGGCGGTCGTCGAAGCGTCGGTCATGGCAGCCTGTCTGGGCGCCTCACGCCTGACGGCGGGCGCAGATGATCGTAAGCCCCTGCCTGTCGCTCTAGGGCTTCGCGAAACGCGTGACAACCCGGCGATCTGGCCGCTTGTCATGCGCCTGATGCAAAAAATGGGACCGCGGCAGCGCCGCCCGCGCACCCGGTCGGGTCGCTGTTTCGCCGCTGAGGAGTGACCTGCTATCGTCGCGGCCAGTTGGGGGAGCCGTGATCCGATGGTCGATACAGGCGCGACGCGACGTGTCGCCGTGGCACAGGGCCTGATGACGGTCGAGGGGGGGTCCGATCGCTATGTGCAAGGCCTCGGCCGACCGCTCCGGCTCGTGGCGACGGGGCTTCGACCGATCGGCGGCTTTATCCTCCGCGACGGGCAGATCGAGGATGCGATGCGGCTGGAGGGCCGCGCGGAGCCAGACGTCGATCGGCTGATGCGGGTCGGCCATCCCGGTGAAGCGACATCGCTCGGCCTGACCATCCGCCCGGTGGCCGCGCTGGGCGAGGCGCGCGCCCTGATCGTTCTCAGCTTCGACGACGGGGCGGACAGGCCGGAAGAGGGGTTCCGGGCCGAAATCTTCACTCCGTTGGCGGTCTTCGATGCCCTCTCCAGTGCAGTTCGCGACGGAAGGGCGCAGCGACTGTCGATCGCGGCGATGACGAGCCTATGGGTGCGGGAGAGCGAGCGCGACGCCCCCGCCGGCTTGCCGGTGTCCTGGCATCTGGGGCTCGATGCCGAGGGACGGGCGAGCGAACCGGCGCGTGGCCTGGTCGAGAGCCTGGAGTGGCAGCCGACAGGCGTGAACCCCGTCACGGCCCCGGCCGCCATCGACGAGGAGCCCGAGGAGACGACGACGGATCTGCTCGCCCGCATCGACTGGAGCCTGAAGCAGATCGCGCTCGTCCTGCTGTTCCTGCTGATTGTGGTGGCGCTGAAGTGAGGGCCGGCCTCAGCGTTCGTGGCGGCGGATGCGCCTGATCATCTCGTTGAGGGCGAGCAGCACCAGAGCGAGGATGAAGGGCAGGATGTAATAGATGATGCGGAAGATCAGCAGCGCCCCGAGCACGGGCTCGAAGGGCAGGCGGCTGAGCGCCACCAGCATCGTCGCCTCGAAGACGCCGAGACCGCCCGGCGCATGGCTGGCGATGCCTACGAGGCAGGCGAAGACATAGACGGCCAGGAAGCTCGGATAGTCGATACCGTGCCCCCCCGGCAGCAGCACGAAGAGCACGGCCGCCGCCGCACAGACCTCCGCCGCGCCGAGGAACATCTGGCCCAGCGTGATGCCCAATCCCGGCAGAGGCAGGTTCCATCCGCGCACGCGGATGGTGCGCTCGCCGCTCGCGATCCAGACCAGATAGCCGAGGGTCCCGGCCGCGACGGCCGCCCCGACCGCCTGAACGACGAGCGGCGAGGTGCGCGCCAGAACCGCGACCGAGGGCGTGGCATAGAGCAGGCTGACGCAGAGGATGGCGCCGAGGCCGAGCCAGAAGGTCAGCCCCGCGATCACTGTGAGGCTTGCGACCTCGGACGCGCGCACGCCCTTCGGAGAATAGATCCAGTAGCGGACGGTGCCGCCGGTCACGATCGGAAAGCCGAGCGTGAAGGAAACCGAATAGCTGGTGAAGGAGGCGAGAGCGGTGGTGCGGTACGGGATCGACAGGCCGAGCCGTTTCAGCGCGAGCGCGTCGTAGCCCGTCAGCAGGAGATAGCTCAGCGCCGTGAAGCCGCAGGCGAGACCCAGCTGGCGCAGGCTCGCATTGGCGAAGGCGTTGGCCAGCTCGCCCGGTTGGATTTCGCGGACGATGTGCCAGAGCACCACCAGCGAGGCGCCGAAGATGATGACGCTGGCAAGCGGGCCGACCCACCACCAACGGCTGCGCCGGCGTGGCGGCATTCCAGGCTCGAGCGGGCCGAACGACATGCGCACTCATGACGGGTTCTGGCGCCGGCCGGAGAGCGGCGGCGCCGATTGCGGACACGAGGCGCCGAAGGGCCCCGGCCGCAGAGATAAAGCCTGTGCACCAATCCACAAGGCGGGACCGCCTGCCGAATGGGACCCATGAGCCCGGCGCGGGGGTGGCTCAGCCGGTCTTGCGGAACACCCGCAGCGTCTTGAACGAGGCAACCTCTTCGACAGCGGCGGTCTTAGCCCAGTCGGCGATGATGGGCTCCGCCGTCGCATAGGCGAAGGAGCCGGTGTAGAACAGCAGGTAGCCGCCGGCGTCGGTCTGGCCCGTGAACAGGTCGATCACCTCGCGGTCGGTCAGCGCTCCATAGGCATCGTTCGCTTCCGTCCTGAACTCGCAGGCATGGAAAAGGGTGACGATGTCGAAGCGCGGCAGCAGCTTCGCATTGCTGGTGTAGATGTCGCCGAAATAGGCGCTGTAGGTCTTGGTGATGGTCGGGTTGCCGGTCGCCAGTTTGACGAAGGCGTCGTATTCCTTGGGCGAGGCGGTGATGCCCAGCACCGTGCAGTCAAGCTCCGGCTCGGCACAGCGGATGCCGACATAGTGATGGCCGCCGGTCCCGAAGTGGTAGACGCGTTTGCCGGTGAGGCCGAGCTCCTCGAGCCATTCGACGAAATGCACGTCGCAGGGGCATTGCTCGACACGCAGGCCCCAGTAGACGTCCCAGATGTTCATCGCGGCAGCAGTCATCGTCTCAGGCTCCAGAGGGCGGTGAAGGGTCATTCGGCGGGTTCGGCATGGACCGATGCCGCGCAAGGCGCGACGCTATCGGAGGCCGGCTGGCGCTGTGCCATCCGCACCACCCCGCCGGCGCGCTTGAGGAGCAGGCGGTGGGTCGCGACCTCGGCGAAGCCGGCGCCCTGCCCGAAGGCGATGATGATGGCGTCCGGCCGGGCGGCGCGCAGCTGGCCGAGCAGCTCCAGCGCCGCGTCGGTGTCGAAGGCGCTCGTGGCCTCGTCCAGCAGGATGATGTCGGGCTGCTCGAGTTCGGCCCGCGCCAGGGCCAGGCGCTGCCGGTCGCCGGTGGCGAGTTCCCGATCCCAGTCGCGGGTCTCGTCCAGCGAGGGAGCGAGCGTCGAGAGGCCGTAGCGCCGCAACACCCCGTGGAGCTGCTCCTCCGGCAGGCTGTGGCCGGTTTCGAGCACGGCGCGCAGGCTGCCCTCCGAGAGATGCAGCTTGTGCGGCACGGCGGTGACGAAGGCATTGGACGGCAGGCCTATCTCGCCACGCCCCCAGGGCCAGAGCCCGGCCACGGCCTGGATCAGCGCCGCCTTGCCGAGACCGAGTTCGCCCGAGACGTGCAAGGTGGCACCCGGCGGCAGCGCGCAGGTGATGTCGGCGACCAGCGTCCGTCCGTCGCGGTCGATCAGGGTGATGTCGTCGAGGCGGAAGAACCCGTCCGCGCTCGGGGAGACGGCCAGATGCTCGCCGGGCGGCTCGCCGTCGATCCGCTCCAGCGCATCGGCGAGTTCGTTGACGCGCCGGGCTGCCGCCAGCCATTCGGCGATGCGCATGAAGTTGTCGAGCAGCCAGTTGAAGGCGTTCTGGACGGCGACGAAGGCGGCCGCGACCTGAACGACGCCGCCGAGCGACATCTCGCCGGAGAGATATTTCGGCGCAGCCAGGAGCAATGGCACCACCGGCACGAGCGCGCCGCTGCCATTGGTGATCCAGGTCAGCCGGCCGCGCTGGCGGATCATGGCGAGCCAGCGGCCGACGAGCCCGTCATAGGTCCGTGCCACGGCGAGGCGCTCGCCCGTCTCGGTGCGAGAGAGCGCGATCGTCTCGCCATGGTCGCGGATCCGCATCAGCGAGAAGCGCAGCCGCGCCTCGGCCTCGTTGCGCGCCGCGATCAGGCCGGGCAGGCGCCGGCCGACGATGGTGACGAGCAGAGAGACCAGGACGGCATAGATGATCGCCGCCAGAACGAGATAGGCCGGAACGACAAGGGTGGTGCCCCCGGTCTGGACCGTGAGCGCCCCGCCGATCTTCCAGAGGATTTCGATGAAGGTGATGATGGTGATGACCGCGGAGAGCAGCCCGATGGCGAAATCGACCACCGGCTCCGTTGCCCAGCGGACGTCGTCGGCAATGCGGTATTCGGGATTGGCCGGCTCATAGCCGGACAGGCTCAGGCGGAAGAAGCGGCGCTGGCCGACCCAGCGGTCGGCGAGCTTGGCCGTGACCCAGTGCCGCCAATGCACCTGGAAGGTCTCGCGTGCGACCAGGATCACCACGCCGAGCCCGGCCACGATCAGCACCAGCACGGGGAAGACGGCGACCGCGATCAGGGCGCTCTCGCTGTCGCGCTTCTCCAGCGCGTCGAAGAACCAGCCGTTCCAGCGATTGACGGTCACATTGGCAAAGACGCCGAGGATGATCGCGCAGCCCAGCAGCAGCGACCAGAACCAGGCGCGCCCGGCCTGCGCGCCGCGCCAGAAGCCGCCGGTGAGCCGCGCGAAGCGCAACGCCACCTGCCGGTCCCCCGGCACAGCTCCCCTACCCGGCGTCTCACCTGCCGCCCGCACGAACCCGACGATCCCCAACCGCCGGTTTTCCGGCCTTGGCGACAGGCTGGCCGCGGTCGAATGAACTCAGAATGAACGGGAACCGGAGCTGCAGCCCGGCGTTCCGCGACGACAGCAGGGAGATGGGCCATGCCACGCGGAGACAAATCGGATTACACCGACAAGCAGAAGCGCAAGGCGGAGCATATCGAGGAGAGCTACGAGGAGCGCGGCGTCGACAAGGAGGAGGCCGAGCGGCGCGCCTGGGCCACCGTCAACAAGGAGAGCGGCGGCGGCAACAAAAGCGGCTCGGGGCGCGGCAAGCCGGACAATCACAGCGCGGCGAAACGCGGTGGCGAGCGCGGCGGCAAGGCCTCCGCGTCGCGCAGCGCCGCGGAGCGCTCGGCTTCCGCCAAGAAAGCCGCCGCAACGCGCAAGAGACGCGCGGCGGCCTCCTGATCCGACGCCTCAGCCGCCGATGTTGAAGGCGGCGAGCGCGGCCATGTTGACGATGTCGCTGTCCTTGGCGCCGAGCGGAACGATCTGGACCGGTTTGTCGAGGCCGACGATCAGCGGGCCGATCACGGTCGAGCCGCCGAGTTCCTGCAGCATCTTGGTCGAGATTGAGGCCGAGTGGAACGCCGGCATGATCAGCACGTTCGCCGGCCCGCTCAGTCGGCAGAACGGGTACTGCGCCATCAGATCGCGGTTCAGCGCGACGTCGGCGGCCATTTCGCCGTCATACTCGAAATCGACGCGCTGGGCGTCGAGCAGCTTGACCGCCTCGCGCACCTTCTCCGAGCGCTCGCCGGCCGGATGGCCGAAGGTCGAGAAGGCGAGCATCGCGACCTTGGGCTCATAGCCGAGGCGCCGGGCCACGCCCGCGGCCTCGATCGCGATCTCGGAGAGTTCCTTCGCCGTCGGCATCTCGGTGATGGCCGTGTCGGCGACCAGCACGGTGCGCTCGCGCGAGAGCACGATCGAGACGCCGATCACGCGGTGCCCCGGCTTCTCGTCGATGACGCGGCGGACCTCCTCCAGCGCGATCGAATAGTTGCGGGTGACGCCGGTGACCATCGCATCGGCATCGCCGAGCGCGACCATGGCAGCTGCGAAATGATTGCGGTCCTGGTTGATCAGGCGCTGGCAGTCGCGGAAGAGATAGCCCTGCCGCTGCAACCGCTCATAGAGATACTGCGCATAGGCGGTGTTGCGCTTGGACAGCCGCGCATTCTGGACCGAGATGCCCTTGGTCTCGAGATCGATGCCGAGGAAGGTCGCGGTCTCGAAGACGCGCTCCTCGCGGCCGACCAGAATGGCGTGGCCGAGCCCCTGATTGACGAAGGAGACCGCGGCGCGGATGACCTGCTCTTCCTCGCCCTCCGCGAAGACGACGCGCTTGGGATAGCGCCGGACGCGCTCGAAGATCCGGTTCAGCGTCCCGGCGACGGGATCGCGTCTCGCCGAGAGCTGCGCCTTGTAGGCGTTCATGTCGACGATCGGCTTGCCGGCGACCCCGGTCTCCATCGCAGCCTTCGCCACCGCCATCGGCACGACCTGGATCAGCCGCGGGTCGAAAGGCACCGGAATGATGTAGTCCTTGCCGTAGCGCGGCCGCGACCCCTGATAGGCGGCGGCGACCTCGTCGGGCACGTCCTCGCGGGCGAGCGAAGCCAGCGCCTCGGCGGCGGCGATCTTCATCTCCATGTTGATGGTCTTGGCCCGCACATCGAGCGCGCCACGGAAGATGAAGGGGAAGCCGAGGACGTTGTTGACCTGGTTGGGATAGTCGGAGCGGCCGGTCGCCATGATGGCGTCGTCGCGCACGGCATGGACCTGCTCGGGCGTGATCTCCGGATCGGGATTGGCCATGGCGAAGATGATCGGGTTCTTTGCCATCGAGGCGACCATCTCGGGCGTCACGGCGCCCTTCTGCGAGAGGCCGAAGAAGGCGTCCGCCCCGTCCAGGGCCTGCGCGAGGGTGCGCCGGTCGGTCACGGCCGCATGGGCCGATTTCCACTGGTTCATGCCCTCGGTGCGGCCCTGATAGATCACGCCCTTGGTGTCGCAGAGAATGACGTTGTCGGGCTTGAAGCCCATCGCCTTGAGCAGTTCCGTGCAGGCGATCGAGGCTGCACCGGCACCGTTGATGACGAGGCGCGTCGTCTTGACGTCGCGGCCGGTCAGATCGAGCGCGTTGATCAGGCCGGCGGCAGCGATGATCGCGGTGCCGTGCTGGTCGTCATGGAAAACCGGAATGTCCATGAGCTCGCGCAGGCGCTGCTCGATCATGAAACATTCGGGGGCCTTGATGTCCTCGAGATTGATGCCGCCGAAGGAGGGGCCGAGATAGCGCACCGCCTCGATGAACTTGTCGGCATCCTCGGTGTCGACCTCGAGATCAATCGAGTCGACATCGGCGAAGCGCTTGAACAGGACGGCCTTGCCTTCCATCACCGGCTTCGAGGCGAGCGCGCCGAGATTGCCGAGGCCGAGGATGGCGGTGCCGTTGGAGATGACCGCGACGAGGTTGCCGCGCGCCGTGTAATCATAGGAGCGCGTATGGTCTTCGGCGATGGCCAGAACCGGCACCGCGACTCCGGGCGAATAGGCCAGCGACAGGTCGCGCTGCGTCGCCATCGGCACAGTGGCCACGATCTCGAGCTTGCCGGGCCGGCCCTCCGAATGGAACAGCAGGGCTTCCTGATCGGTGAAGGTCGGGCGAGTGCGTTTGATCGGCGGCTGGTCGGACATCGCAATATTCTTTTTGTGAGCGTTTCCCAGGGGACGCGGACCATAGGCAAGGGGCCGGCCCGCCACAAGCCGCACGCGGCGCGGCCCGTCCATGCCCCGCCGTCCGAAGAGCCGACGACGGAGCTGAAGAAGGGGTCCGTCAGAGCCGGCGGCGGACGCTGGCGACGAAATCGCCGACATAGTGGTCGAGCGCGCCGGTCTGCTCCTCGACGGTCCGGGCCGCCTCCAGGACCAGCTTGGCGGCCTCGCCGGTCACGCGCGCCTCGTCGCCGACCGAGCCGACATTGGAGGTCACCGCGACGGCGCTGCGGGCCACGGCCTGAGCGTCCCCGGCGATGGTGGTGACGATGTCGGCCTGGCGGCTGACGACCCGCGCCAGCACGCCCGAGCTCTGCTGCATCTCGCTCATGGTCCGGTCCATGAAGGCGACCGCCCCGGCAGCGGTCGCGGCGGCCGAGCGCACCTCCTGCAAGGTCGCCGCGATGTCGCGCGTCGCCTGCCGGGTCTGTTCGGCGAGATTCTTGACCTCCCCGGCGACGACGGCGAAGCCGCGGCCGGCGGCCCCCGCGCGGGCGGCCTCGATGGTGGCGTTGAGAGCGAGAAGATTGGTCCGTGCGGCGATGTCCTCGATGAAATCGAGCACCGCGCTGGCCTTGTCGGCAGCGGCATTCAGTCCGGCGACATCGGCCTGTGTCTCGCGCACATAGCTCGCGGCCTGATGGGCAGCCTGGTCGGCCTGGTCCGTCTGGCGTGTCAGCTCCCGGATCGAGGCGTCAATCTCCTCGGCCGCCGCGGCGACACTGCCGATGCGGGCGGAAGCGGAATCGGCCTCACGGGTCACGGCTTCCGCACGCTTCGTCGTGGCATCGGCGCTCAGCGCCATCGCCCCCGCGGCCTCGTGCATACGGCGGGCGGATTGCGAGACTTCGCTCAGCGCCTTGCCGACGGTGACCTCCAGCTGCCCCGCGAGTTCGTCGAGCTGCCGCCGGCGGGCGGCCTCGATCTCGGCTCGGCTTGCCTCGAGGCTGCATTCGTCGGTGGCGTCGAACAGGATGCCGTCCCAGATGCGGGTGCCGTCGGGCAGGCTGCGCATCGTGGCCTCGCTACGCAGCGCCACGATGCGACCGTCCTTCCCGTGGTAGCGCAGATGTAGGCGCCAGTTGTCGCTCGGATCGAAGCCGTTGCGGCAGGCCTCCTCGAAGCGCGCGCGGTCTTCCGGGATCATCCGGTCGATCCAGACGCGCGCGTCGCGCTCGACCTCCTCCTGCTTCAGCCCCAGCAATTCGCCGAGCTGGAAGGAGGCGAAGCGGTAACTGACCCGCCCCTCGGGCGAGAGGATGCGCTGGTAGAGCGTGCCGGGGACCTTCTCCGCGAGATTGCGGAAGCGATAGGCCATTTCGCGGCGCTCGGCGTCGATGAGGATGATGAGCGCGCCGAGCGTCGCGCCAGCCACATTGACCACCATGGTCGGCGGCATGGCCTGCGTCATGACGCGCCAGACCATGTCGGCATCGGGCAGCAGAAGTGGCGTCGGGATCAGGACGGCCGCCGAAGCAAGCGCGATCAGAGGGATGTCGCCTTTGACGACGAGACGCTCGATGCGCGGCCTGCGCCAATAAACGGCCAGGCCGGCAGCGGCAGCGAGCAGCAGGCCGACGAGCCCCATCGTCATGCCGGCTCCGCCCTGAAAGTAGCGGAAAGCCGAGAGCGGCCCGAGTGTCAGAACTGCTCCGACTGGTCCGCCCACTGCGCCGGCAAGAAGGGCCGCGATGTTGCGGGAGCTGACCGCCACGCCAGGCAGGATCATGAAGGGGTGCATCATGCTGGCGAGGCCGGCCACCGCGAAGAGCAGGCCGATCAACACCGGGCGCAGCCGCGGATAGCGCTCCACCCGCGCCATCACGACCGTGACGGCGAGCGCCGCCAGGAGAATGAAGGACAGGCTTTCGACGAGGGCGATGATCAGAGCCATCGCGTCGCTTTCCGCGGGGCCGCTTCCTGAGCGGCTGAAGCGCGAGGGCTCGATCCTGACATCGGCCGCAATCCGCTAGAGGCGGCGGCGCAGGCTGCCGACGAACTCGCCGACATAGCGGTCGAGCGAGGCCGTCTGGTCGTCCACCCGACGCGCGACGTCGAGCACGCGCTCGGCCGCATCCCCGGTGACGGAGACCTCCGCAGCGACGGATCCGACGCTTGAGGTGACCGCGCTGGTGCTGCCGGCCACGGCCTGTGCATCGATGGTGATCGAGGTCGCGATGTCGGCCTGGCGGCTGACAACCCCCGCGATGGCGCCCGAAGTCTGTTCGATCGCCGTCATCGTGCCTTCGATTTGAGCGACGGCGTCGGAGGCCGTGGCGGCGGCCCCACGGATGTCCTGCAGCGTCGCGGCGATGTCGCGCGTCGCCTTCTGGGTCTGCTCGGCGAGGTTCTTGACCTCGCCCGCGACGACGGCGAAGCCGCGCCCGGCCGCTCCGGCACGGGCCGCCTCGATGGTGGCGTTGAGGGCGAGAAGATTGGTGCGGGCCGCGATGTCCTCGATGAAGTCGAGGACGGAGCTGACCTTGTCGGCCGCCGCGCCCAGGCCGGCCACGTCCTGCCGGGTGGTGCGGACATAGCTGGCGGCGCCGCGCACCATCTCGTCGGCGTGGGCGGTCTGCCGGGTCAGCTCGCGGATCGAGGCCTCGATCTCTTCGGCCGCCACGGCGACGCTGCCGACGCGGCGCGAGGCGAGTTCGGCCTCGCGGGTCACTTCGCCCGCGCGCAGGGCGGTGTTATGGGCGCTGCCGGCCATGGCATTGGCCGCATCGTGCATGCCTCGGACCGAAGAGGCGACCTCCTGGAGGGCTTTTCCGACCTTCGCCTCGAGCTGGGCGGCGAGTTCCTCGACGGCGGCCTTGCGGTCCTCGTCCATCTCGTGGCGCTGCTGCGCCAGGGTGCGCTCGGCGGTGACGTCGGTCATGATCCCGTCCCAGCAGATCGAGCCGTCCGGCAGGCGGCGCGGCGCGGCATCCGTGCGCAGCCAGATCAGCGAGCCGTCATCCCGGATATGGCGTGCCTCGAAACGCCAGGGCTTGAGCGTGCGGTCGGCAGCGGCGGCGGCGTTGGCCTTGGCCAGGAACTCGCGATCCTCCGGCACCATCCAGCGCAGCCAGCTTTCCGGATCGCGCTCGACCTCCTCGCGCGTGACGTCGAGAAACTGCTCGATCTTGGAATTGGCGAGCTTGTGCTGGATCGTGCCGTCCGGCCGCAGGATCTTCTGGTAGAGGACGCCGGGCATGTTGGCGGTGCAGGCCTCCAGCCGCAGCATCGCCTCGATGCGCTGATGGTCGCTCTTGATGATGAAGCCAATCAGCAGCCCGCCCGCGACATTCACCGCCGTCGCCGCCGGACCGGAAATCGCCCTCATGAGGTCCCAGGCGCGCGGGAATTCGGCGAAGACCAGGATCATCGCGATCGGCATCCATGCCGCGACGAGGCTCAGCGCGACGAAGCCCGCCATCGTGAAGCTTCGGCCCGAACGCCTGAGCCAGAGCGAAACACCCAGACCGATCGTCGCGCACAGGACGAGGCCGACGACACCCGCCGCCGTGCCCGCCCCGCCGATATAGACACGGACCGCCGCCAGCACGGCCGCCGTCACGACCGCGCCGATCGGCCCGCCGAGCGGGCCCGCCAGCACCGCGGCGATGTTGCGGAAATCCAGCAGGATGCCGGGCTCGACCACGATGGGATCGAACATGCTGGCACTGCCGCCGGCGGCGATGATCAAGCCGATGATGGCCTGTCTGAGCCGGTGATGGCTGCCGAGCCGCTGCGTCGCAAGCGGCACCAGCACAGCCGCCACGATGAGGTAACCCAGACCCCTGGTCAGTTCCAGTAGCATATCGCCTTGCCTGCTGCGGCTGAGATCGGCACGGCTTCTTCTACTGTGTTTGCTGCTAACGAATCCTGAACCTTGTTGCGGCGCGGTCGCGGAAGCGCCGCATCCACATCAAAAACCGGGCCGCGTCCCTTGCCCGGCCGCGGATGGGTTGCAAGTCGGGGCCGAAACGCTAGCGTTTCGCGCGATGCTCCCATCCAGCGCTTCCCTCGCCGACGAGGCCAAAAGGCCTTCGGCCGCCATGACGCCCGCCGCCGGCGGCCGGGACGAGAGCGCACGCGTCACGCCGATGATGGCGCAGTACATCGAGATCAAGGCCGCCAATCCGGACTGCCTGCTGTTCTACCGGATGGGCGATTTCTACGAGCTGTTCTTTACGGATGCCGAGATCGCGTCGCGGACGCTCGGCATCGTGCTGACCAAGCGCGGCAAGCATCAGGGCGACGACATCCCGATGTGCGGCGTGCCCGTCGAGCGCGCCGACGACTATCTGCAGCGGCTGATCGCGGCCGGGCACCGCGTCGCCGTCTGCGAGCAGATCGAGGATCCGGCGGAAGCCAAGAAGCGCGGGCCGAAATCCGTGGTGCGGCGCGACGTGGTGCGCCTCGTCACGCCCGGCACCATCACCGAGGAACGCCTGCTCGAGCCCGGTCGGGCCAGCCTGCTGGTCGCCGTCGCCCGGCGGAAGCTCGGCGATGCCAGCGCGCTCTACGGAATCGCCGCGATCGACATCTCGACCGGGCGCTTCAGCGTGATGGAGGCGCCGCAGGAACGCCTCGCGATCGAATTCGCGCGGCTCGAGCCGCGCGAGATCGTCTGTCCCGATGCGATCCATGACGATCCCGCCCTGCAGGGCTTCTGGCGCGAACTGGGGCTGCCGGTGACGCCGCTGGCCCGCGAGGGGCTCGACGCCGCCTCGGCGGAGCGGCGGCTCAGGGAGTTCTTCGGGGTCGCGACGCTCGACGCCTTCGGCGCCTTCAGCCGGGCCGAGATCGCGGCGGCCGGCGCGGCGCTGGCCTATGTCGAGCGGACGCAGTTCGGCGCCCGCCCGCCGCTTTCGCCGCCGGTGCGCGATACCGGCTCGGACACGATGCTGATCGATGCGGCGACGCGGGCCAATCTCGAACTGACGCGCACGCTCGCGGGCGAGCGCGGCGGCAGCCTGCTTGCCGCGATCGACCGCACGGTCACGCCCGGCGGGGCACGGCTCCTGGCCGAGCGCCTGGCCGGGCCGCTGACCGACCCGCAGGCGATCGCGGCGCGCCATGATGCGGTGGCGGCGCTCGTGGCCGACGGCGCGCTGCGCGAGGACCTCCAGGCCGCGCTCGCCCGCGTGCCCGACATCGCCCGGGCGCTGGCACGGCTCGCGCTCGACCGCGGCGGCCCGCGCGACCTCGCCGCGCTTGGCGCGGGGCTGACTGCGGCACGGGCGATCGTCGCCATGCTGCTCGACCGGGCGGCCCTGCCGGCCGAATTGTCGAAGGCCTCGCGCGCCCTGTCCGAGATCGACCCCGACCTGCCGGCGCGGCTGGACGCGACGCTGGCCGAGGAACTGCCGCTCAACCGGCGCGACGGGCGCTTCGTCCGGGAGGGCCATGACCCGGCGCTGGACGAGCTGCGCCTCCTGCAGGTCGATTCGCGCAAGGTGATCGCGCAGCTGCAGGCGCGCTATGCGGCCGAGACCGGGTGCCGGACGCTGCGCATCAAGCACAACGCCATGCTCGGCTATTTCGTCGAGGTGCCGCAGGCCGTCGGCGAGGATTTCCTGAAGGAGCCGTGGCGGGCGATCTTCGTGCACCGCCAGACCATGTCGGACGCGATGCGCTTCTCCTCCGTCGAGCTCGGCGGACTGGAGGCCAAGATCGCCTCGGCGGCCGACCGCGCGCTGAAGCTCGAACTCGGCATCTTCGCCGCGCTCAGCGAGGCGGTGCTGGCCCAGGTGGAGCCGATCAAGCGCGCGGCGGCGGCGCTCGCGGAAATCGACGTCGCCGCGGGGCTCGCCGAACTGGCGGCGCGGGAGGGCTGGGTCCGGCCCCTGGTCGATGCCAGCGAGGCCTTCACCATCGCAGGCGGCCGGCATCCGGTGGTCGAGGCGGCGCTGAAGCGCGACGGCAAGCCCTTCGTCGCCAACGAGACGGACCTCTCCCCGCCGGGCGACGGTGCGAAGGGCGGCCGCATCTGCCTGATCACCGGCCCGAACATGGCGGGTAAATCGACCTTCCTGCGGCAGAATGCGCTGATCGCGGTGCTGGCGCAGATGGGAGCATTCGTTCCGGCGACGAGCGCGCGGATCGGCATCGTCGACCGGCTGTTCTCGCGCGTCGGCGCCGCCGACGACCTCGCCCGCGGGCGCTCGACCTTCATGGTCGAGATGGTCGAGACCGCCGCGATCCTCAACCAGGCGGGGCCGCGCGCCCTGGTCATTCTCGACGAGATCGGGCGCGGCACAGCGACCTTTGACGGGCTCTCGATCGCCTGGGCCGCGATCGAGCATCTGCACGAGGTCAATCGCTGCCGGGGCCTGTTCGCGACGCATTACCATGAGCTGACGGCCCTGGCCGACCGGCTGGAGCGGGTCAGCAACGCGACCGTCCGCGTCACCGAGTGGAAGGGCGAGGTCGTCTTCCTGCACGAGGTCGTGCCGGGTGCGGCCGACCGCTCCTACGGCATCCAGGTCGCCAAGCTCGCCGGGCTGCCCCCCGCCGTGGTCGAGCGCGCCCGGACCATCCTCGGCGAACTGGAGAAGAGCGAGCGGGAGAAGCCGGTCGCCTCGCTGGTCGACGATTTGCCGCTCTTCGCGGCGCCCCAGCGCCGCGCGGCCGCGCCGCCCGTCCTGCCGGCGGAGGACCCGCTACGGCTGGCCCTCGACGGACTCGACCTCGACGAGATGACGCCACGCGAGGCGCTGGAGGCGCTGTATCGTCTGAAGGGGCTGGGCTAGCCGATCCGCCGGATGCTCGTGATCGCGCCGAAGCTCTTGGCCTGGATCCGATCGCGGGCCGCGCGCAGCGGCTCGCTCATCACCGTCATCGAATAGGCGGTCGCGTGCAGCAATGTGTCGGGGTCGGTCAGGATGCCGACATGGCCCTTCCAGAAGACGAGGTCGCCGCGCCGCAGGCCCTGCAGGCCCTCGTCAAAGGGCACGGGCTCGCCGATCTCGCGCTCCAGCATGTCCGAATCGCGGGGCGAGGCGATGCCGGCGGCGGCGAGGGCGAGCTGCGTCAGCCCGGAGCAGTCGAGGCCGAGGCTGGTCTTGCCACCCCAGAGATAGGGCGCGTTCAGGCAAAGCTCGGCCACGGAGACGAAGTCGGGCTCCGGCGTCTCCAGCGCCGCCAGATGCGGCGCGAAGACGAAGCCGGTGGCGTAGCGCCCGAATTCCGACAGCGTCAGGAACTCGCCGCTCTCGCCGGACACGGCGACACCGGCGCCCAGCGAAAGCGCCGCCAGCGGCGGCAGCTTCATCGACGGGCCGGGATAGACGAAGGTCCGCAGCGCCCGGACGCGGTGGGTGGGCGCGAGCGCATCCGGCCGCAGCGCATCGTCCGGCAGGTAGCCGACATAGCCGTCCGTACGGAGCTGAACCCAGGCCCAGCCCTCGAAGCGCTCGTAGACGTCGACCGCCTCGCCACAGAGCGCTTCGGTGTCGAGCGGCGCATCCGGCCGCGGCTCGCGCCGCAGCGGCGCCGACGGCGCGACCACGCGCATCGGCTCGGGATCGACGAAGACGCGGGCCTCGACCTGCCCGATCAGGTGGCGGGCGGCGAGATCGGGACGGGCGGGGGTCAGGCGGCGGTCGAGAATCGCGGTCATCGCGACACTCTATCGCCGCAGTGCGGCGCCGGAAACGCTCAGGCCGCGCCGATCTCGCGCGTGCGCTCGACGATGCGGTCGGCGAGGCGCTCGACGGCCAGCGCGCCGGCGACGGTGCGCTGGATCACAACGTTGCGGCGGTCGGCCTCGTCGCGCCGGCGCGTCACCAGCCCGAGCTTTCCCATCGTGTCCAGGGCTCTGGTGATGACCGGCTTGGTCACGCCGAGCTGGGCAGCGAGCCCGCGCACGGTATGCGGCGGCAGTTCCAGATAGATCGTCAGCAGGATCGCCGTCTGGCGCGCCGAGAGATCGGATTCGCCGTCGCGCACCAGGTCGAGATGGACCTGGCGCCACAATCTGAGGGCCTGGGACGGCCTGATCTCCAGCGGCATGTCTCGGAACCGTCGCGATCGTTACGGAGCCGGATCATTACCTCGCCTTCGCTGCGGTGCAACGGGGTTCTGCCGACAGGCTTAACCGGGCGGGTGCAGCTGCTTGACCAGCGCATAGACCAGACGCGCGGCCTGGCACTCCCCGCCCTCCGGCCGGCCGGGCTTCGCGGATGGATTCCAGGCGTAAATGTCGAAATGCGCGTAGGATGGGCATTTCTCCACGAAACGGTTGAGGAAGAGCGCCGCCGTGACCGAACCGGCGAAACTGCCGCCGGAGACGTTGTTGAGATCGGCCACGCGCGAGTCGAGCATGCGCTCATAGGGCGGCCAGAGCGGCATCCGCCAGACGGGGTCGTTCACCGCCTGCCCCAGCCGGGCGATCTCGGAAGCGAGCCCATCGTCATGGGTGTAGAAGGGCGGCAATTCGGGGCCGAGCGCGGTGCGGGCCGCGCCGGTCAGCGTGGCGAAGTCGATCAGGAGTTCGGGAGCCTCCTCATCGGCCAGGGCAAGGGCATCGGCCAGGATCAGGCGGCCTTCGGCGTCGGTGTTGCCGATCTCGACGCTGAGCCCCTTGCGGCTCGTCAGCACATCACCCGGACGGAAGGACGCGCCGGCCACGGCGTTCTCGACCGCGGGGACCAGCAGGCGCAGCCGCACCGGCAGCTTCGCCAGCATGATCATGCGCGCGGCGGCAATGGCCGCGGCGGCGCCGCCCATGTCCTTCTTCATCAGCAACATGCCAGCGGAGGGCTTGAGATCGAGCCCGCCCGTATCGAAGGCGACGCCCTTGCCGACCAGCGTGACAAGGGGGTGGCCGGGATCGCCCCAGACCAGGTCGATCAGACGCGGCAGCCGCGGGGACGCGCGGCCGACGGCGTGGATCATCGGGAAATTGCGGGCGAGAAGATCATCCCCCACGATCGCGGTGACCACCGCGCCGGTTTCCTCCGCCAGGGCGCGGATCGCGGCCTCGATCTCGGCCGGTCCCATGTCGTTGGCCGGGGTGTTGACGAGATCGCGCGCCAGAGCGACCGCTTCGGCGGTACGAACGAGCTCTGCGCCATCAACCCCCTCGGGCAGGACGAGCCGGGCGGCAGGCGGTGGGGACTTGCGGTAGCGATCAAAGCGATAGCCCTGCAGCAGCCAGCCTAGCGCCGCCAGTTCCGGGTCCCCGGTCTCACCCGACAGGACGTAGTCGCCCGCCGGCAGCAGCGCGGCGAGTCGGCCGGGTGCGAAAGGATCACGGCGGCGCGCCTCGGGGCCCTCCACCCCGAGCAGCACGGCCGCAACAGCCCCCGTCGCATCCGGCAGCAGGACATGCTGACCCGGCTGGGCCGCGAAGCCCTGGGTTTCGGCGAAACGGCGGGCCTCCGGGGCGAGATCGGCGAGCAGGGTCCGCAGCCCAGCCTTCGTGACGCAATGCAGGGGAATGGCGCCGGAGGACGCCGTGGAAACGAGGCTGTTCACGCGCAAGATACCTGAGAGAGCGGAAAGGGGCCGGTTAAGGATGCGTTAGGGTTAACGTTTTATCACCGGATCGACCACATCGGCCATGGTGGCGAGCGGTGAGACCCATGTTGTCCAGTCATCTGTCAGCTTATGTCCCCAAGGTCGCGGCGCCGCATCCCGCTCGCGCGCGCACACTCTCTCGCCCCGTTCTGGGCCTCGCCCTGTGCCTCGCCGGGCTGGCTCTGGCCGGCTGCCAGAGCAAGGGCGGCCTCGGCGACATCACGGGTTCGATCGGCAGCAGCCAGACGCAGCCCCGTACCCCCTCGGATTGGCATGCCGAAAGCGAGCGCTGGGGCAAGCGCTACGAAGCCAATCGCAAGGATCGAGACGCCGCCTTCTACTATGCCCGTGCCCTGCGCGCGCTCGACCAAAACGCCCAGGCATTGGCCGTGCTCCAGAGTGCGGTGCTGACCCATACCAATGATCGCGAGCTGCTCGGCGCCTATGGCCGTTCGCTGGCGGATAACGGCCGGCTGAAGGAGGCCGACGAGGTGCTGTCGCGCGCCCATTCGCCGGAGCGGCCGGACTGGCGCATCCTCTCCGCCCAGGGCACCGTCGCCGATCAGCTCGGCGACCACCAGCGCGCGCAGCAGATCTATCAGGCCGCCTTGAAGATTGCCCCCGGCGAACCGACGGTGTTGTCCAATCTCGGCCTGTCGCTGGCGCTTTCGCGGCAGTTGCCGGAGGCCGAACGCGTCCTGCGCGAGGCGGTCTCGAATGGCCGTGGCGACCCGCGGGTGCGCCAGAACCTCGTGCTCGTGCTCGGCCTGCAGGGCCGCTTCGCGGAGGCCGAGACGCTGGCGAAGCAGGACCAGAGCCCCGCGGAAGCGGCAGCGACCATCGCCTATCTCAAACGCAGCGTGAGCCAGCCGAACAGCTGGGAAATGCTCAAGACCGGCGGGGCGAGGCCGAAGGCGAAGCCGGCTCCTGCCCAGGCCGGCGCTCCGACGCCCCCACCGCAAGGCTGACGACACGCCCTTTCAGGCGCCCGGTCGCACCGGCGCCAAGCCCGCTCTTGTTTTTTCCGGTTTTGGGTCGCGATCCGCCAGGACTCGGGTCCGACAGGGTTGAAAAGCCCTGCCGGGGGCAGAACCTCGTGCCTCACTCAAATCCGCTACTGCAGCTTCATCGTCTGGATCGCCGCCGGCATCATGATGACGACGAAGAGCACGGGCAGGAAAAACAGGATCATCGGCACGGTGAGCTTGGGCGGCAGCGCAGCCGCCTTCTTCTCGGCCGCCACCATGCGCTGGTCGCGGCTTTCCTGGGCGATCGTGCGCAGCGCCGTCCCCAGCGGCGTGCCGTAGCGCTCCGCCTGAATCAGCGCGGTACAAACGGACTTGACCCCCTCGAGCCCCGTGCGCGTCGAGAGGTTCTCATAGGCCTGCCGGCGCTCGGAGAGATAGGACAGCTCCGCCGTGCAGAGCGCGAACTCCTCGGCCAGCGGAACCGACTGGCCGCCGATCTCGGTCGAGACCTTGCGGAAGGCGTGCTCGATCGACATGCCCGATTCGACGCAGATCAGCAGCAGGTCAAGCGCATCGGGGAAGGCCGCCTTCATCGAGGCCTGACGCTTGCCGATCTGGTTGGAGAGGAACAGCTCGGGCGCCTTGATGCCGAGATAGGCGCCGCCGACCGCCATGCCGATTCGCAGCATCACCGGCTGGCCGAAGTCGTTGATCACGAACACATAGAGCAGCGTGAACAGGAACAGGCCGATCGGCATCACCAGGCGGAAGAACAGGAAGGCGACTTCGGCCTGCTGGCCGCGATAGCCTGCCATGGCGAGCTGGTTCTTGGCGGTCTCCGTGCCCAGCCAATCGCCCAGCTTGAACTGCTGGACAATGTGCCGCATGAACGCCTTCGGCTCCTGCCGCAGCGAGACCCGGTCGGCTTGGCGGTTGAGGCGCTCGCGCTCGCGGGCCCGGATCTTCTCCCGCTCGGTCGCGACGTTCTTCATCCGTTTCTGGAGGTTCGATCCCTCCGTCAGGGGGATCGCGATCGTCAGCACTGTCGCGGCGGCGGCAATGGCGGCGAACAGCGCCAGCAGGAACTGGCTGTCGACGACCTTGTCCGCGATCAGGGAAATCATCGGTCGTTCCTTAGATATCGAAGTTGATCATCTTGCGCATGACCAAGATGCCGATCAGCATCCAGATCGCGCAGCCGACAAGCGCGAATTTTCCCGCCTGGGTGAGCCATAGCAGCTCGATGTAGCGGGGGGTGGTCAGGTAGACCAGGCCGGCGACGGAAGGCGGCAGACAGGCGATGATCGCCGCGGAGGCCTTGGCCTCCATCGACACCGCCTGGATTTTGTCGCGCATCTTGCGACGCTCGCGGATGACTTTCGATAGGTTGCCGAGGGTCTCGGACAGGTTGCCGCCGGTCTTCTGCTGGATCGCCAGCACAATGCCGAAAAAGTTCGATTCGGCGCAGGGCATGCGCTCGTAGAGCTTGCTGACCGCCTCTGTCAGCGGTAGGCCCAGCGCCTGGCTTTCGATGATCAGGCGGAATTCGGTCCGGACCGGCTCGGCCGCCTCGGTAGCAATGATCCGCAGGCAGTCGTTGAGCGGAAGGCCCGCCTTAATGCCGCGGGTGATGACGTCGATGGCGTTGGGGAACTCGATGCCGAACTTCTTCAGCCGGCGGTCTCGGCAGCGACTCAGGAACCAGGGGGGGATCCCGAACCCGCCGATGAACAGCCCCGCCAGGCCGAGCAGGCTGTTGCCGCTGAGGAGGAAAAGCACGAAGCCCGTGCCGACCGCCATGAAGAGGCTGACGACGTAATACTTCTTTGGGCTCCAGCTCAAACCGGCTTGCTGGATCTTCTGTTCGAGCGTCAGCTTGTTACGGGCGTTCTCCCGGTTCTCGATCTCCTTGAGACTCTGCGCGATCTGGCCGCGCTTCGCCCGCGCCTGCGCTTCGCGATCGAAGGCGCGCGCGGCGACGGGCGCGGCAAATTCCTTGCGGCGCTTTTCAGCCCGTGCCTCGCCGCTGAGCATCGGATAGAACAGCGCATAGGTGACGCCGCCGGCGGCAATCGTCGCGAGCGCCACGACGGCGAGAACGCTCAGATCCATGGCCGTCTCTCCGGGGCGGATGCGGCGTCAGGCGGCATTGGCTTCGCCCTGCTCGAGCGCGTCGATCGCGGCCGCGAGACGCTGCTCCTCGCCGTAATAGCGAGCCCGATCCCAGAAGCGGGGCCGACCGATGCCCGTCGCGCGGTGGCGCCCGATGAGCTTGCCGTTGGCGTCCTCGCCGAGGACGTCGTAGTTCACGAGATCCTGGGTGATGATGACGTCACCCTCCATCCCCATCACCTCGGTGATGTGGGTGATGCGGCGCGAACCGTCGCGCAGGCGCTGGGCCTGGATGATCACGTCGATCGAGGAGCAGATCATCTCGCGCAGCGTCTTCGAGGGCAGCGAAAAGCCGCCCATCGTGATCATCGATTCGATACGGCTGAGGCATTCGCGCGGGGTGTTGGCGTGGAGCGTCCCCATCGAACCGTCATGGCCGGTGTTCATCGCCTGCAGGAGGTCGAAGGCCTCCGGTCCGCGGACCTCGCCCACGATGATCCGCTCGGGACGCATGCGCAGGCAGTTCTTGACGAGGTCGCGCATGGTGACCGCGCCGGTACCCTCGAGATTGGGCGGGCGCGTCTCGAGCCGCACGACATGGGGCTGCTGGAGCTGGAGCTCGGCGGCGTCCTCGCAGGTGATGACGCGCTCGTCCTCGTCGATGTAGTTGGTCAGGCAGTTGAGCAAGGTCGTCTTGCCCGAGCCCGTGCCGCCCGAGATGACGATGTTGCAGCGGACTCGGCCGATGATCTTGAGGATCTCCGCACCCGGCGGCGAGATGGCGCCGAACTTGACGAGCTGATCGAGCGTCAGCTTGTCCTTCTTGAACTTGCGGATGGTCAGCGCCGGGCCGTCGATCGCCAGCGGCGGCGCGATGACGTTGACGCGCGAGCCGTCGGCGAGGCGCGCGTCGCAGATCGGCGAGCTTTCGTCGACGCGGCGACCGACCTGGCTGACGATGCGCTGGCAGATGTTCATCAGCTGCGCGTTGTCGCGGAAGCGGATGTTGGTGAGCGTGATCTTGCCGCCGGTTTCGATGAAGGTCCGGGTCGCGCCATTGACCATGATGTCGGCGATGTCGTCGCGGGCCAGGAGCGGCTCGAGCGGCCCGTAACCGAGAACGTCGTTGCAGATGTCCTCGAGCAGCTCTTCCTGTTCGGCAATGGAGAGCACGACGTTCTTCAGCGAGATGATCTCGTTGATGATGTCGCGAATTTCCTCGCGCGCGGATTCCCCATCCAGCTTGGCGAGCTGTGACAGATCGATGGCCTCGATGAGAGCACCAAAGATCATGCTCTTCATCTGATAGTATTCATCGGAGCGCTGCTGCTCCAGCGCAGGCGGCGGAACCGCCCGGCGTGTATCGACCGGCGGCGCAGCCGGCTCCGCCGGACGCAAGGCAGGGGCGGCCGCCGTTGGCGCCTTCAGCGCCAGGGCCGGCGCGGTCGCTCCCCCCGGGGATCGCTTTCCGAACATCTCAACCCTCTTGTCCGCAGGTCAGCGCCGTCATCCGCCGAAGCCGCATCGCTCAGGCCTTGCGCCGGAGCTTCGCCACGATCGGCTCGAATAGGCTTCGCTTGCTGCGCTTGGCCTCACCGCGGCCGGTCAGACCGCTCGCGATCTGAACGAAAGCCTCGGCGATCTTGCTGCCCGCCTGAACTTCGGCGATCATCTGGCCGTTATTGGCCGCGGTGCCGAAGAGCTGGGCATCGAAGGGGATGGTGGCGAGGATATCGAGGCCGAGCGCCTTGGAGAACTCGGACGCATCGATCTCGGGACGCTTGGGTACGCCGACCTGGTTGAGCACCAGCTTGGGACCGGAATCGTTCGGCCGATTGGCCTTGGCCAAATCGACCAGGTTCTTGGCGTTGCGCAGCGAGGCGAGCTCCGGCGCCGCCACGACCACGATCTCGTCGGAGTGAATCAGCGCCCGTCGCGCCCAGGAGCTCCAGAGATGGGGCACATCGAGCACGACGCAGGGAACCGTCGCCCGCAGCAGATCGAAGAGCTGCTCGAAGGCATCCTCCGGCAGGTCGAGCGTGCGGTCGAGCACCGCCGGCGCGGCCAGCAGAGCGAGATTGTCGCTGCAGCGGGAGAGCAGACGATCGAGCATGTTGGCGTCGAGGCGCTCGGGCGAGAAGACCGCTTCCGCGATGCCCTGCGGCGGGTCCTGGTTGAAGTCCAGCCCAGCGGTCCCGAAGGCGATGTCGAGATCGACGATGACGGTCGAGGCGTCGAGATTGCGGGCGATCGCCCAGGCGACATTGTGCGAGACCGTCGAAGCGCCGACGCCGCCCTTGGCGCCCATCACGGCGATGATGCGGCCGAGATTGCGGGCGCCTGGCGCGACATAGAGCTCCGACAGCGTCTTCAGCACATCGAGCGTGCCCAGGGGCGCAATGAGATATTCGCTGACGCCGCGGCGGATCAGGTCGCGGTAGAGCTGGACGTCGTTGACATGGCCGATGACGACCACCTTCGTCCCGGCGTCGCAGCTCTCCGACAGCGCATCGAGATGCGCGACCAGCGTGGCGGAATCGGAGACCGTCTCCAGCACGATGATGTTGGGCGTCGGGGCGGCGCGGAAGGCTTCGACCGCGGCGGCGGGCCCGCCCATCTGAATGCGCGCATGCGCCTTCTCCATGCGGCGGTCGGCGATGGCGGCCTGCATGGTCGCAGCCACGCCCGGCGTCTCGCAGAAGGCCTGGATGGTGACGCGCGGAAGCGGCGCGATCACCTCGTCGGCCGCACCGGTCACAGGTGGGTCCTGATCCTGCCCGGCGCTCATCAGCGTCCTCCGACGGTGGAGTTGATCTGGGGCGTTTCCTGCCGGTACTGGGTCGACGGGTCCTTGCCTTCGCGGATCTTGGCGATGGCGCCCATTCGCTTGGCGATGTCGGGCCTTCCTTCGCTGCGCGAGCGCACGAGATCGACCGGATCGGCGACCTGAGCCGCGAGCGTCGCCTGGCTGGAACAGCCGAAGTTCCAGTAGGGCCCGTTCGACATGTCGTTCTTGAAGCTGGACACGCCCGTATCGGCCGGCCACTGGCCGCAATCATGCGGGAGCCTGGCCTGGAGCGAAGCGAATGTCAGGCGGATGGGAGAGGCGAGATGGGCGTCCGCCACCGGATAAGTGGTGACCGACAGCGCATTGCCGGGGACGCCACCACGGGCCAGCGCCGAGCGGATGCCGTTGAGCGTGTCATGGGCCGCCAGCTCGCGACGCGTGCCCGTCGGCACCTGAGCGACCAACCCGCCCTTGCCGGAGCGGCGGTATTCGCGGGCGAATTCGGCGACATCCTCCGCCTGTCGATCGTCGAGCCCGCCGCCTGCTCGTCCGACGAAGACATCGAGCGAGCGTGGCGCGTCGCGCAGCACGATCGGGTGACGCTCGCGCACATCCACGGGCACCCCGGTTTCGGCGAGATCGCGCTTGCCGGCACAGGCGCCGGCCAGCAGCGCCGCTGCCAGGGCGACGCCGAGGCCCAGAGGCCGGAGCGAGGTGTTCTGCTGTGATCGAGCCATCATGGTCTCGCCATCCCTTGCATCTGCGGGCTTCGCCATCACGCCTCGGCCTCAGTCGGCGATGAAGCCGACGCGGCCCTTGTAGGCCTGCGGAGCGGGCCCGCCATTCGTGCCGTAGATCTTGTTCAGTCGTCCGAGCAGCACGGCTTGGGCGTCATGCGCATCGACGAAGCCGTCGTCGGGGCGCTGCACCTGGTTCGGCTCCATCGGCTTGGCGATATAGGGTGTCGCCGTGATCATTAGCTCGGTTTCTTCACGCTGGTAGTCGCGCGAGCGGAACAGCACGCCGATCACGGGCAGGTTCATCAGGCCCGGAAAGCCGTTTAGCGAGGATCGGGAGACACGCTGGATCAGGCCGGCCGTCGCCAGCGTACCGCCAGATGGCAGTTCAACTGTCGTGTCGGATTTGCGGACGCGGAACGCCGGCGCGTTGACGACCTGCTGGCTGCTGTTGCGCGTATCGCTCAGGCGGAGCTGGTTCTCGAAGTCGAGCTCCGTCACCTCGGTAGCGATGCGCATGCTGATCTTGTTGTCCGATAGGACGATCGGCGTGAAGTTGAGAGCGACGCCAATCGGTCGGTACTGTATGCCGAGCGTACAGAGGCCGGTGCCGTCGCAGGAGTAACCGCTAGGGACCGGAACCTCGCCGCCGGCGGTGAACTTCGCGCTCTCGCCCGAAATGGCGGTGACGGTCGGCTCGGCGAGGACGCGCGAGAGGCCGGCGCGCTCGAGCGCGCGCAGGGTGAAGTTCGTCGAATTGCCGATGCCTGCGGTGACCGCAGTCGCGGCGAGCGCCTGCGGCTGCAGCGGCAGAGGATTGTCGAGCGTCGGCGTGATCGAGAAGTTGCCGAGCTTCCACTCACCGGTCGAGTTGATGCCGAGCTGCTTGATCGCCTTGCGCGAGACCTCGGAGACGACGACCTTGACCATGACCTGGTCGCGGCCGCGGATCGTCAGGGAGTTGATGACGGCGCCCTTGGACGAGGAGAAGAGGCCTGACGTGGTCCCGACGAAGGCGTTGGCGATGTCGACGGCCTGCGTGGCTTCCGAAGCGTTGGCGACATTGCCGACGAGCAGGATCGAGTTGCCTGCCGGCTTCACCTCGATCTGGGCCCTCGGCATCGCGCTGCGCAGGGTCTGGCGCAGCACGTTGAGATCGCGACCGACCTCGATTTCGAGGGAGGTGATCTGCCGGCCCTCGCCGTCGATGACGAAGATCGAGGTCTGGCCATCGGCGATGCCGATGATGAAGAGCTTGCGGGCCGACCGGACGACCGCGTTGGCGACCTTCGGGTTGGCGACAAAGACCTCCTTGGCATCGCGCGGCAGGTCGAGGATCAGCGAACGACCGATCGAGAGGTCGATCTTGCGCGAGATGGCGTGTTCGCTGGTGCCGACGTTCAGGACGGGCGCCTGGCCGGTGTTCTGAGCCAGGACCGGCCCGGCAAGCACCAGGGTCAGGACGGCGGGGAGGAGGAGACGGTCCCGGATCACTGGTTCGCACTCCTCATGGTAACGCCGTATTTGACGATGGTCATGGCGCCCTCGGCGGTCGGGCCAGCGACCACCTGCCCGGCATCCTTCAGGCTGCGCAGCGAGAGCGACAGCGTACCCATCTTCTGGGCGCGGAACAGCGTCTCGGCCTGGCCCGGCTCGACTTCGAGCGTCGCGGTCTCGCCGACGACGACCTTCTCGCCGTTTCGCTCCTGGACGTTCTGGCCGATGGCGAGAACCCGCAGGTTGCGCAGGATCGTCTCGCTGAGGAAGGCGTCGCCTTCGCCCTCCACCGACGGGCCCTTTACCGTCACGACGACGTCGACCCGATCATTTGGGAGAATGAAGCCGCCGGCCGTGTTGGCGCCGCGGCTGTCGGTGGAGATGGCCACCGCTCGCATGCCGGAGGGCAGGATGGCCGAGAGGAAGCCGGTGCCGTCGGTCTTGATCAACTTCTCGCGGCGGATCGGTTCGGCGGCGAGCATGCCGTAGCGTGCGACCTGGCCCGTCAGCTCCTGTTCGGCCTGCGGGGCTTCGTCTTTCCGGATGACGCCGGCCGGAACGCTCGCGAGCGGCCAGTCGAGCCAGCGCAGATCGGCGGTTGCGACGACGTTGCCGACGGGGATGTCCGCCGCGGCGACGAGCACGGGCACCGTGGGCGCCGGCTCAATCCGGGCGACCGGCGCCGGCGCCGGCGATGGATTGCCGATCAGCATGGCGGCGCCGATGCCGGCGACCAATGCGACCAGAAGAATGACAATACGGGCGGGACTCATAGCGACTGACCCTCGGCCAAACCCAGTTGGCGCTCGGCGAGGATCGTGCGGCTGGAATCGTCAACTTATGGTTAATCGGACGTATCTTTTTTGGGGTGCGGCCAAGGGTAGCCGGGCGGCGCGGCCGCTCAGAGCCCGATCGAGGCCCGCCAGAGCGAGGTCTCGGGCAGCACCAGCAGCGCGGCAAAGGCGAGGGCGATGCCGTAGGGAACCCCCTCCTTGGGCGAATGGAGGCGCCTCACCCAGGACCAGCGAACGACGGGCGCCGGCAGCGGATTGGCGCGCAGCTGCACGAGGGCGAGCGTCAGGACGCCTCCGGCGAGGCCGGCGATGGCGAGGTAGGGCATCAGCTGCTCGAAGCCAAACCAGAGGGCGGTGACGGCCGCCAGCTTGGCGTCGCCGCCGCCGATCCAGCCTGCCGCGAACATGCCGAAGCAGACGAGCAGGACGACCGCGCCCGCCGCCAGATGCCAGCCGATCTGGCTCCAGGCGAGGCCGAGCGTCGCGGTGCAGACGACAAAGGCCGCCACGAGCACGAGGCAGAGGCGGTTCGAGATCGTCATCGAGACCAGATCGCTCGCTGCGGCATAGGCCATCGCGGCCGGGAAGACGACGATCATCATGAAGAGAGCGGGTGTCATGGCCGAGATCCGCGGAATGAGGTTAGATCGCCGGTGGCGCCGGGAGAACAGAGATGGGCCGGGCGCGGGCGGTTGATGCGCGAAGGCGCTCCAGATCCTGTCTGAAGCGCCTTCCGTCTCGCACTGAGCGGATGCGATCCGCTTGGGATCACTTGGCCTTGCCGAGTTCGGCGCCGACGTTCGTGAAGGTCGTCTTCAGGTTGGTGCCGAGCGTCGTCAGGGCGGTGATGCAGACGACGGCGACGAGCGCCGCGATCAGGCCGTACTCGATGGCGGTGGCGCCGGACTCATCCTCGACGAAGCGAACGAAAACGTTGGTCATGATTGAAGAACCTTTCGAAGCGAGCTGATCCCCGCTCTCGCTCGGGTCCCGCTTGTGGACCCGAGGAGAATCGGTGGACGCGATGGGGCCTTACTTGGCCTTGCCGAGTTCGGCGCCGACGTTCGTGAAGGTCGTCTTCAGGTTGGTGCCGAGCGTCGTCAGGGCGGTGATGCAGACGACGGCGACGAGCGCCGCGATCAGGCCGTACTCGATGGCGGTGGCGCCGGACTCATCCTTGACGAAGCGAGCGAAAACGTTGGTCATGTGAAACTCCTCTTGAACCACGGTTTGACGGCTGCCTTCGCTCTGATGTGGCTTCGGTCAGCGACGAGATGGACATTACCCCGCCCCTCTTGCTGACCGGTTAAGGCGAAAGAAGAATTCGCCCGTTCCGGCAGACATTCGAGCGATGGTTAACATCACATTTCAGCAATTCCCGATAGATTATATTTGATATATACATGATTATGACAGTTAACGTCTCGTTTTGAATGCAAGCTTTGCTGTCCGTCGGATCTTTTCTCGGGGAGCTCCGGGCTCGCCCATGCCCTCCCGCAAGAGCTCTGTCCCTGCGGCAGCGCTCCGTCCCCGCCCTTAAACCGGGATGACCGCCTGCGATTAGGGTTTGATTCATCATTTTCCGCTTTGCTGTCAGGACGAAAATCTTGAGGCTGCGCGATGTTCACTCTTCCGGCCGCTCTTCGGCGCCATCGGCCCGGCCTCGCCGGGCGCTTCGCCGCGCTTGCAGCAGCCGTCGCCGGGTTCGCGCTGACGGTCGGGACTGGGCCGGTGTGGGCGGCGCCAGCGGCCGGCAAAGTCGAGAGCGTGATCGTCAAGGTAGACCACGCCAAGGTCGTCCGGCTGCCGGAGAAGGCCCAGACGGTGATCGTCGGCAACCCCGCCATCGCGGATGTCGCCGTCCAGAAGAACGGCGTGATGATCGTCACCGGCAAGAGCTTCGGCGTCACCAACCTGATCGCGTTGGATGCAGCCGGCTCCCTCCTGGCGGAGTCGCTCGTGCGCGTGGGCGCGGATTCCGATTCCGTGCTGACCGTGCAGCGCGGGCTGGAACGGGAGAGCTATTCCTGCACGCCCGTCTGCCAGCCGGCAGCCCAGCTCGGCGACGCGCCGAAATACTTCGGCGAGGTCGGTTCCCAGGCCAGCACGCGGAATAGCGCGGCGCTGGGCGCGAGCAAGCGCTGAGACACGGCCGCACAGGGTTAAGGACCCGCTAACCGCGATTCGACCGCGAATGCCGCCGGTCTAACGGATCGGCAAGTCTTTGCCGTTTACATTGAAGGCGTCATCTGACCGATGCCGCATTCGACGAGACCAGGGGCGAAAGCCGGCCCGGTCCGTCGCGGCATCGACCTGCGACGCCAGAACGGGACCCGGACGGCATGACCGACGCTTCCTCAATCGCCCCCGAAGCGACCGCCGCAAGCAAGCCCCAGGCCCAGCGCCGTGCGCGACTGCGGCTGTTCGCGCGCTTCCGCCGCTCGGAAGACGGTGCGACCGCTGTCGAATTCGCAATGATATCGGCCCCGTTCTTCGCGCTGCTCCTCGCCATAGTCGAAACCGCGCTGATGTTCTGGACGAGCCAGGTGCTTGAGGAAGCGGTCTCGGAGACCTCGCGCCGGCTGCTCACCGGCGAGGCTCTGACCCGGTATACCGGTAACGCGGCGACCAACACGCAAGCGTTCAAGAACGACGTCTGCGCCAGTGCGCCGGGGCTCGTCGACTGTTCGAAGCTGGTGATCGACGTCCGCAGCTACAGTTCCTTCGCCAACGCCAAGAACGGAACCGACGGCACCAATCCCATCTCGGCCGGCGGGCTAAACACCACCGGCTTCGGCTACACCGCGCCACAGCCGCAGCAGATCGTCGTGGTCCGGGCCGTGCTCGAATATCCGCTCTACTTCACCAGCTGGAGCACGAGCCTCGTCAACATCGGCTCAGGACGTCGCGGCATCGTCGCCTCGACGACATTCCGGACCGAGCCCTTCAACGCGCCCGCGACATGAGGTCCCCGATGACGCGCGCTTGCGACAACATTTCGAACCGCAAGGCGGTTCGGCACCTCGCACAACGTTTTCGCCGCGATGCCCGCGGCGTCGCCGCGGTCGAGTTTGCGATGATCCTGCCGGCGATGCTGGCGATCTATTTCGGCATCGTCGAGACGGGCCAGGGCGTGATGATCGACCGCAAGGTGACGCAGCTGACGCGCTCGCTCGCAGACCTTACCGCTCAGTCCACCACAATCTCCGATACCGAGATGAGCAACATCTTCGACGCGGCCCAGACGGTGATGATGCCGTACACCAGCGCCAATCCGAAGATGTCGGTCCATCACATCGTCATCGACAGCGCCGGGGTCGCCAAGGTCTGCTGGAGCGAGCAGCGCAACTCGACGAAATACGCGCGCGGCACCACAGTCGCCATCCCGGCCGATCTGCGCCTGCCCAACACCTCGATCGTCATGGCGCAGGCGAGCTACGACTTCACGCCCGTCGTCGGCTGGATCATCAAGGGCGGCGCCATCACCATCGGCGGCGATCCGATCTATATGCGCCCGCGCTTGGGCAAGGCTGGTGGTACCGCGAGCATCGAGCAGATCGAGCGCTCCGGCGTCTCGATGTGCCCCGGCTTCAGCTGATCCGTCCGGATCGCCGGCATCAGGACACGATCAGCCTGCCAGCGGGTCCGCCGCCGGCAGGCTCGTTCTTTTGAAAAGGCACCCGCCCGCTCAGCCGCGCAGGATCATACGGCCGGTCTGGACCTCGTAGCCCCTGAGCTTCGCGAGAAAGGATGTGCCGAGCAAGCTCATCGAGAGCGCGCCTTCGGGCAACACGACAGCCTCGACATTCCGGACCAGGATCGAGCCGAGGCGGACCTCGCGCAACGTGACGCGCGCCCCTTTCACCGTGCCGTTGGCCGTGTTGAGCGTCATCCTGTAGTCGCCGGGCGAGGGGCGTAGGCCGAGAGCGTTCGCATCCCGCGCCGTCAGAGCGACGAGGCTCGCGCCGGTGTCCACGAGCATCTGGACACGGAAATTGTCGATCGATGGGTGAACGACGAAATGCCCGCGATAATCGGCCGCGACTGTCAGGGTCGGCGGCTCGGCAGAGCGATAGGGCGTGGCGGGCGGCTCGCTGGCCCGGTTCAATGCCGGACTCGCGGTCACGCTTGCAGCGCGGGGCGCTTCTCCCATCCCAACCCCGTTGGCCAATCTGCCACCAAAGGTCACCGCGCCCAGCGATGCGATCGCCGCGATCCCGAGCGCCCAGACGACTGGATTCTGCCCCATCGGCCGTTCTCCCCTCGATCCTTCAGAGGATGCGGCGCAGTTCCTGCCGAAGGGTGAAAGGGGAAGCCGGGGCGCGGCGCAATCCTCATCCCGGCATCGACGGAGAGAGAAGAGCCTTAACCCCGCCTTGCCGCGACCATGCGAAGGCGCGGCAAACGCACTGGAGGAAAACCTCTCAGAGGAAGGACTGGCCGACCAGAGCCTCAATCGCGTCCTTGCGCGGGATGCTCGGCTGGGCCCCGGCCGCCGTGCAGGCGAGCGAACCGGCCGCGAGGCCCCGCTGCAGGGCGCCGGAGAAGCCGTAGCCGGCGGCGAGTGCCGCAGCGAAGGCGCCGGTGAAGCTGTCTCCCGCCGCGACCGTATCGACCACGTTGATGGCGGGGGCTGCGAGCCGGCGGCGGACTCCGCCATGCCAGCCGACGACGCCCTCGGCGCCGAGCGTGACGATGCAGGCGATGCCGAGTTCCCCGTCGCAGCGGCGGGCGATGTCGTCGGGCTCCCGCTCGCCCCAGCCCAGCGACTGCGCCAGCACCAGCGCCTCGTGCTCGTTGGCGACGAGCATGTCGAGGCATTCGAGCAGAGCGGGATCGGGTGGCCCGGCTGGCGCGAGGTTGAGGATGACGCGGCCGCCGGCCTGCTTCATGCGCCGTGCCGCCTTGAGGCATTCCGCCTCCGGCACCTCGCGCTGGAGCAGCAGGATATCGCCCTCGCCGAGCGGCAGCGACGCCAGGGGCGTCGCGCTCGCCTCCACATTGGCGCCCGCAGCGACGACGATCTGATTGGCACCGTCGGCATCGACGGCGATGAAGGCGGCGCCGGTCGGGGCCTCGACCCGCGCGACCTCGGCGAGGTCGACGCCCTCGGCCGCCAGCAAGGAAAGCGCGATGTCGGCGAAAGCGTCGGTCCCGACGGCGCCGACGAGGCGCACCTCGGCACCGGCGCGGCGGGCGGCGAGCGCCTGGTTGGCGCCCTTGCCGCCGGGATGGAGGGCGTAGGAGGGTCCGATGACGGTCTCGCCGGCGCCGGGCAGACGCTCGACCGGCGTGACCAGATCGACATTGAGCGAACCGAAGACGACGATCATGCCGCGATGGCTCCGGCGAGGCGACGGATGCCGGCGACGAAGGCGGCTTCCGGCGTGGTGACGGTCGCCGTCAGTCCCGCCGCGACCAGGCCGGCACCATAGCTCTCCGCCATGGCGCCCTCGGCGACGAGATGGACGGTGTCATGCCGCCCGGACAACGCCAGCGCACCAGCGATCTCGTGGCCGACCAGCAGGGCCGAAAGATAGGGCCCGACGGCCGAACCCGGCAGGCGCCCGGCCAGCACCTCTGAGCGGGCCGCGAAGGCGGTGTTGAGCAGGCCGCCCGGGCGTCGCGCGGCGGCAAAGCCCGCCGCCAGGCCCAGCCGCGCCCCCTCCTCGCTCGGCTCTTCGGCGAGCCTGGAGAGGATCGAGTTCTGCCGCAGCAGGCCCCAGATCTCGCCGGTCATGAAGCTGGCGAAGCGGGTGATCCGTCCGCCCTCGACGAGGGCCCATTTCGAATGCGTGCCGGGCAGGCAGGCGATGCCGTCCCCCAACCCGAGCCCGACGATCAGGGTCTCTTCGCCGCGCATGACGTCGAAGGCACCCTCATCGCAGGAGAGGCCGGGCAGGATGAGCGCAGGCGTGCCGTCGGCCAGCGCGACCGTCAGTCCGGCCGCGGCAATGGCATCCGGCGAGGCGGGGCACGGCACATAAGCCGCCTCGACCCAGCCATTGCGGCTGCCGACCATGCCGGCCAGCACGATTTGCGCCTCGGGCGCCATCCGGCGCAGGTCGCCGGCGATGGCCTCGAAGGCGGCCGGGAAGCCACCTGCGGGAACCGACTGGATGCCCTGGTCGGCACTGCGGCGCTCGAGAACCTCTCCTGTTTCCGAAATGAGAAAGGCGCGGGCGCGGGTTGTGCCCCAGTCGAGCGCGATCACGGGTCTGGGCATGGGGGAAGGCTCCGGGACCCCCTCCCCCTCGTGGGGAGGGGCAGGGGTGGGGGGCGAACGACCGGGTGACAGTTGCACCACCAAAAGCGCTGGATCAACCGTTCACGCCTCGATGAATGCGAGGCGCTCCCCCTTTACGCCCCCCACCCCTAACCCCTCCCCACAAGGGGGAGGGAAATAGCCTCACGCCGCGAAAAAGACCGTCTCGTTCTCGCCCTGCAGATGGATGTCGAAGCGGAAGCTGCCATCGGGCTGGCGCGTCGCGATGAGAGTCTGGCGCCGCTCGGCGGGCACCAGCGCCAGCACCGGATCGGCCGAATTCGCCGCTTCACCTTCGAAATAGATCCGCGTCGTCAGCCGGGTGAGGAGGCCGCGGGCGAAGACGGAGAGCGAAAGATGCGGCGCCTGCATCGTCCCGTCCGGGGAGGCGACAGGGCCGGGTCGAATGGTCTCGATCTGGAAGGCGCCCTCGGCCGTCGTCTCCACGCGGCCAAAACCGGTGAAGCCGGCATTGCCGACGGCGTTGTAGCGGCCCTGCGCGTCGGCCTGCCAGCTCTCGAGCATGGCGTCTCCCACCGGCACGCCGTCGCCGTCATAGACCGTGCCGGCGATGCGGATGCGCTCGCCGGCAACGCCCTCGGCCGCGATGGTCCCGGTCGCGAGTTCGCTGCCGCCATAGGCGCGCGGCGTCAGCGCATAGGCGAAGAAGGGGCCGATGGTCTGCGACGGCGTGATGCCGAGCGGCGCCCCGACTGTCTGGGGATCAGTGCTCATGCGGCTCCTCCACCGGCGTCGCGTTGCGCCCGCGCAGGACGATGTCGAACTGATAGCCGAGCGCCCATTCCGGCTCGGTCGTGGCGAGGTCGAAGCGCGAGACGAGGCGCTCGCGCACCTGCGCGTCGGTGATCGACTGGAAGATCGGATCGTATTTGAACAGCGGATCGCCCGGGAAATACATCTGCGTGATGACCCGCGACAGGAAGCTCGGCCCGAAGAGCGAGAAATGGATATGGGCCGGGCGCCAGGCATTGTGGTGGTTGCGCCAGGGATAGGCGCCGGGCTTCACCGTGACGAAACGGTAGCGCCCTTCCGCATCCGTCAGGGCCCGGCCCGCCCCGGTGAAGTTGGGGTCGAGCGGGGCCGGATGCTGATCGCGGACATGGACATAGCGCCCGGCCGCATTGGCTTGCCAGATCTCGATCAGCGTATGCGGCACCGGCCGGCCGTCCTCGTCGAGCACACGACCCGAGACGATGATGCGTTCGCCCAGCGGCTCGCCTGCATGCTGGCGGGTGAGGTCCGAATCGCCCGCGGCCACGGCCGAATGCCCGAAGACCGGGCCGGTCGTCTCCGAGAGGGTGTGCGGCAGCAGGATCAGCGGCTTCGACGGCGCGCGCTTCACCGTCGAGCCATAGGCGGGCGAGGCGTTCGCCGGATGCGCGGCCAGGCTCTCGCGCGGATAGATCAGGCTCATGCCGCCACCCCATGCGCTTGCTTGGTGCGGGTGTGGAGATCGCGCAGCACCGACAGTTCTTGCTCCGTCGCCGCCGGCGTTTCCGCGACGTCGGCCGCGAAGCGCAGCGCCCAGCCGCAACCGGCCTGGACCTGCTCGCGCGTCACGCCAGGATGCAGCGAGACGACGGTGAGTTCGGCGGTCTCGGGATCTGGCTCGAGCACGCAGAGATCGGTGATGACCTTGGTCGGGCCCTTCGTCTTCAGGCCGAGCGCGGCGCGGTCCCCCTTGCTCTTGCCGTGGCCGAAGGAGGTGATGAAGGGCAGCCTGTCGACGAAGGCGCGGGTGCCCATCGCCATGGTGATGAAGATCTGGCCGCAATTGCTGGCGATCTCGGGCGCGCCGCCGCCGCCGGGCAGACGGACCTTGGGCTGATCATAAGGACCGACGACGGTGGTGTTGAGATTGGCGAAGCGGTCGATCTGCGCGCCGCCGAGGAAGCCGATGGTGATGCGCCCGCCCTGCAGCCAGTAACGGAACATCTCGGGCACCGCGACGGTGGTCAGCGCCGTGTCGCAAAGCTCGCCGTCGCCGATCGAGAGCGGCAGCACGCTGGGTCGCGTCGAGAGCGTTCCGGATTCGTAGATCAGCGTGATCTTGGGCGCATGGGTGAGGCGGGCCAGGTTGCAGGCGGCCGAGGGAGCGCCGATGCCGACGAAGCAGACATCCTGGTTCGTCAGCAGCCGCGCGGCCGCGATCGTCATCATCTCGGTGGGGGTCGCGCTCATCAGGCTGCCTCCTTCCGGGCCTGCGCATGGCGGGCGAAGACATCGGGCCCCTTGTCCAGCACGTTGTCCTTGATCCAGGCCAGGAAGGTCTCACGCTCGCGGGCGATCTTGTCCCAGGCGATGTAGAAATCGTTGGCCCGCTTGTAATAGCCATGGGCGTAGGACGGGTAGGCACCGCCCGGCACATGCGCGATCGCCGTGACGGCCCAGGAGGGCAGGATCACCGCATTGGCGTTGCGCGGGCCGAAATCGTCGACGATCTCCTCGACCGTGACGAGCGAGCGCTTCGCCGCCAGAACCGCCTCCTTCTGCACGCCGACGATGCCCTCGAGCAGGACATTGCCCTCACGGTCGGCCTTCAGCGCGTGGATGATCGCGGCATCGGGGCGGATCGCAGGCACCGTCGCCAGCACCTCGCCGGTATAGGGGCAGGTGACCGAGCGAATCTGCGGGTTGACGCTGGGCAGATCGACGCCCTTGTAGCCGCGGAAGACGGCGAAGGGCAGGTTCGCCGCGCCCGCCTCATAGGCGTTGGCCATGGCGGCGTGGCTGTGCTCCTCGATCTCCAGCTTGTGCGGCCAGCCATTCTCGACCGCGTCCCGGAAGCGATGCAGCGAGCCGACGCCGGGATTGCCGCCCCAGGAGAAGATCAGCTTTTCCGCGCAGCCGGTGCCGATCAGCTGGTCGTAGATCAGGTCCGGCGTCATCCGGATCAGCGTCAGACGGCGCTTGCCCTGACGAATTACCTCGTGTCCCGCCGCATGCGGAATGAGATGGGTGAAGCCCTCCATCGCGACGGAACAGCCATCGCTGAGGACCGCCTCGATTCCCTGGGCGAGGGAGACGAATTCCGCCACCTTGACATCTCCTCATCATGTGCGTTTATCGCACAGCGTTCTCATAATCGAACTTTATGATCTGGCAGGCGGGTGGTCAAGGATGACGGGGGAGGCGCCGGACCGCGACCATATGGCGGCCCTCGAAAAGGGGCTGGCGGTGATCGAATGCTTCGACGCCGCGCATGACAAGCTGACGATCGCCGAGGTCGCGCGCGCGACCGGTTTGACGCGGGCCGCCGCGCGGCGCTGCCTGCTGACGCTGACCAAGATCGGCTATGCCAGCTTCGACGGAAAATTCTTCACGCTGACGCCGCGGGTGCTGCGGCTCGGCCATGCCTGGCTAGCCTCGGCCGCCCTGCCCCAGCTCGTCCAGCCCTTTCTGGAGCGCCTGTCCGAGGAGACCCATGAGTCCTCGTCGGCCTCGCTGCTCGACGGGCACGAGATCGTCTACATCGCGCGCTCGGCCCAGAGGCGGATCATGTCCGTCGGGCTCTCGGTCGGCACGCGGCTGCCGGCCTCCTGCACCTCGATGGGTCGCGTGCTGCTGGCGGCGCGCGATCCCGCCGACGCCCGGGCGCGCATTCTGGCGGGTAAGCCCCGTGCCCTGACACCCCACACCGTGACCGACCCCGACCGCCTGGCGGAGATCCTGGCCGGGGTGCAGGCTCAGGGCTACTGCATCGTCGACCAGGAACTCGAACTGGGCCTGATTTCCATCGCCATGCCCCTCATGAACGCGCGCGGCGAGGTGGTGGCCGCCTTCAACCTCTCCGGCCAGGTCCAGCGCAGCTCGGCTGCGGAGATGGCGGAGCGCTTCCTGCCGGGCATGCGCCAGCTCCAGGCGCTGCTGCGCCCCCTGATCAGCTGAAGGACGACGCCATGCTGGAGCTGAAGGCGGGGCCGCTGAGCGCCCGCATCCACCCGGAGATCGGCGGCATCATCGCCGGGCTGGAGTGGCGGGGGCCGGATGGCCGCCTGCATCCCCTCTTGCGCGCCCCGCCGGGCCTCGCGCCTTCGACCGCAGCCCCCAACAAGATGGGAAGCTGGGCGATGGTGCCCTTCGCCAACTGCGCCTTCGACAGCCTCATTGACGATGGCGAGCAACGCATCGCACTACCGGACAACAGGCTGGGCGGCGGACACTGCATCCATGGCTTTGGCTGGCAGTCCGACTGGGCCCTACTCGATCATACCGCCGGCCATACCATTCTGGAACACCGGCGCGAGGCGGGTCCCGACCCGTATCGCTACCGGGTAACCCAGGACATCGTGCTCGACGAGGCCGGTCTGACCGTCAAACTCGCGGTCACCAACGAGGCGGACCAGGCCCTACCCTACGGCCTGGGTCATCACCCCTGGTTTCCCGCGGCGCCGGATACGCGGCTGCGGATGAAGGCGCGCGGGGCGCTTCTGTTCGGCGGCGAGGGCTATCGTGCCACCGGCTCGCGCGGTCTCGACGCCGGCGGCCCCTATGCGGAGGGCGCGGTCTTTGCGACGGGCGGGGAGGTCGCCTGGAGTTTCCTGGGCTGGGACGGGACGGCGCGGATCGAAACGCCCTCGACCGGGCTCGCCATCACCCTGACGGCCAGCGAGAGCCTGCGCTGCCCGGTGGTCTGGGCGCCGCCGGAGGCGGATTTCCTCTGCGTCGAGCCGCAGAGCCACGCGATCGGCTCCCCCAGCGAGAGGGCGGCGCGCGAGGCGGCTCCGCTCACGCGGCTGTCTCCCGGCGAGACGCTGGAAGGCTGGCTGCGGATCGTGCCCGAGGCGCTGTGAGCGCGGCTCAGCGCCAGCGCGGGCCGGTCTCGTAATAGCGCTGCAGGTTGGTCGGCTGGTAGCCATAGGCGCCGGCCGGAATGGCCGGCCGCAGCAGAATCTGCTCGCGGGCGGCATCCCAGTTCGGCGCCTTGCGCTGCTGGGCGACCGCAGCGGGCTTCTTGCTCTTGGCCGTGGCGATCTTGGCCTTGCCACCGCCCGAGGCCTTGGCGAATTGCGAGAGATTGTCAGGCGCCGCACCATTCAGCGCGATCCGCGTCTGGCTGGCGCCGTGCTTCTTCACGAGGGCGAAGAGCTTGGCGGCGTTGGCCGGGTGCAGGCGGATGCAGCCATGGGAGGCCGGGCGCCCGAGCGCGCCGACAGCGGTCGTGCCATGGATGGCATAGCCGCCGCGGAAGAACACGGCATGGGGCATCGCCCCGCCATATTTGCGCGAGTACCAGTTCTTCTCCAGCCGGGTCGGGCGATAGACGCCGTTGGGTGTGCGGTAGCCCTTGCGGCCCGAGGAGATCGCCCAGTTGTAGCTCTCGCCGTCCGTGGTGGTGACCTGGATGCGCTGGGCGGCGATGTCGACACGGACATCGACACCGGCTTCAGCCGAGGCGATGCCGACGAGCGACAGGAAACAGGCGGCCAACAGGCCGAACAGACGACGCATCACACCCCTCCGAAACCACGCAACCGCTGAACGCCTCGGCCTTGTCCTGCACCGGGATCGGGCCCGGAGCGGCGGCCATTGCCGATCAGCAAACGCCGACAGCCGGCGCTTGTAAAGCGCGCGGCCCAATCGTGGTTTCCGGACCGGGGCAGGCTCTCGTCCTCACAGCTTTGCGGGGAGCGCTGGCAGGTGTAGCAAAAGGCGTCCCATCTTCTCCCGGCGCTCCCGGTCCTCCATGCTCGACATGCTCCTGCCGGCCGGCGTCGCGCCCGCCATCGCGCTGCTGCTGATCGCCGTCAGCTTCCTGACCTCGGCCTTCACCGCCGCCTTCGGCATCGGCGGCGGGGTGGCGATGCTCGGCGCGCTCGCCGGCACCGTGCCGCCCTCGGTGATCATCGCGGTTCACGGGCTGGTCCAGGTCGGCTCCAATGTCGGGCGCACCTATGTGCAGCGGGCGCACGCGCTCTGGCCGCTGGTGGCGCGCTTCACCGCGGGGTCCGTGATCGGGGCCGTGATCGGCGCGCTGCTGGTGGTCGAACTGCCCGAGCGCATCCTGCTCGGCCTGCTCGGCGCCTTTATCCTCGTCATGACCTGGCTGCCCAAGCCGCGGATCCCCGGGCTGGCCTCGAGCGGACTGGTGATCGGCGGAGGGCTCTCGACCATCATCACCATGTTCGTCGGCGCGACCGGGCCCTTCGTCCAGGCGCTGCTGCTGCCGCTCAAGCTGGAGAAGCGCCAGCTGATCGCCACCCATGCCGCCTGCACGACGATCCAGCACCTGCTCAAGGTCTTCGCCTTCGGCGCGCTGGGCTTTGCCTTCTCGGACTGGCTGCCGTTGATCGGCGCCATGATCGTCTCGGGCTTCGCCGGGACGATGCTGGGGACGAGGTTGCTGGAACGGCTGCCGGAGCGCTGGTTCGCGATCGCGATCAAGGCGATCCTGACGGTGGTCGGCATCGACCTGCTGCGCCGCGCCGCCGGCTTCTGACGCGGCGGTCGTCTCACACGACCTCAGATGAGCTTCACCTTGCCTGTCGCGAGATCATAGACGCCCCCGGCGACGGTGAGCTTCTTCTGCGCCACGCGCTCGGCGAGGATCGGAGCGGCGCTCTTCAGCCGCTCGACATTGAGGCGGACATTGGCCTCGATGGCCGACTCCAGCAGATCGGCTGCGCCCGTCTTCTGCGCGTCGAGCACGGCCGGCTTGATCGCATTGATCAGCGAGGGCAGGTGGCCGGGCAATTGCGTGCCGTTCTTCACGACGTCGATCGTGGAGGCGATGGCGCCGCAGCGCGTGTGACCGAGCACCAGAATCAGGGGCGATTGCAGCACAGCGGCGCCGAATTCCAGGCTCGCCAGCCCATCCTCATTGACGAAATTGCCGGCGACCCGGACCACGAAGAGATCGCCGGCGCCCTGGTCGAAGGCAAGTTCGGGCGCGAGACGGGAATCGGCGCAGCTGACGATCGAGGCAAAGGGGTGCTGCGAACGCGTCCGGGCGGCGCGGCCGGCCGAGAAGTCGCGCTGATTGGGCTTGTTGGCCGCATAGCGGGCATTGCCGGCCATCAGCCGGTCGAGCGCCTCCGTGCCGGTGATCGGCGCGGGCGCGGCGGTCGCTTGCGCCCAGCCCGGCCCGGCGAGGCCGGCCGAAAGCGCGAAACCTGCGCCGAGGCCGAGCGCGGCCCGGCGGGACAGGGAGGAAAAGCGGGCGTTCGAGGCACAGCGGTCGCACATGGGAGCCATCCTTCAGGCCAGCCGCAGCGTCCACATCCGGATGAAGCGACACGCCCGGCTTGCCTTGCGACAGTATCGATGCTGCGATAGTGGAACAGTCCAAAGTCTGCATCGTTCTTTCGACAGCGAGGACTTGCTGAACGATCCTTGAAAGAGGCTGTTATCTTCCGTTGAATTACAATTCGCGCCAAATTATTCCGATTTCGCGGGCCGCCACCGGGCCTGCCAGCTACCCGCGCGCGATTCTCCATTGTGCGGACTCCGTGCTGCGGATGCATATGGCCGAAAAGATCGTCAGCAAGATCTTCGGTCGCAACCTTCAGTCCCACGCCGCGGGTCTCGTCGTCGTCATGCATTGCGAGGCCGAGCGCGGCGCCGGTCCGAGGCCGACTCTGGCGCTGGTCCAGCGCGAGATGGGCAGCGCCCGCACGCTCGCCGCCTTCTTCGGGCTGCTGCGGCTCGCCGGCTATGTGACGCGCGAGCCCGTGCCCGGCGATGCCCGTTCGGCCTGGCTGGTGCCCGCCCCGCCGCTCTATGAGGGGCTGCGGCAATGGCTGTCGCACCATGCCCGCTGCGGCGAGCTCCTGGGCCTGGCCGAGCCCGGGCTGGCGGAACGGCTGCGCAGCGACGATGCCTTCCTTCGGCTGTTTCTGGGCCATGCCCGTGATCTCTTCGCGCGGACGCGGGAAGCGACGGCCGGAAACGGCGCATGGGCCTGGCTCGATCGCTTCGATTGCGGGGATCGGATCGGCCTAATTCTGCTCGGCGCCCATCATCGCGCAGCGATGGCCGAGCCCGGCGATCTGGCCTGGTTCGACCTTCACGCCCGCGAGGTCGCCGCGCGCCTTGGCCTCTCCCATTCGCATGTCCGCAATGTGATCAACCGGTCCGAGGCGGAGGGGCTGCTGGTGCAGGACCGCAGCCGGGGCCGGGTCGCGCTGACGCCGCGCCTGCTGACGGAGAGCGAGGCGTGGTTTCGCAGCTTCTGGGGCTGGATCGCCGAAACAGCGCAAAGGGCGCAGGCCGCCGAGGCGCCGCCGCCGGGGTGACGGCGGAGCCGAAATCCGGCATAGGCTCGCGCCAGCCCTCCTGGAAGCCGGCTCTGCCATGCTCAAGACCCGCATCATTCCCTGCCTCGACGTCAAGGACGGCCGCGTCGTCAAAGGCGTGCAATTCCTCGACCTCGTCGATGCGGGCGACCCCGTGGAGGCCGCCAAGGCCTATGATGCGGCCGGGGCCGACGAACTCTGCTTCCTCGACATCACCGCCAGCCACGAGGATCGCGGCATCCTGTTCGACGTGGTGACGCGGACGGCAGAAGCCTGCTTCATGCCGCTTACCGTCGGCGGCGGGGTGCGCAAGGTCGAGGACATCCGCGGGCTCCTGCTGGCGGGCGCCGACAAGGTCTCGATCAACACCGCCGCCGTGACCAACCGGCAGTTCGTCAAGCAGGCGGCCGAGAAGTTCGGCGACCAGTGCATCGTCGTCGCGATCGACGCCAAGCAGGTTTCGCCGGGGCGCTGGGAGATCTTCACCCATGGCGGCCGCAACCCCACGGGTCTGGAGGCGGTGGCCTTCGCGCAGGAGGTCGTCTCGCTGGGTGCCGGCGAATTACTGGTGACCTCGATGGACCGCGACGGCACCAAGGTCGGCTACGATCTCGGCCTGACGCGCGCGATCGCGGATGCGGTCAGCGTCCCGGTGATCGCCTCGGGCGGCGTCGGCGACCTCGACGATCTCGTCAACGGCGTGCGAGAGGGCCATGCCTCGGCCGTGCTCGCGGCCTCGATCTTCCATTTCGGCACCTACACCATCCCCGAGGCCAAGGCGCATATGGCGCGGGCGGGCTTGGCGATGCGGCTGGATTGAAGCGATGACCTTCACCCTCACCGATCTCGAAGCCCGCATCGCCGAGCGCGCTGGCGCGTCCGCAGACGAATCCTGGACGGCCAAGCTCCTCGCGGCCGGGCCGGAGCGCTGCGCCAAGAAATTCGGCGAGGAGGCGGTCGAGGCCGTGATTGCCGCCGTGAAGGGCGACCGGGAGGAACTGATCGCGGAAAGCGCGGATGTGCTCTATCATCTCTTGGTTGTACTCAAGGCCCGCGATGTTGCATTGCAGGACGTGTTGAGCCAGCTTGAGGCCCGCACCGTGCGCTCCGGTCTGGCGGAGAAAGCCGCACGCCCCCGTTGACGAATCGAGGCTAGTCCTGCGTTGAACCTCGAAGCCTGGATTGCGGGCCGCCCCATGGACCAGCGCGCGATGCCCGCCCCGGCCCTTCCCGAACTCGATTCGCCCTATCGCAGCTTCACCCGCGACGAGTGGGCGCATTTGCGCGCCGACACGCCGCTGACGCTGTCGGTCGACGACCTGACCAAGCTGCAGTCGATCAACGACCCGATCTCGCTCGACGAGATCGTGGCGATCTACCTGCCGCTGTCGCGGCTTCTCTCGCTTTATGTCGCGGCGACGCAGGGGCTGTTCAAGGCCACGCAGCGCTTCCTGCTGGCCGAGGCCGAGGTCAAGGTCCCCTACATCATCGGGGTCGCCGGCTCGGTCGCGGTCGGCAAGTCGACCACGGCGCGCGTGCTCAAGGCGCTGCTCTCGCGTTGGCCGAACACGCCCAAGGTCGAGCTCGTCACCACCGACGGCTTCCTGCTGCCGAACGCCGAGCTCGAGCGGCGCGGGCTGATGCAGCGCAAGGGCTTCCCCGAAAGCTATGACGGCTCGGCGATCCTGCGCTTCCTCTCCGACGTCAAGGCCGGCAAGCCGCAGGTCAAGGCGCCGGTCTACTCCCACCTCGTTTACGACGTGGTGCCGGGCGAGACGGTGACGGTCGAGCGGCCGGACATCCTGATCCTCGAGGGGCTGAACGTGCTGCAGCCGAGCCGGATGCCGAAGGACGGCACGGTCATCCCCTTCGTATCCGATTATTTCGATTTCTCCGTATATCTCGACGCCGACGAGAACGACCTTCATCGCTGGTACGTCAACCGTTTCATGACGCTGCGCCAGACCGCCTTCCGCGACCCGCGCTCCTTCTTCCGGAAATATGCCGAGATCCCGGAGGAGGAAGCGCTGACGATCGCGGAGAACCTCTGGACCGGGATCAACCTGCCGAATCTGCAGGAGAACATCCTGCCGACGCGTCAGCGCGCCAGCCTGATCCTGACCAAGGGCGCGAGCCACCGGATCCAGCAGGTCGCGCTGCGGCGGCTCTGAGGCGATGACGCCCCGCGCAGCCCCGATCCGCTTCTCAGACATGGCGCATTGATGGAGACCTTCTGGTCGCTGGCCGGCATGGCGGGCGCGGCCTTCGTCGCCGCGACGCTGCTGCCGGCGCAATCGGAAGCGGTATTCCTCGGCCTGCTGGCCGCGAAGACGGTGGATCCGCTGCTGCTGTTCGGGGTCGCCAGCCTCGCCAACACCGCCGGCTCGGTCCTCAATTGGTGGCTCGGCCGGCTGATCGCGCGTCACGGCGTCGAGAAACTGCCGCGGCGGCTGCGGCCCGATCCGCGGCGGCTGGCCCAGGCGCAGGGCTGGTTCGCCCGCTTCGGCTGGCCGTCCCTGCTCTTCGCCTGGCTGCCGATCGGCGGCGATCCGCTGACCTTCGTGGCCGGCACGTTGAACTACCCGCTCGGGCGTTTCATCCTGCTCGTATTCGCCGGCAAGGCAGGCCGCTACGGCGTCCTGTTAGCCGGCTGGAATTCGTTGACGTAAGGACACTTCCGCAACCTGAGCGGCGTTGCGCCGGGCTTGCGCACAGGCTACCAGCGGACGCCCTTTCCTGGAGATCTGATCATGAGCATTCAGCGCATCGCCGTCGGTCCGCGCATGTCCAAGGCCGTCGTCCATGGCGACACCGTCTATCTGGCGGGTCAGGTCGCGGACAAGGCCGCGGGCAAGAGCGTCGCCGAACAGACCGAGGAAATCCTCGGCATCATCGACGGGCTGCTGGCCGAGGCCGGCACCGACAAGAGCAAGCTGCTGATGGTCAACATCTGGCTGTCCGACATGTCCACCTTCGCCGAGATGAACGGCGTCTGGGACAAATGGGTCGTCGCCGGCCAGACGCCCGGCCGCGCCACGGTGGAGGCGAAGCTGGCGGCGCCGCAATTTTCCGTCGAGATCGCCGTCATCGCGGCGAAGTGAGTCCAGCCTGCGCCCCCCGAGACGGGGCGCAGGTTTCTGGCCGTGATCCGCAGGAGACGGGAGGCGGCATCGTGACCTCTCAGACCGACATGTCCGCGATGATCGCGAGGATCGCCGACCGGCACGACGTGCCCCTGGCGGTTCTGCTCGCGACCATGGCCAGCCTCGTCAAGAGCGGCGTCCGCCCGAATCTGGCGCGTCTCGAGCAGTTGCTCGGGCGCAAGGCCCGGGAGGTCGTCGCGCTGCGGCGCCGACTCTCGCCCCCGAGCCAGGACCCCGTCGTCGACGAGGCGCGACGCAAGGCCTCCCGTGCGCTCGAAGCCGGGCAGTTCGCCGAGATCGAGCGCGCCCTCGCGCAGCTCGAGCTCCACTTCTTCGGCGGCATGACGGATCTTTCCACCATGCCGGCGGACCGGCGCGTCGCCGCCGGCGA
This sequence comes from Allobosea massiliensis, assembly GCF_042655245.1. Taxonomy (NCBI): domain Bacteria; kingdom Pseudomonadati; phylum Pseudomonadota; class Alphaproteobacteria; order Hyphomicrobiales; family Alloboseaceae; genus Allobosea; species Allobosea massiliensis. The sequence continues at coordinate 69,807 of NZ_JBHSLU010000051.1, read as the reverse complement.
AACCCGCAGCGACCGCGCCGCCACGGCGCTGCTCGAACTCAGCCCGACCGCCTGCCGCGAGGCCTCGCAGCGTTATGCGGAGGCTGCCGCCATCATCGGGCTGGCGGATATTCCCCGAAGCCGCGACATGGCCCTGCGCCAGGGCGACGCGCTGGCCCGGATCGGCGAGGATTTCGGCGATGCGGCGGGCTTCGAGGCCGCGATCGAGCATTTCCGCAGGCTCCTGAACGGGCTCGACAATCTCGACGACACCGCCGCCTGGGCCGCCGTGCAGGAACGGCTGGCGCGCACGCTGGCGGGGCTCGCCGGGCTGACCGGCGAGGAGCGGCGACTGACCGAGGCTCTCGCCTGCTGCCGCGCCGCGCTCGACGACCTGCGTCACGAACAGGCCCCGCTGCTCTGGCGGGCCCTGAAGCTACGGTTTGCCCGGATCGCGATCCCGCTCGCCGAAGAGCGTGAGGACGATGCGTTGCTGGAGGAGGCGATCTCGGCTCTCGCCACGGCTCTCGCCCGCTGGAACCGGGACGGCGACGAGGTGCGCTGGCTCGAGGCCGAGCAGCTGATTTCGCGCGGGCGGGCTGCTCTGGGACGACGGACCAGCGATCTCGCCTTGCTGGAGCGCGCCTTCAACGGCTTCAACCGGGTCGCCAAGACGGTGAACCGGCAGCGCGAGCCGCTGCGCTGGGCCGAATTGCAGGACCAGATGGGCGGCGTCCTCGCGGCGATGGGCGAGCGTTATAGCGAATCGGTGGTGCTGGAGGAGGCCGTTGCCGCCTTCGATGCGGCGCTCGAGGAGCGCCGGCGCGAGCGCAGCCCGCAACTCTGGGCGGCGAGCGCCGCCAATCAGGGGCTGGCCTCGATGCAGCTCGCAGCCCGGCGCAAGGACCAGGGGCTGGCGCAGCGAGCCTTGCTTCAGATCGCCGCGGCGGTCGAGGCGATGCGAGAGGCCGGGAACGGCGCCGAGGTGGCCGCCCTGCAGAAGAAGCTCATCCAGGCCGGCAGCCTGGCCGAGGCGATGAGCAGGGGCTGAGCGCGGTCAGGCGAGGGACACTGCGCGCTGACGCTTCGCCAACCGCGTCAGGGCCTCGTCCAGCGTGGCGTCGCGCTTGGCGAAGCAGAAGCGCACTACGGTCTTCACTGCGGCCTGGTCATAGAAGGCACTGACGGGAATCGCGGCGACGCCGTGCTCGGTCACCAGCCGGCGGCAGAAATTGACATCGTCGCTTTCGCCCAGTGGCGCGATGTCGACATTGAGAAAATAGGTCCCGACGCTGGGCAGCACGCTGAAGCCGAGGTCCGTCAGACCCTGCGCGAAGCGGTCGCGCGAGCGCTGGAAATCAGCCCGCATCCCCTCGAAATAGCCGTCCTCCTTGCCGAGCCCGTAGGCGACGGCCGCCTGCAGGTTGGGGGGCGTGGTGAAGGTGATGTACTGGTGCGCCTTGGCCAGCACCTTCATCAAGGGCGGGGCCGCCATCACCAGCCCGACCTTCCAGCCGGTCAGGGAAAAGATCTTGCCCGCCGAGGAGATCTTGACCGTGCGCTCGCGCATGTCGGGGCGGCCGAGCACCGGCACGTGGCGGTGGCCGTCGAAGACGACATGCTCCCAGACCTCGTCGCAGATCGCGATCGCATCGTGGCGGATGCAGAAATCGGCGAGGAGATCGAGATCGGCCCGGGAGAAGATCGTCGCCGTCGGATTCAGCGGGTTGTTGAACAGCACCGCCTTGGTGCGCGGCGAGAAAGCGGCGGCCAGCGCCTCTTCACTCAGGCCAAACTGCGGCGGCTTCAGCGTCACGAATTTCGGGATGCCGCCGGCGCGGCGCACCAGCGGGACATAGGCATCGTACATCGGCTCGAACAGCACGACCTCATCGCCCGGCGACAGGATCGCCATCAGCGCGCCCGCGATCGCCTCGGTCGCGCCAGACGTGACCATGATCTCCGTCTCGGGATCGAGATCCAGCCCCTGCCAGCGCTTGTAATGGGCCGCCGTGGCCCGGCGCAGCTCCGGCAGGCCCATCATCGGCGGATACTGGTTCCAGCCGTCGACCACGGCATCGGCCGCCTTGCGCCGGACATCGAGGGGGCCCGGATCGTCGGGGAAGCCCTGGCCGAGATTGACGGCGCCGGTCTCGCGCGCGAGCTGCGACATCACCTCGAAGACACTGGTCGAAAGGGCGGAGAAGATCGGGTTCATCGCATGGGTCGCCTGAGCGGAAGAACAGGGCCGCGCGTCTAGCATGCCGACGGCTGCGACGCACGCCGGCTCCCGCGCGACAACCCGTTACAAAATGCCGAGTGATGAATGTTGACATTCATCACAACTCATCATTTAGTCCGTGCAGCCGGTTCACGACGCCCCTCGGCGCGACTTCGCCCCTTTGGCGCGACGGGATGCGACGTGAACCGGTGACCCTCCAGACGATCACATCCGGTTGCCGCCGGTCGGGCCGCCTTCTAATCAGGCGCATGGCCTCCACCCGCACGCCCGCCATCATGATCCTCGGTACCGGCTCCAATGTCGGGAAGTCGCTGCTCGTGGCCGGCCTGTGTCGCCTCTTCGCCGACCGCGGGATGCGCGTCAGGCCCTTCAAGCCGCAGAACATGTCGAACAATGCAGCGGCCACCTCCGGGGGCGAGATCGGCCGGGCGCAGGCCTTGCAGGCGCGCGCTGCCCGCATCCCGGCGCATGTCGACATGAATCCGGTGCTGCTCAAACCCGAGAGCGAGGCGGGCAGCCAGATCATTCTCCAGGGCCGCGTGGCCGGCCATCTCTCCTCGGGCGACTTCGTGCGGCGCGGCGATTTCCTACCCCGCGTGCTGGAGAGTTTCGAGCGGCTGGCCGGTCAGGCCGACCTCGTTCTGGTGGAAGGGGCTGGATCGCCGGCCGAAACCAATCTCCGCGCCCGCGACATCGCCAATCTCGGCTTCGCCCGAGCCGCCGGCGTCCCGGCCGTGCTGGTCGGGGACATCGATCGCGGCGGTGTCATCGCCAGCCTCGTCGGCACCCATGCCGTGCTGGACGAGGCGGACCGGGCGATGATCCGCGCCTTCGCGGTCAACCGCTTCCGCGGTACGGTCTCCCTGTTCGCGGAGGGTGTCGAGACGATCCGCAGCGCCACCGGCTGGCCATGCCTGGGGGTCGTGCCCTGGTTTGCCGATGCCTCGCGCCTGCCGGCCGAGGACGGGCTCGACCTCCGCAGCGCACCCGCACGCCCTGGCGCAGGGCTGAAGATCGCCGTGCCCGTGCTGCCCGGCATCGCCAATTTCGACGATCTCGACCCGCTCAAGCTGGAGCCGGCGGTCGAGCTCGTGCTGCTGCGGCCGGGCCAGCCACTGCCGGGCGATACCGGACTCGTCATCCTGCCCGGCTCGAAGACGACGCTGCGCGACCTGGCCGCTCTGCGCGAGCAGGGCTGGGACGTCGACATCCTCGCCCATCGCCGGCGCGGGGGCCATGTGCTCGGCCTCTGCGGCGGGTACCAGATGCTCGGCCGGGTGGTGCGCGATCCCCACGGGCTGGAAGGGCCGCCGGGGGAAGCGCCGGGCCTCGGCCTGCTCGACGTCGAGACGGAGCTCGACCGGGCCAAGACCGTGCGCGAGACGGATTTCGTCCATGCGCCGAGCCGCAGCGCGGGGCGCGCCTATGAGATCCATCTCGGCCGCACGGAAGGCGCCGACCGGAGCCGCGCGCCGTTCGCGGTCGGAGGGCACGGCGAAGGCGCCGCCAGTCCGGATGGCCGGGTCATTGGCAGCTATCTGCACGGCGTCTTCGCCTCCGACGCGGTACGCTCGGCCTTTCTGGCGTCTGTCGCCGGAACCGGAGTTTCGGGCACGCTTACCTATGAGGATTCGGTCGAAGCGACACTGGATGCGCTCGCAGCCCATCTGGAGCGGCATCTCGACGTTGGGGCGCTTCTCGCGCTGGCGCGGGACCGCCCCGCTCCGGGCTGACCGTCGGCGATCAGGAACCGGGAGTCGCGCCGGCGCGTTTCGACCTCACCCACCCCGCGCGGCGCCGGCACGAGCGTGCCGGTCGAAGCCGACGCTTAATCCAGATCAATGCCACGCGGCGTCTTCCATGGTCCTGTCGAAAGATCAGCTTCGCCAGAGCGTTGACGAATGATGAAATTCGTCATAGCCGTCAGGTCCCGCCGACAGACGCCGCCTCCAGAAGGACAGGCCTTTCCGTGAGTCACCCCGAGCGCGATACGAGGCGATGCATCGTCGACGCGGCCGAGCGCTTCTTCCGCGACATCGGCTACCAGAAGACGACTGTCGCCGACATCGCGAAATCGCTGCGTATGAGCCCGGCCAATGTCTACCGCTTCTTCGACTCCAAGAAGTCGATCAACGAGGCGGTTCTGGCCCGCTTCAAGGGCGAGCTCGAGGAATCGCTCTCGCTGATCATCGCGGAGCCGCGCTCCGCCGGCAGCCGGCTGCGCGAGATGCTGATGGCCTCCTACCGGATCAATCAGGCGCGCTTCATCGACCAGCAGCGCATGCAGGAGATGGTCTGCGCCGCGATGGAGGAGAGCTGGGACGCGATCCTCGGCCATATCGAGCGCTACGATGCCCTGATCGGCAAGGTCGTTGCCGAAGGCGTCGCCAGCGGCGAGTTCCGCCCGGTCGACCCGCAGGCAGCGACGCAGTGCATCCGGACTGCCATGATCCGCTTTCAGCACCCGCTGCTGATGGCCCAGTGCGCACGCATCCCCGGCCCCAGCGCCGAGGAGATGATCGAATTCGTCATGGCCGGGCTCGAGCAGCCCAAGACCGGCGCCTGAACGACCTTCCGGCGAGACCGGGCGCGACGGCGCGTTGACAAGCCGCCGAGGGAGCAGGATACCCCGCCCGTCATGGCCAGTCCCTCCAAGCAGAGCTTCAAGAAGCTCGCCGTCATCGCCCACGACCTCGCGGCGACGGCGGCGGCGATCTGGCTCGTCTTCGTCGTGCGCTTCGAGGGGCCGCTGCTCGAGGAGCATCTGCGCTATCTGCCGCGCTTCCTGCCCTTCTTCGTGGTCTATGGCGGGCTGGTCTACTGGGCCTTCTCGCTCTACCGCTCGAAATGGCGCTTCGCCTCGCTGCCGGACCTGTCGAACATCGTCAAGGCGACGACGATCCTGACGCTGACGCTGATCATCGTCGACTATGTCCTCGTCTCGCCGAATTTCTACGGTGCCTTCTATTTCGGGAAGATCAGCATCGCCCTCTACTGGCTCGTGCAGATCGCGCTCTTGGGCGGCCCTCGGCTGGCTTATCGCTATTTTAAATTCTCCCGGTCGCGCCACCAGGCCGCGCGCGGGGCGGCCCACCCCGCGCTGCTGCTGGGGCGCGGCTTCGAGGTCGAGATGGTGATCCGCGCCATGGAAGCCGGCACGATGCGCAAGCTGCGCCCGGCCGGCATCCTCTCGCCCCGGGCGGACGATCTCGGCCAGAGCATCCGCGGCGTGCCGGTGCTCGGGCTGCTTTCTCAGATCGAGGAGATCGCCGGCGACGCGGCGGAGCGGGGCGAGGGGTTCCGCCGCATCGTCGCCACGCCGAGTGCCCTCCTGCCGGAGGCGGAGCCCGATAAATGGCTGGCGCGCACGCGCAAGCTCGCCCTGCCGATCTCGCGCATGGAGACGCTGGGCGAGGGCGCGCGCGATACGGAGTTGGCGCCGCTCGAGATCGAGGATCTCCTGGTGCGCTCGACGGTCCGGATCGACCGCGAGCGGCTGGGCGGCTTCCTGAAGGGCAAGCGCGTCGTCGTCACCGGCGGCGGCGGCTCGATCGGCTCCGAGATCTGCCTGCGCTGCGCCGCCTTCGGCGCCGCCGAACTGCTGATCGTCGAGAGCTCCGAACCGGCCCTCTTCCAGGTCACCGAGCAGCTTGCGGTGCAGGAGCACGAGACGCGGGTCTCGGGCGTGCTGGCGGATGTGCGCGACCGCGACCGGATCACCGCCCTTTTCACCACCTTCGCGCCCGACATCGTCATCCACGCCGCGGCGCTCAAGCACGTGCCCTATCTCGAGGCGGATTGGAGCGAAGGCGTCAAGACCAACATCTTCGGCTCGGTCAACGTCACCGACGCCGCGATCGCAGCGCGCGCCAAGATCTTCGTGCTGATCTCGACCGACAAGGCGATCGAGCCCGTCTCCATGCTCGGGGCGACGAAGCGCTTCGCCGAGATGTATGCCCAGTCGCGCGATGCCGAATTCGTCGGGGCGGGTCGCGGCATGCGCCTCGTCGCCGTGCGCTTCGGCAATGTGCTGGGCTCGGTCGGCTCGGTCGTGCCGAAATTCAAGGCGCAGATTGCGCGGGGCGGGCCGATCACCGTCACCAGCCCGGACATGATCCGGTACTTCATGACCATCCGCGAGGCCTGCGATCTCGTGCTGACGGCTGCCTCCCATGCCCGCTCCGACGGGCCGGAGGAGGAGCGCGCCGCGGTCTATGTGCTGAAAATGGGCCAGCCCGTGAAGATCATGGATCTGGCCGAGCGGATGATCCGGCTCGCCGGTTTCGAGCCGGGCGAGGATATCGAGATCGTCGTCACCGGCGTGCGGCCGGGCGAGAGGCTGAACGAGATCCTCTTCGCCCGCGACGAGCCGATGGCCGAGACAGGGCTTGACGGCGTGATGGCGGCGAAGCCCGTCTTTGCCAACCGCGAGCGCCTCCAGAGCTGGCTGTCACGCCTCGAAGACGCGCTGAAAGCGGATGATCGCGCCGCTGCCGACACGGTGCTGGACGAGGCGATCCCCGATTTCAGATTGCGTCACGGCGCTGCCCCAGGCGCTCCAACCCAACCCGCGTCGCAAGAGGCGGTCGCCAGCCCGCCCTGAGCAGGGCTTCGGGCCGCGCCACCAGGCTGCCCGCGAGCTTGTCGAATGCCTCCCGCCGTCCGACCAGCCCTGCCGCCAGCCGCAGCCAGCCCGCCGGCGCGGGAACGAGCCCCGGCGCGCGCCCCATGCCCTTGCGCAGGGCCGCCAGCATCTCCGCCACGCTCAGCGGCTCCGGATCGGCCAGGGCATAGGCCCGACGGGCGGGACAGCGCGGCGTGAGCGCGAAGAGCACGGCGTCCGCTAGGTTCTCCACCGCCAACAGCGAGCGCGGAGCCGTCAGCCCGCCCAGCGGCAGCGGCAGCGGCAGCCGCGCCAGCCGGACCAGCGCCGCCATATTGGCCTTCACGCCCGGCCCGTAGACCAGCACCGGGCGAAGCGCCACCCAGTCGAGATCGATGCCGGCAAGGCCCTGTTCGGCGGCGAGCTTGGAGCGACCGTAGGCGTCGTCGGGGGCGGGGGGAGCATCTTCATCCAGCGGAGGGGCGTCCGAGGCTCCGGACAGCGCCTTGATCGAGGAAACGAAGACGAAGCGACCAACCCCGGCCCGATAGGCAGCCTGCGCCAGATCAAGTGTCGCATGCGTGTTAACTTGCCGGTAGAGCGCCTCGTCCAGCCCCGGACCGGCATGGGCGAGCCCTGCCAGGTGCACGACATGGGCGACACCTGCGAGCGCCGGTGCCCAGTCGATGGGCGCGGCGAAATCTCCGGTGACGACCGCTTCGACGCCGGGAGGAGGCTCCGTCCCGTTGCGCTGCGTGATGCGGACCCGGTAGCCCGCCGCCAGGAGCGCCTGCACGACATGGGGGCCGACGAAGCCGCCGGCGCCCGTGACGAGAACGCGCTCGCCACTCATGAAGGCCGCCGGCGCGCGAAGCGCCGCATCAGCAGACCGGTCAGCAGCATGGCGAGGCCGAGCGCGCCGATCTGCACCGGGGCTGCCGGCATCCAGATGGTGAGGCCGGCGAGCCCCGTCAAAGCGAGATTGAGCAGGCCGATCTCGATCGCGATGCCCATCACCGTACGGCCGTTGGTCGTGGCCTGCTGGTAGAAATGCGAGCGATGCGCCTCCCAGACCCGCTCGCGACGGGCCAGCCGGCGCAGCAGGGTCAGCGTCGAGTCGGCGACATGGTAGAGCGGCAGGATCAGCGCCGCCGTCAGCGCGCCGGTGCCGGCCAGGCGGTACAGCAGATAGGCACCGATAAGCCCGATCGGCAGCGAGCCGACATCACCCAGAAAGAGCCGTGCCACGGGCCTATTGAAGGGCGCGAAGCCGATCAGCCCGCCACAGAGCGCAGCGGCGAGCAGGCCGGTGGCGGGATCCCCGAGGCCCGCCAGCCCCGCCATTGCAAGGGCGACGGTGAACGGAACGAAACCCGCCACGGTGAGCCAGTCGAGGCCGTCCATGAAATTGGTCAGGTTGACGAACCAGATCCCGGCGAGCAGCGCGAGACAGCGTTCCACCGCGAGCGGCATCACGCCTGGAAAGAGCCTCAGGTCCGGCGCGGCATAGACGATCACGATCGCGACGCAGAGCGCCTGCAGGCCGAGCCGCAGCCCCGGCGAGAGCGGCCGGATATCGTCCCAGGCACCGACCACCGCCAGCGCGGCCGCGGCGGCCGCGACGAAGCCGAGCCCACCCAGTCCGCCGGCGGGCGGCAGAAGCGTGGCCACAGCTGCCAAGGCCGCGAACGCCCCGGCGAGGACGGCGATGCCGCCACCCTGCGGCGTCGGCACGCGATGGCTGGAGCGGGCATTGGGACGCGCCAGTGCATAACGCAGCAGCAGCGGCCGGAGCAGGACGCAGAGCAGCGCCGAGACCGCAGCGGCGGTGATCACGGTCAAAAGCGAGGCGAGCGTGCTGGACAAGGCGGCAGGAACCCGGGCGTCGATGCGCCTTCCCTAGAGCATCGGATGCTCCGGCGGGAATCGTTTTCGCGCCGACGGCCACACCAGATGAGCTGAGGCGCTTGCCCGAACCAGCACAAAGAGGGAACATGCAGGATGATCGCCGCCGATTCCCTGCTGAACCCGCCGCCGACGCGGCCCGACGTCACGCGCGCCGTCTGCCGTGGTGCCTCGCGGCATCTGCGCGCGCTGGGCTACGCGGTCGTCAAGGAGATGACCTTCGCCAATGGACGCCGCGGCGACATCGTGGCGCTGTCGCCTTCCGGCGAGTTGCTGGTGATCGAGGTCAAGTCGGGAATCGAAGATTACCGCGTCGACGGCAAATGGCCGGATTACCGCGACTTCTGCGACGGCTTCCTGTTCGCGGTGGCGCCGGAATTCCCCGTCGAAATCCTGCCCGAGGATGTCGGGCTGATCGTTGCGGACGCCTATGGCGGGGCGCTGCTGCGCGAGGCCCCGCGCCATCCGCTGGCGCCGGCGCGTCGCAAGGCGTTGACCATCGCCTTCGGCCGGCTGGCCGCCGCGCGGCTGGCGGGGCTCGAAGACCCGCAGCCGGCCTAAGGCATTGCTCCGCCGCGGCGGTCTGATCAGCGCGGGGCGCGCTTGGCGAGGATGCGCTGCAGCGTGCGCCGATGCATCCCGAGCCGGCGTGCCGTCTCCGAGACGTTGCGGTTGCAGAGCTCGTAGACACGCTGGATATGCTCCCAGCGCACCCGGTCCGCCGACATGGGGTTCTCCGGCGGCTGCGGCCGCGCGTCGCGCGCCGCGGCGAGCGCCGCATGGATCTCATCCGCGTCCGCCGGCTTCGCCAGGAAGTCGAAGGCCCCGAGCTTCACCGCGCTGACGGCGGTGGCGATGTTGCCATAGCCGGTCAGCACCACGCCGCGCGCTTCGGGCCGGCGCTCCTTCAGCCGGGCAATGACATCGAGGCCGTTGCCATCGGCGAGTCGCAGGTCGATGACCGCGAAGGCGGGCGCCGCATCATCGACGGCCGCAATGCCGGCGCTGACGCTGTCGGCAATCCGCACCGCATAACCGCGGCTTTCCATGGCGCGAGCGAGACGGGTCAGAAAGGGCTTGTCGTCATCGACCAGCAGCAGCGACCTGTCCGTCGCCGCAGCGGCCGGCAAGGGTTCGGCCAGCATCTCCTGCATCACAACCTCCTCCGGCCGGGCTCCATCCGAGCTCCGGCAGCGCGGCCCTCGCCGCAACGCGTGGTGGGGTCGGCCTTCATGAGCCAACTCCATGTGGTATCGCCGGTTCCGCCTGTGAAGCCCCCGCCCGAGGCAGATCCGCCTCGAAGGCGGCCCGCATCCAGGTCATCCGCACGCAGGCCCCGCTTGCGGGCTCGGCCCGGTTCGAAAACTCGATCACCGCGCCGCCGCGCTCGAGCAGCGTCTTGGCGATGAAGAGGCCGAGCCCGAGGCCTCCGCCAGCCCGGTTCTCGCCGGCGCCATGGGTCAGATACGGGTCTCCCGCCCGCATCAGCACATCGGGCGGGAAGCCGGGGCCGTCATCCGCGATCGTCAGCATCACATGATCCTCGTTCCACTCGGCCGTAATCGTCACGGCCGTGCGGGCGAAATCGACTGCATTGTCTACGATGTTGCCGAGCCCATAGATCATGCCGGGATTGCGGCGGCAGACGGGCTCGGGGGCTTCGCCGATCATGGCGATCTCGAAGGGCACGCCGAATGGCCGCTGCGGCCCTGCCGCCTCTTCGATCAGAAGCCGCAGGCTGAGCTGATGCAGCGGTCCGGCTTCGTCATCCTGCAGCGAGGTCAGTTTGCCGAGGATACCGCGGCAACGCTCGACCTGCTCGCGCAGCAACGCGATGTCCTCCGCCATCTCGCCGTCCGGTGGGGCGAGCCGGGAGAGTTCCTTGGAGACGAGGGCGATGGTGGCGAGCGGCGTGCCCAGCTCATGGGCAGCGGCTGCAGCCAAGCCGTCGAGCTGGGAGAGGTGCTGCTCGCGGGCCAGGACCAGCTCCGTCGCCGCGAGTGCGTCCGAGAGGTCGCGGGCCTCCTTGGCGACGCGCCAGGCGTAGATGCCGGTAAATCCCAGCCCCAGCACCAGCGCGACCCAGCTGCCGAGCTGATAGTGAAGCGGCAGCACCGGCCGGTCCGGGCCAGCCCAGGGCAGCGGCCAATGCGTGACGCTGACCAGCGTCGCCAGGGCGATGGCGAGGCCGCCCAGCACCAGCGTCCGCTGCGGCGGCAGCGCCGTCGCGGAGATCATGACCGGGGCCAGGAGGAGGATCGAGAACGGGTTCTGCAGCCCTCCGGTGAGATAGAGCAGCACCGAAAGCTGGACGATGTCGAAGGCGAGCAGCGCCGTCGCAGCGCCCGGTTGCAGCCGGTGGTTCAGCGGAAACCGGATGCGCAGCGCGATGTTCAGCCAGGAGGACACGGCGATCGCAGTGAAGCACCAGCCGAAGGGCAGCGGGTAGCCGAGCCCGAAATGGACGCCGGCGACCGCGAGACTCTGGCCGGCAATGGCGAGCCAGCGCAGCCGCACGAGCGTGTCGAGGCGAAGCTGACGGTTGACCCGGCCGAAGGCGGGGTGTGTGGCGTCTGCGGGGATCATGCGCGGAGACGATCCTGCGGCGCGTCGGGGGTCAAGCGGCTCTCCGGGTTGCTGTGGACTGTGAACGATGGGGACAGGAGTGAAATCTTAGCCTTTTGCAGGGTTGAATGAGAACAAATTGGGCATAGGGTGCGTTGTTGCTGCGGTGCATCGTCTCTGCTGCGCCGCCGGAAGGACCAGTTGTATGTATGGGGCCGCCATGTCGTTCGCCTACCATGCCTATGAAGCGGCTCACATGATGCTCGCACCGGCGCGAGGCTTCTCGGATGCGATGCATCTGGCCTTCCGCAATCCGGCCAACCCGCTGACCTACACGCCGATGGGGCGCACCATCGCCGCCTCCTGCGAATTGTTCGAACGAACGACCCGCCGCTACGGCAAGCCTGCCTTCGGCTTGCCGGAGACCACGATCAACGGCGTCAAGGTCGCCGTCGAGGAGCGGGTGGTTTGGGAGCGGCCCTTCTGCCGCATGGTCTATTTCGACCGCCGCATCGAAGGCCGGCGGAAGCCGCAGCCGAAGGTCCTGATCGTCGCCCCGATGTCGGGCCACTACGCCACGCTGCTGCGCGGCACGGTCGAGGCCTTCCTGCCCGGGCACGAGGTCTACATTACCGATTGGGTCGATGCCCGGCTGGTGCCGCTGATGGCGGGCCGCTTCGATCTCGACGACTATATCGACTACGTCATCGCCATGCTGCAGATGCTCGGGCCGGAGACGCATGTCATGGCCGTCTGCCAGCCTTCGGTGCCGGTGCTGGCCGCCGCCGCGCGGATGGAGGCCGAGGGCGACGCCTGCGCGCCGCGCTCGATGACGCTGATGGGTGGGCCGATCGACACCCGCCGCTCGCCGACCGCGGTGAACTGCCTGGCGATGGAGCGCGGCACCGACTGGTTCCGCCGCAACTGCATCACCAAGGTGCCCTTCCCGCACCCCGGGACCTTCCGCGACGTCTATCCTGGCTTCATGCAGCTTTCGGGCTTCATGGCGATGAACATCGACCGGCATGTCAGCGCCCATTACGAGATGTACAAGCACCTGATCGCCGGGGACGGTGATTCCGCGGAGAAGCATCGCGACTTCTACGACGAGTACATGGCCGTGATGGATCTGACGGCGGAGTTCTATCTCCAGACCGTCGAGACCGTCTTCGTCGAGCATGCCCTGCCCAAGGGCACGATGAAGCACCGCGACAAGCCGGTGGATTGCACAGCGATCCGCCGCGTCGCGCTGATGACGGTCGAAGGCGAGAAGGACGACATCTCCGGCGTCGGACAGACGCAGGCCGCGCATGATCTCTGCCCCAACATTCCCGACGACAAGCGCGTGCATTATCTCCAGATGGGCGTCGGCCATTATGGCGTCTTCAATGGCTCGCGCTTCCGCTCGGAGATCGCCCCGCGCATCGCCGATTTCATGCTGACGCTCGACATGGAGGCCGCGAAGAGCCGCCGCGACGCCAGCGCCAGCGTGGCGCGCAAGGGGCTCAAGGTCGCGAGCTGAGGCGTTGCGGCGCTGCAGAGCGCGGTCACCCCAGACGTAAAACGCCCGCCGGTCCGGACCGGCGGGCGTTTTCGTTCCAACCGCTCAGCGGAAGAAGATGACCGTCTGGAGGATGAAGATCGGGATCAGGATCGCGCCCGACCAGGCCATGTAGCCGAAGAAGCTCGGCATCTTCACCTTCCGGTCCTTGGCGATAGCGTAGACCATGAAGTTGGGCGCGTTGCCGATATAGGTGTTGGCGCCCATGAAGACCGCCCCCGCCGAAACCGCCGCCAGCGTCAGCGCCCCCGTGGTCATCAGGACCTGCGGATTGCCGCCCGCGAGCTCGAAGAAGACGAGATAGGTCGGAGCGTTGTCGAGGAAGGAGGACAGGATGCCCGTCAGCCAGAAATAGGCGACCGTGTTGTGACTGCCGTCGGGATTGGTGACGAGTGAGACCAGGCCCGAAAAGGCGCCGTCCCGGCCCGCCTGGAGCATGGCCAGCACCGGAATGATGCAGACGAAGATGCCGGCGAAGAGCTTCGCGACCTCCTTGATCGGCCCCCAGGTGAACTCGTTGCCGGCCCGCACAGGGTTTGGCGTCAGTTTCAGCGAAAGGGCTGCCAGGGCCAGAAGCACGATATCCCGCACGACATTCTGAAGCTCGACCTTCGAGCCGAGAATGTCGAAGACGATGCCCGGCTTCCAGCTCGCCGACATCAGGATCGCGGCGATGACGCCACCGAGCAGGATGAAGTTGACCTTGCCATAGAGCTTGATGTCGCGGTCGGGCGTGGGGTCCTTCAGCGGGGGCATGCCTTCTTCGCGGCGATAGAACCAGCTGTCGAGCGCGTAGAACAGCGCCAGCAGGATCGCGACGGCGAGCAGGGTCTCGGGCAGCAGATGGGTCGTGGTCCAGAAGAAGCTCACACCGCGCAGGAAGCCGAGGAAGAGCGGCGGGTCGCCGAGCGGCGTCAGCGAGCCGCCGATGTTCGAGACGAGGAAGATGAAGAAGACCACGACATGGACGTTGTGGCGGCGGCTGTCATTGGCGCGCAGAACGGGCCGGATCATGATGATCGAGGCGCCCGTCGTGCCGACGAAGCTCGCCATCAGCGTGCCGATCGCCAGCAGAGCAGTGTTCGTGGCCGGGTTGCCGTGCAGGTTACCCATGATCAGGATGCCGCCGGCGATCGTGAACAGGGCGAAGAGCAGGATGATGAAGGGGATGTATTCGAGCAGCGCGGTGTGGGCCAGCGCCCCCAGCGCCGGTTCGAAGCCGCGCAACGCAACCAGCGGGATCAGCACCAGCGCCGCCCAGAAAGTTGCGAATTTGCCGTAGTTCAGCTCCCAGAAATGCGGGAACAGGATCGGGCCGAGCGCGATCGACAGCAGCATCCCGGCGAAGGGCAGCGCCCAGAGCACCCCCATCGAAGCGCCGTCGATGCCGGTGGCGGCAAGGGCCGGGCCGGCGGGCAGGCAAAGCAGGATAGCAGCGGCGAGTCCCGCCAGACCGGTGTTCTTGGCCATCCCCCGCCCCGCTCGTCTCATGCCGTCGCCATTGGTTCCGGCACGGTTATACGATGGTCATGCCCCCCGCAACCGGGCCGAAAGTGGCGGATCGGGGTTTGCCTGCCTGGCGATTCGAGAGAATAATCTTCTGCATGCGGCGCTGGCCGCCCGCGATTCGGACCCTCCCATGTGTCGCTTCCTGGCCTATTCCGGCGCCCCGGTCTTCCTCGAGGATCTCGTCGCGGCGCCGTGCCATTCGCTGATCCACCAGTCGCTCCATGCGACCGAGGCCAAGACCGGTACGAATGGCGACGGTTTCGGCGTCGGCTGGTATGGCGACCGGCCCGAGCCCGGCCAGTATCGCGAGGTGCGCCCGGCCTGGTCCGACGAGAACCTGCTCTCGATCGCGCGCCAGGTCCGCTCCCCGCTCTTCTTCGCCCATGTGCGCGCCGCGACCGGCACCGCCACAACGCGGGCGAACTGCCATCCCTTCGCCCATGGCCGGCATCTCTTCATGCACAACGGCCAGATCGGCGGCTATGGGCTGATCCGCCGCCGCCTCGAGGGGCTGATCCCCGATTCGCTCTATGCGGCGCGGGTTGGGACGACCGATTCGGAGGCGTTGTTCCTGCTGGTTTTGGCGCGCATCGAGGCCGGTATGGCGCCGGGCGCCGCATTGGCGGCAGCGCTCGGCGACGCGCTGGCGCTGATGCAGCAGGCGGGCACGTCCGAGCCGCTGCGCTGCGCCGCCGCCCTGTCCGACGGCGAGACGATCCATGCCGTGCGCTGGGCTTCCGACGGCAAACCGCCGAGCCTTTATGTCTGCCAGCGGCCCGACAGCGTCGTGGTCGCGTCGGAGCCGGTCGATGCGGCGCGCGAATGCTGGCAGCCGCTGGCCGGCAGCGCACTGGTGACGGTCAGGGCCGGGACGGTCGCCATCGCGCCGTTCGAGGTCGGCCTCGCCGCGGCCGCCTGATCCGGTCGGTTGTCAACGAGACGGATGAACCCGGAGGGGGGCTCGCGCGATTAAGGAGAGGTCGCTCGCATCGCGGCTGAACACCCCGCCGCCCCGACCTTCCCCTCCCAAAGGCCGTCGGGGCGGCGATCCCGGCCAGCGATTCGCCGCAAGGAGCCAAGGACGGAGCTCAAGCGGCCAAATCGAGGGATGTCGGACGACCGAGAGAGAAGCGACCGGACATGCGATCGCATCCGATCGGCGCGGTGGTGGTCAGGATCGGAACTCTGAGAGGGGAGATGGTGGAGCCAGGCGGAATCGAACCGCCGACCTCTTGAATGCCATTCAAGCGCTCTCCCAACTGAGCTATGGCCCCACTCTCAGCCGGCGGACATGGGGGTCGGCCGGGGTCTTGTTCGGTTCAGGAGCACCGGGCTTTCGCCTCGGACGATCCCGGAACCGGGCGCCGCGTCAGCGGCGAAGCGCTCTATAGGCGGGAGCGGAGGAAGACTCAAGCACCGATTGTCGCTCGATCGTCATTCTTTTTCGCCGCCCCGGCGGGAGGGGTTCAGACGTCCTCGTCGCCCTCGATGTCGCCATCGATCAGGTCGGCGACGTCGTCGTCGCCTTCCTCGTCCTCTTCCAGGAAGGTGTCGTCATCGGGCGCGACGTCGTCCTCGACCTCGATGTCGTCCTCGCTGGTGACGACGGCGTCCTTCTCGGTCGCCTCGGCGTCGGCCTCGTCGAGCGAGACAAGCTCGACCGCGCTGTCGGCGGCCTCGACCTCATCCTCGTCCTCGTCGGGCTTGGCCGCGGCGGCTGCCGCCTTGGCCTGCGGCTCGAACATCGAGCGCGGATAGGACTGTCCCGTGTAAGGCGAGACGATCGGGTCCTTGTTCAGGTCGTAGAATTTGCGCCCCGTCGTCGGGCAAACGCGCTTGGTGCCAAGTTCCGGTTTCGCCACTGCGTCGGACCTTCAATCATTCATGTTCTGAAAAGCAGGCGCGTCCGTTAGTCGGGGTGGCCCGCCCTGTCAAATGCTGATTCGTTCCCGAGGTGCAGGAACGGTGCCGCAGCCGGCAGCACAAGGCTGCCCGTCCCGGACGTGACGCCTGCCGGACAGGCATGCTAGGCCACGCCCTGCCCGATCGACCAGCCTGCAGAAGAACACGCCCGTGGCCCATTCTCACACCCCCGTTCCCGTCACCGCCCGCCGCGGCGGCCCGCTGCGCGGCCGCGTCCGCGTTCCAGGCGACAAGTCGATTTCCCACCGCGCGATGATCTTCGGCCTGCTCGCGATCGGCGAGACGACGGTGACCGGGCTGCTCGAGGGCGAGGATGTGATGCGCACCGCCGCGGCGGCGCGGGCGCTGGGCGCCACCGTCCATCATGACGGGCCGGGCTCCTGGCGCGTGCGCGGCGTCGGCGTCGGCGGGCTGCGCGAGCCGGCCGGCACGCTGGATTTCGGCAATGCCGGTACGGGCTCCCGGCTTATGATGGGTGTCTGCGGCTCGCACCCGATCACCACGACCTTCGACGGCGACGCCTCGCTGCGGAAGCGGCCGATGCGCCGCATCCTCGATCCGCTCGAGCAGATGGGCACGGTCATCGTCTCGCAGGAAGAGGGCGGGCGCGTGCCGCTGACGCTGCGCGGGCCGAAGGAGGCGCTGCCGATCGTCTATCGGACGCCGGTCGCCTCGGCGCAGATCAAATCCGCCGTGCTGCTCGCCGGCCTCGCCGCGCCGGGCGAGACGACGGTGATCGAGACGGAAGCGACGCGCGATCACACCGAGAAGATGCTGACCCATTTCGGCGCGCAGGTGACGGTCTCGCCCGAGGGCGAGCATGGCCGGCGAATCGTGCTGAAGGGCCAGCCGGAGCTGCAGGCGGCGCCGATCGTGGTGCCGGCCGACCCTTCCTCCGCGGCCTTCCCGCTGGTCGCGGCGCTGATCGTGCCGGGCTCGGACGTGCTGATCGAGAGCGTGATGACCAACCCGCTGCGCTCGGGACTTCTGACCACGCTGCGCGAAATGGGCGCCGACATCACGATCGAGAGCGAAGCCAATGAGGGCGGCGAGGCGGTGGCGACGCTGCGGGTCCGCGCCGGATCGCTGAAGGGCGTGACCGTGCCGCCAGAGCGGGCGCCCTCGATGATCGACGAGTATCCGGTGCTGGCGGTGGCCGCCTCCTTCGCGACCGGGACCACGCGGATGCGTGGCCTGCAGGAGCTGCGGGTCAAGGAATCGGACCGCCTCGCGGCGGTCGAAGCCGGGCTGAAGGCGGCGGGCGTGACCTGCGCGATCGAGGGCGACGATCTGGTCGTCGAGGGCTCGGGCGGCTCCGTTGCGGGCGGCGGCACCGTCGCCACCCATCTCGATCACCGCATCGCCATGAGCTTCCTCGTCATGGGGCTGGCGACGGACAAGCCCATGCAGGTC
Source organism: Allobosea massiliensis (assembly GCF_042655245.1). NCBI lineage: Bacteria > Pseudomonadati > Pseudomonadota > Alphaproteobacteria > Hyphomicrobiales > Alloboseaceae > Allobosea > Allobosea massiliensis. Next base: position 52,107 of record NZ_JBHSLU010000051.1, on the reverse strand, counting down.
GATGACGGCGCCATGATCGCGACGAGCTTCCCGAGCTTCGTCGCCCTCATGAACGGGCTCGGGGGCGAGATCGGATGAGCGCTTCCCCCGCCGGGCTCGTCATCGCGGTCGATGGGCCCGCCGCCTCCGGCAAGGGCACGCTGGCGCGCCGGCTCTCGGCACATTACGGCCTGCCCTATCTCGACACCGGGCTGCTCTACCGGATGGTGGCGCGCGCCATGCTCGAGGCCGGTCACGACATCCGCGACGCGGCGGCGGCCGGCGAGATCGTTTCCCGCTTCGATCAGGGCGCCTTCGACGAGGACACGCTGCGCGGCCGCGAGATCGGCGAGGCCGCCTCCGTGGTCGCCGCGATGCCGGCCGTGCGCAGCGGGCTGATCGAGCGGCAGCGGCGCTTTGCCGGGCAGCCCGGTGGCGCCGTGCTCGACGGGCGCGACATCGGCACGGTGATCTGCCCGCAGGCGCGGGCCAAGCTCTTCGTCACCGCCACGCCCGAGGTGCGCGCGGCGCGACGCCACAAGGAACTCGCCGGCCGCGGCGAAGAGGCCACCTTCGACAACATCCTCGCCGATATCCGCCGGCGCGACGCGCGCGATTCGGGCCGCAGCGATGCGCCGCTGAAAGCCGCCGACGATGCCGTCATCCTCGACACCTCGGCGCTGACGATCGAGGAAGCGCTGGCGGCCGCGATCGCGATCGTCGATCGGCGGCGGTCCGCACAACCGGAACGTATTCTCACGGAGCGGTGACCGCCCGGTTTTGGGGCTTGGACAGAATCAAAAGCAGGCGCACAGTTTCGTCACGATGGGATGACGGAGGTGGCGATGCGGCGTTGGCTGTACGGTCTCTTGAGTCTGGCGGCCGCGGGATGGTTTTCCGCCGCCGCCCGTGCCCAGCCGGCCGCCGGCCCGCCCGAAGAGGTCGATGTCGCGCTGGTGCTGGCGGTCGATGTCTCCTTCTCGATGGATCTCGACGAGCTCGCGCTGCAGCGCAACGGCTATATCGAGGCCTTCCGGTCCAAACCGCTGCACGACGCCATCGCCAAGGGTGCGATCGGCAAGATCGCCGTGACCTATTTCGAATGGGCGGGCGGGCATTTCCAGCATGTCGTCAAACCCTGGACGATCATCGACACGCCCGCCTCGGCCATCGCCTTCGCGGAAGAACTCGGCGAGGCGCAGACGCGGCGGGGGCGGCGCACCTCGATCTCGGCGGCGATCGACACGGCCGTGCAGCTGCTCGAGCAGGCCAATGTCACGCCGATGCGCAAGGTGATCGATATCTCCGGCGACGGGGCCAACAATGACGGACGGCCCGTGACGGTCGCGCGCGACGAGGCCGCCGCAAAAGGCATCAGCATCAACGGGCTGCCGGTGATGCTGAAGCAGGCGAGCTATTTCGACATCGACAATCTCGACGTCTACTACAAGGACTGCGTCGTCACCGGGCCGGGCGCCTTCGTCATCCCGATCCGCGAGCGCACCCAGTTCGTCGACGCGACGCGCACGAAACTGATCCGCGAAATCGCCGAAATGCCGCGCGAGGGCGAGGCGGTGGTGCAGAAAGCGCAATCGACCGGCAGCAACGCCAGCTGCCTCGCCGGCGAGCGGCAATGGCGCGACCGGATGGGGAATTGAGAGGCCTCAGGCCGTCATGCTCGGGCTTGACCCGAGCATCTCTCCGACCGGCGCCCTTCCTTCGCGAGATTCTCGGGTCTGCGCTTCGCTCCGCCCGAGAATGACGGCCAATCTCTCACGTCCCGCGCGGCTTGGCCCGGGTCGTGGGCGGGGCGGCTGCGGGATCGTCCGGCCAGGGATGGCGGGGGTAGCGGCCTTTCATCTCCGATTTCACGGCCGCCCAGGACCCGCGCCAGAAGCCCGGCAGGTCGCGGGTGATCTGGACCGGCTTGTGGCCGGGCGAGAGCAGTTCCAGCACCAGCGGCACCCGCCCGCCGGCCAGCGCCGGATGCTTCGACAACCCGAACAGTTCCTGCACGCGCACCGAGATCGTCGGGCCGGCCTCGGCGCCGTAGTCGACCGCGAGGCTGGAGCCGGTGGGCGCGGTGAAATGCGTTGGCGCCTCGGCGTCAAGCCGTCGCTTCAGCTCCCAGGGCAGCAGCTCGCTTAGCGCCCCGTCGAGATCGCCAGGCTCGATGGCCGCCAACGATGCCCGGCCGACGAGATGCGGCGCGAGCCATAGCGCAGCATCAGCCGCCAGCCCTTCGTCCGACAGGTCCGGCCAGGCCTCCGTCGCACCGGCCTCCAGCGCGGCCCGCCGCAGAAACCCGACGCGCTCGCGCAACTGCCGCTGCGCCTTCGTCCACGGCAGCAGGCCGATGCCGAGCGCGGCGATGCCCTCCGCCAGAACGGTCGCGTTCGCCAGTGTCGGCTCGGCCGGCAGCGGCCGCTCGGCGAGGCTGAGGGCGCCATAGCGCCGCACCGCCCGCACGCGCAGCGCACGGGCGGTCCGGTCGAAGCTCGTCTCGCTGCGGTCCTCGATCGCGAAGGGCGAGAATCCCTCGGCGACCAGCCAGGCGATGTCGGCCTCGGTAAAGGACGCAGCCGAGAGGATGCGCGCCTGCTGGGCCGCGCCGGTCATCTCCGCGATCACAAGATGGGTCTCGCGGGCGAGCCGCTGGGACGCCTCCAGCGTTGCGCCGCGGCCATTGGCGAGGAGATATTGCCCTGAACCGGCGCTGCGTGCCTTGGCGATGCGCTCGGGATAGGCGAAGGCGAGGAGAAGCCCGACCGAGAGGGCATCGCGGGGTCTGGACGGGCCTGCGGCCCGCTCCGCGGCGCGGGCCCAGCCCTCGGCGAGGCGGCGCATATCGGCGGCGCGGCCACCTCTCTCGCGTTCCAGCCGGTCGAGCCGCTCCGACAGGTCGATCGCGTCACCCCCCAGTCCGCGCTCGACCAGAAGCGCGGCGAGCTGGGCGGCCGGACCAGCCTGTCCGTAGCGCGCCGCGACCACGACCATGCGGGCGAGCCGCGGCGGCAGCGGCAGGGTCTGGAGGGAGCGACCTTCCGGCGTGATGCGGCCATCGTCATCGAGCGCGCCGATGCTGTTCAGAAGGCTGCGCGCCTCCTTCAGGGCCGGCGCCGGGGGCGGATCGAGGAAGGCGAGGCTGGCGGGGTCCGACACGCCCCAGGCGGCACAGTCGAGCAGCAGCGGGGCGAGGTCCGCCGAGAGAATCTCGGGGCGGGCAAAGGCTTCGAGCGCGCCGTTGCCAGCCTCTTCCCAGAGCCGGTAGCAGATGCCCGGCTCGGTGCGCCCGGCGCGGCCACGGCGCTGGTCGCTGGCGGCGCGGCTGGCACGGCGGGTCTCGAGACGCGTCACGCCGAGATCGGGCTCGTAGACTGGCACGCGGGCGAGCCCTGAATCGATCACCACCCTGACGCCCTCGATCGTCAGCGAGGTTTCGGCGATGGCGGTGGCGAGCACGACCTTGCGACGGCCAGGCGGCGCCGGCAGCACGGCGCGGTCCTGCTCGGCCTGGTCGAGCGCGCCATAGAGCGGCGCGATCTCGACATCCCTGTCGCGAATGCGCTCGCGCAGCCGTTCCTCGACCCGCCTGATCTCGCCCTGGCCGGGCAGGAAGACGAGCTGCGAGCCGGGCTGCTCGTTCAGCGCCAGCAGCACCGCATCCGCGACCTGATCCTCGATCCGTTTCAGCGGGTCGCGGCCGAGATAGCGGGTCTCGACCGGGAAGGCGCGGCCCTGGCTCTCGATCACCGGCGCCTCGCCGAGCAACCCGGCGACGCGCGCGCCGTCCAGCGTCGCCGACATCACCAGAATGCGCAGATCCTCGCGCAGGCCTCCCTGCGCATCCAGCGCGAGCGCCAGCCCGAAATCGGCATCGAGCGAACGCTCGTGAAACTCGTCGAAGAGCACGGCGGCAACACCGTCCAGCGCCGGATCGTCGAGGATCATCCGCGCGAAAACGCCTTCGGTGACCACTTCGATGCGCGTCTTGGGGCCGATCTTGGATCCCAACCGGACACGCAGGCCGACCGTCTCGCCGACGCGCTCGCCCAGCGTCTGCGCCATGCGAGAGGCCGCGCCGCGCGCCGCCAGCCGGCGCGGCTCCAGCACGATCAGCTTGCCGCCCTGCACCCAGGGCTCGTCGAGCAAAGCGAGCGGCACGCGCGTGGTCTTGCCGGCGCCCGGCGGCGCGACGAGGACGGCATTGGACCGGTTGCGCAGGGCGGCCGCAAGATCGCCGAGCACGGCGTCGATCGGGAGGGGCGTGTCGAAGGCGCGCATGGAGGCCGGATGTGACCCACGCGCGCCGCGTACGCAAGCGCCCCTGCGCAAGCCTCTCGCCAGTGCGCGCGCGCCATGCTAACCGCTCGGGCCATGACCGATATCCAGACCGCCACCGGCCAGGCTCGCATCCAGGCCCGTTTCCAGGCCTGCGCTGCCGAGGGCCGCGCCGCGCTCGTGACCTTCGTCACCGCCGGCGACCCCGACCTCGCCACCTCGGCCGCGATCCTGACCGCCCTGCCCGCGGCCGGCGCCGACATCATCGAGCTCGGCGTGCCCTTCACCGACCCGATGGCCGACGGCATCCCCGTCCAGCTCGCCGGGCAGCGCGCGCTGAAGGCGGGGCAGACGCTGAAGAAGACGCTGGCGATGGTCGCGGAATTCCGGGGCGCCGGGCACGACACGCCGATCGTGCTGATGGGCTACTACAACCCGATCTATGTCTACGGCGTCGAGCGCTTCCTGCAGGATGCGCGGGAAGCGGGCGTCGACGGTCTCATCGTCGTCGATCTGCCGCCGGAGGAAGACAGCGAGCTCTGCCTGCCGGCGCTGGCGGCGGGCGTGAGCTTCATCCGCCTGGCGACGCCGACGACCGACGACCGGCGCCTGCCCAAGGTGCTGCAGAACACCTCGGGCTTCGTCTACTACGTCTCGATGACCGGCGTGACCGGCGGCGCCATCACCAATTACGACGCGGTCGGCGATGCGGTGGCGCGGATCAAGCGCCATACCGATCTGCCCGTCGCCGTCGGCTTCGGCGTGAAGACGGCGCAGGACGCCGAGACCATCGCGCGGGGCGCCGACGGCGTCGTCGTCGGGTCGGCGCTGGTCGAGCGCGTGCGCCTCTCGCTCGACGCCGAGGGCAAGGCCACGGAAAAGACGGTTTCGGCTGTCACCTCGCTGGTCTCCGAACTGGCGGCGGGCATCCGCTCGGCCGCGAAGGCGGCGGCCTGAGGCCCCCGGCCTCGCCCGTCCTCCGCGCCAGAACCGCAAGGGTCGATCCATGAACTGGATTTCCGAAGTCGTCCGGCCACGCATCAAGACGCTGTTCAAGCGCGAGAGCCCGGAGAATCTCTGGATCAAATGCCCGGATTCCGGGCAGATGGTGTTTCATAAGGATGTCGAGGCCAATGGCTTCGTCATTCCCGGCTCGGACCACCATATGCGCGTCACCGCGCAGGACCGGCTGAAGATGACCTTCGACGAGGGCAAGTGGCTCGACGTGCCGCTGCCCGAGGTCGCCGCCGACCCGCTGAAGTTCCGCGACGAGAAGCGCTATATCGACCGGCTGAAGGATGCCCGCGCCAAGACCGGTGCGAACGATGCCTTCAAGGTCGGCTATGGCCGGGTCAAGGGCTTCGCCCTGACCATCGCGGTGCAGGACTTCCATTTCATGGGCGGCTCGCTCGGCATGGCGGCGGGCGAAGCCTTCATCAAGGGCGCGCAGACCGCGATCGAGAAGAAGACGCCTTATGTCGTCTTCGCCGCCTCGGGCGGGGCGCGCATGCAGGAGGGCATCCTGTCCCTGATGCAGCTGCCGCGGACCACCGTCGCAGTGCGGATGCTGCGCAAGGCCGGCCTGCCCTATATCGTCGTGCTGACCAACCCGACCACCGGCGGCGTCACCGCCTCCTACGCGATGCTGGGCGACATCCACATCGCCGAGCCTGGCGCCCTGATCGGCTTCGCCGGGCCGCGCGTGATCGAGCAGACGATCCGCGAGAAGCTGCCCGAGGGCTTCCAGCGCGCGGAATATCTCAAGGATCACGGCATGGTCGACATGGTGGTCCACCGCCACGATCTGCCGGAGACGCTCGCCCGCCTCGGCCGCCTGCTGACGAAGCAGCCGGCGGCGGGCCAGGACGCCAAGCCTGCGGTGCCCGCCGCGCCGGTCGCCGAAGCCGTCTGAGTCGGCGTTCGGCATCATGGGGTCGTCCGATACGGTTCTGGCGCGCCTGCTGGCGCTGCACCCGAAGCTGATCGACCTCTCGCTCGGGCGCATCCTGACGCTTCTAGAGCGGCTCGGCGACCCACAGAAGCGCCTGCCGCCGGTCATCCATGTCGCCGGTACCAACGGCAAGGGATCGACCATCGCGTTCATGCGGGCGATCCTGGAGGCGGCGGGGCTCTCCGTCCATGTCTACACCTCCCCGCATCTCGTGCGCTTCCACGAGCGCATCCGGCTGGGAGCGCCCGGCGGCGGCCGTTTCGTCGACGAGACGGTCCTGGTCGAGGCGCTGGAGCGCTGCGAGCGGGCCAATGCCGGGGATGCGATCACCTTCTTCGAGATCACGACCGCCGTCGCGCTGCTCCTGTTCGCCGAGCATGAGGCGGATGTGGTTCTGCTCGAGGTCGGCCTCGGCGGGCGCTTCGATGCTACCAATGTCATCGCCAACCCTGCCTGTACGGTGGTGACGCCGGTCTCGCTCGATCATGCCGAATATCTCGGCGACACCGTCACCAAGATCGCGGGCGAGAAGGCCGGCATCTTCAAGCGCGGCGCGCCCGCCGTCATCGCCCCGCAGGAACCCGAGCCGACGGCGGTTCTCGAAGCGACCGCCGAGCGGGTCGGCGCGTCCAAAATCCTGATCGGCGCGCAGGACTTCTCGGTCCACGAGGCCGGCGGCCGGCTGGTCTATGAGGATGGCGACGGGCTGCTCGACCTGCCGCTGCCGAAGCTCGCGGGCCGCCACCAGCACGTCAATGCCGGGACCGCGATCGCCGCCCTGCGCGCGGCCGGCTATGGCGGCCTGCCGAGCTCCGCCTTCGAGCAAGGCATGCTCAATGCCGACTGGCCGGCGCGGCTGCAGCGCATCGCGCGCGGCAAGCTCGCGGAACTGGTGCCGGGCCGGGCCGAACTCTGGCTCGATGGCGGCCACAACCCCGATGGCGGCCGCGTGCTGGCCCAGGCCATGGCCGATCTCGCCGACCGCAATCCGGCGCCGCTGGTGATGATCGCCGGCCTGCTCTCGACCAAGGATGCGGGCGCAACGCTCGGCCATTTCAAGGGGCTGGCGCAGCTGCTGTTTGCCGTCCCGATGCAGAACCAGCTCGCCGCCCGTCCGGCCGAGGAGGTGGCGGAGCTCGCCCGCGCGGCTGGTCTCACCGCCGAGGTCGCGGGCTCGGTCGAGCAGGCGCTGCGCGAGATCGCCGCGCGCGACTGGTCGGCCCCGCCGCGCATCCTGATCTGCGGCTCGCTCTATCTCGCGGGCGAGGTGCTGTCGGCGAACGGAACGCTGCCGGCGTGATCGCGCCTCATGGCGCGTACAGCCACGGGTTGAAGACGGGTACGCCGCAGGCTTCAAAATCCCTGACGTTTCGCGTTGCAACCGTCAGACCATGAACGGATGCCGTCGCCGCTATCATGCTGTCTCGATCCGGCTTCGGATCGGGCACGTGCATTGCAGCACAGCGCAAAGCGACAACGGTATCGAAGGCCAGCACTCGCGCCTCGAACCGGGGCAGGAACTGTTCAGTCATCCATGATCGGAGAGAATTGGCCTGCCGACGATCATGGCGCCCCACGAGGAGAATTCCCTGTTCGATCTCCATCACCGTGACGACCGACACATAGAGGCTTTCGAGGGGAACGGCTTGCGACCACGCGTAGACGTTTGCATCGAACCGGTTCTTGCGACGCAATTCCGAGATCACATTGGTGTCGAGCAGGAACATCACTCGAAATCAGCCGGCTTGAAGCTGAACCCGCGTAGCCTCGGGGGATCGAATTCGAAATCCGCTTCAGGCCTCGGATCGGCAATCGCTTCGGCCAGTGTCATCCCCTTCGACGAGAGCTTGCGGTAATCCTCGATCGACAGCAGCACGTGAGAAGGTCGGCCCCGATCCGTGATGAATACGGGTCCGTCTTGGGCGGCCTTCTTGGCCCGACCCGTGTCGTGATTGAACTCTCGGCTGGACAACGTCGTTGGCATGCTAGCCTCCCGAACATCCCTCATCGCCATGGCGATTGTAGCAATGTTCCTACATTTTGGCCAGCGCCAGCATAGGCTCTTGCTGGGAAAAGGAAGACCGTGATGACACCGTTCGGATCAACTGGCCGCGAAGTGCCCGCCATCGGCCAGGGCAGCTGGTACATCGAGCGGGGCGACCGGGCCGAAGCCGTCGCGGCGCTACGGCGCGGGCTCGATCTCGGCCTGACGCATCTCGACACGGCCGAGATGTATGGCGACGGGCGCTCGGAGGCGATCATCGGCGAGGCCATCGCCGGATGGCGCGAGGAGGTCTTTCTCGTCTCGAAGGTGCTGCCGCACAACGCCTCGAAGGCGGGCGTGCGCGCCGCTTGCGAGCGCTCGCTTCGCCATCTCAAGACCGACCGGCTGGATTGCTATCTGCTGCATTGGCGCGGGCCGCACCCGCTGGCGGAGACCTTCGCCGCCTTCGAAGACCTCAAGGCGCAGGGCAAGATCCTGTCCTGGGGCGTCAGCAATTTCGACGAGGACGATCTCGACGAGGCGCTGGCGGTGGCGGGGCCCGGCAAGATCGCCTGCAACCAGGTACTCTACCATCTGCGCGAGCGCGCGATTGAGCATGCTGTCATCCCCTGGTGCGAGCGCAACGGTGTCGCCGTGACCGCCTACAGCCCGTTCGGGCATGACGGTTTCCCGACCACCGGCAGCCCGGGCGGCCAGGTCCTCGGCGAGATCGCCAGCGCGCATGGCGCGAGCCCGCGGCAGGTCGCGCTCGCCTTCCTGACACGGCGCCCGAGCGTCTTCGCGATCCCGAAGGCCGGGACGCAAGCCCATGTCGAGGACAATGCCGGCGCGCTGCGGCTCAGGCTGACGGAGGGCGACCTCGCGCGGATCGACGCAGCCTTTCCGCTGGGGCGGAAGCCGTCCTCGCTGCCGATGCTCTGACGGCGGCTGCGCTCAGGCGGCGCGCGCCAGCCGCTCCAGCGCGGCGGCCGGGTCGATGCGGCCGTCATAGAGCGCGCGGCCGGTGATGGCCCCTTCCAGGATCGCGGCATCCGGCGCCATCATCCGCTCGATATCGGCCATGGAGGCCAATCCGCCGGACGCAATGACGGGGATGGTCAGCGCCTTCGCCAAGGCGATGGTGCCGTCCCAGTTGATGCCCTGGAGCATGCCATCGCGGGCGATGTCGGTGTAGACGATCGCCGCCACGCCGGCATCCTCGAAGCGCCGCCCGAGATCGGCGGCCGCCAGCGTCGAGGTCTCGGCCCAGCCTTCGACGGCAACATATCCGTCGCGCGCATCGATGCCGACCGCGACCTGCCCCGGAAAGGCCTTCGCCGCCTCGCGGACGAAACCGGGATCGCGCACCGCAGCGGTGCCAATGATGACGCGGCGGATCCCCTTGGAAAGCCAGCCCTCGACGGTCTTCATGTCGCGGATGCCGCCGCCGAGCTGCACCGGGAAGGCGACCCGCGCCAGAATGGCCTCGACCGCCGCCGCATTCATCGGCTTGCCGGCGAAGGCACCGTCGAGATCGACGACATGGAGCCAGCGGAAACCCTGCGACTCGAAGGCGGCGCCCTGTGCAGCCGGATCGTCGTTGAAGACCGTCGCCTGGTCCATGTCGCCCTGTTTCAGGCGCACGCACTGGCCGTTCTTGAGGTCGATGGCGGGAAAGAGGATCACGGCTTCCACCTCAGGAAGTTGGCGAGCAGCCGAAGCCCGAGCGTCTGGCTCTTCTCCGGGTGGAACTGGGTGCCGGCGATATTGTCGCGCCCGACCATGGCCGTGACGGGCCCGCCATGGTCGGTGACGGCGATCACCTCCTCGGCATGGGCCGCCGCCAGAGCGTAGGAGTGGACGAAATAGGCGTGCAGGCCGGTCGGGCCGGTCTCGATGCCGTCCAGAAGCGGGTGAGCGTGGCGCGCCTCCAGCGTGTTCCAGCCCATATGCGGGATCTTGAGACCCTCGCCCTGCGGCACGATCAGCGAGACATCGCCCTCGATCCAGCCGAGGCCTTCGGTGACGGTGTATTCGAGCCCGCGCGAGGCCAGCAGCTGCATGCCGACACAGATGCCGAGGAAAGGGCGCCCCTTGCCCCGCACGACCTCCTCCAGCACCTCGACCATGCCCGGCACGGCATCGAGCCCGCGGCGGCAATCGGCGAAGGCGCCGACGCCGGGCAGGACGATCCGATCCGCCGCGCGGACCGCATCGGTGTCGCTGGTGACGGCGATGGTCGAGGCGATCCCGGATTCGGCCGCCGCACGCTCGAAGGCCTTGGCGGCGGAGTGCAGATTGCCCGAGCCGTAGTCGATGATGACGACCGACTGGCTCATCGACCCTGCGCCTCGGGAAACAGCCCGATCACGGGGACGGGGCTCGTCGGCTGGCTGCGCAGCGGCGTCGCCGGGGCGATGCGCGGCGGCACCGTCTCTCCGGCCAGCGCCCGCTCGAAATAGCGCCGCTCGGCCTCGGACAGATCGCGCGCCTCGACCACATCGGCCAGGCGCCAGCCCTGCCGCGCGAGCTTGCGGGCCAGAAGGTTGTGGCCCTCCAGACCGAGAAAGAGCGCGATCGTCCAGTGGGCGATCAGCATGGCGCCGCTGGTCAGGCCGAACCGGCTGCTCGCATAAAGCAGCGCGCCCCACAGCAGGACATAGAGCAGCGTGGCCAGCCAGAGTCGCTTGCCGAGCAGCCAGAAGCCTCCGAAGACGAAGGCGGGCCAGGCGAAGGTCTCGGGCAGGAGCTGCGCCTGCTCGATCTCGTCACGCGCGCCGCCCGAGCCCGGCGGCGGAATCATCACCGTGTAGAATGCCATGCTGCGATCCTCTCAGAGCGCGCCCTTGGTCGAGGGCACGCGGCCGCCCTCGCGCGGATCGACCTCGAGCGCGTGACGCAGCGCCCGCGCCAGCCCCTTGAAGCAGCTCTCGGCGATGTGATGGGCGTTATCGCCATAGAGCGTCTCGACATGCAGGGTGATGCCGGCGTTCATCGCGAAGGCCTGGAAGAACTCGCGCACCAGCTCGGTGTCGAAGGTGCCGATCTTCTGCGCCTCGAAGCGGGTGCGGAAGACCAGGAAGGGCCGGCCGGAGACATCGACGGCGACGCGCGTCAGCGTCTCATCCATCGGGAGATGGATGTCGGCATAGCGGCGGATGCCCTTCTTGTCGCCGAGCGCCTGCCGCAGGGCTTCGCCCAGCGCGATGCCGGTGTCCTCGACCGAATGGTGGTCGTCGATATGGGTATCGCCCTTCACCGCGACCTTCAGGTCGATCAGGGAATGGCGGGCGAAGAGGTCGAGCATGTGGTCGAAGAAGCCGACGCCCGAGGCGATCTCGGCCTTGCCGGATCCGTCGAGAACGAGCGAGACGGCGATGTCGGTCTCGTTGGTGCGGCGCTTCACTTCGCCAGAACGCATGACGGCCTCGGTTTCCTCACGAAATTCGGCCCCGCTTTAGCAGGAGGGCGGAGCGAAGGCCATCATGGAACAGCCTGGTGCCGAACCTCTGCGTCATTCCGGACAAGCCGCGTCAGCGGCGCCGATCCGGAATCCATCGAAGGACGGCCGGCTCTACGATGGATTCCGGGACTGCGCTTCGCTTGCCCGGAATGACGGCCCAGCTGCTTGAGGGGCGCGACTCCCTGCGACGCTCATATCCCCGCGAGCGCCCGCTCCAGATCGGCGACGAGATCGTCGGCATGCTCCAGGCCGGCGGAGAGGCGTATGAGGCCTTCGGAGATGCCCATGCTGGCCCGGATCTCGGGCGAGAAGCGCTGATGGGTTGTCGTCGCCGGGTGGACGATCAGGCTCTTGGCGTCGCCCAGATTGTTGGAGATGCGGATCAGTTTCAGCCCGTTGAGGAAGCGGAAGGCGGCGTCCTTGCCGCCCTCGACCTCGAAGGCGACCAGCGTCGAGGGGCCCGTCATCTGGCGGGCGATGATCTCGGCCTGGGGATGGTTCTTCGCGCCCGGGAAGATGACGCGCGACAGGCCGGGACGGCTGGCGAGCCATTCGGCAATGATTGCGGCGTGTCGGGCCTGCTGGCGCACGCGCAGCGGCAGGGTCTCCAGCGCCTTCAGCATCACCCAGGCGTTGAAGGGCGAGATCGCCGGGCCGGTCTGGCGCAGGAAGGTCTGGACATGGGTCTCGATGAAATCCTGCGAGGCGAGGATCAGCCCGCCGAGACAGCGGCCCTGCCCGTCGATGTGCTTGGTCGCCGAGTAGACGACGCAATCGGCGCCGAGCTCCAGCGGGCGCTGGAAGAGCGGCGTGGCGAAAACGTTGTCGACGACGAGCGTGGCGCCGACCTCTTTGGCCAGCGCGGCAACGGCGGCGATATCGATGACCTCCAACGTCGGGTTGGAGGGGCTTTCCAGAAAGAAGACCTTCGTCTGCGGCGTGACGGCCGCGCGCCAGGCGGCGATGTCCGTGCCGTCGACCAGCGTCGAGGTCACGCCATAGCGCGGCAGATGCTCCTCGACGACATAGCGGCAGGAGCCGAACAGGGCGCGCGAGGCGACGACATGATCGCCCTGCCGGACCTGGCCCATGATCGCTGCGGTCACGGCGGCCATGCCGGTGGCCGTGGCGCGGCAGGCCTCCGCCCCCTCGAAGGCGGCCATGCGCGCTTCCAGCATCGCCACGGTCGGGTTCGAGAAGCGGGCGTACTGGAAGCCCGGGTCCTTGTTCAGGAAGCGCGCCTCGGCCTGCTCGGCGCTGTCATAGACGTGGCCCTGCGTCAGGAAGAGGGCCTCGGAGGTCTCACCGAACTGCGAACGCAGCGTGCCGGCATGGACGAGACGGGTTTCGGGGTGGAACCCGACCGTCCGCTCGGTTCTGTTGGACATGACGAAAACTCCGAAGCGTTCTTTTTACAGAACCCCGCCTAACATCGGCATCGGCATCGGTAAAGAAAAAGACGACGGAGCCCACCGCTTCGGAGAATGATTTTCTCCGTGCGAGGCAGGAACGTCAGCCCCGCGCCAACGGTGTCAGGAAGCCGGTCAGATCGGAGGTGACATGGTGGACATGGCCGGCCTCGACCGCCGCCTGCTCCCAGGCCTCGCGGAAAGGGTCGGGCGTCTGCGGGATGATCAGCACGGTCTTCATGCCGAGTTCGCTCGGCACAAGGAGGTTCTTCTCGATGTCCTCGAACATCGCGGCGCGGCCGGGATCGACGGCATGCTTGGCGAGGAACAGCTCGTAGGTCGAGCGTTCGGGCTTGGGCGTGAAGCCGGCCGCGACGATGTCGAAGACATCCTCGAAATGGTCGATGATGCCGAGCTTGCCGGCGACGTTGCGTGCATGAGCGACGGAGCCGTTGGTCAGGATCAGCTTGCGCCCCGGCAGCGCCGCAATCGCCGCTCCGAGCGCCGGATCGGGCTCGAGCAGGCTGAGGTCGACATCATGGGCGAAGTCGAGGAAATCGTCCGGCTCCACCCCGTGCTCGGCCATCAGCCCGTTCAGCGTCGTGCCATAGCGATGGTAGTAGTAATTGCGCAGCGCGTGGGAGGAGAGCCCGTCGAGCCCGAACAGCTCCTGCAGGAACAGGGTGATCCGCTGGTTGACCTGCGGCCAGACCTGGCTCTCATGCGAATAGAGCGTGTTGTCGAGGTCGAAGATCCAGTGATCGACATGCGCGAAAGCCTCGATCTGGAGCGGAGGCGTCGCGACGGGTGAAGCGGCGTTCGTGGTCATCGTGGTCTTGCGCCAGGGCGGCTCCGGGATGTGGGGCTGCGAGCCTGACATGCAAGTCCTCACGCTCTCCTTACCAGCCGATCAGCTTGGGCAGCCCCGTCGCGAGACCGGGAATCAGAAAGACGATCAGCACCGCCAGGATCTGCATCCCAACGAAGGGAATGACGCCGCGATAGATATCGGCGGTGCTGACCTCGGTCGGCGCCACGCCGCGCAGATAGAACAGGGCCCAGCCGAAGGGCGGCGTCAGGAACGATGTCTGCAGCATCACGCAGATCAGCGCCGCGATCCAGACCAGGTCCGTTCCCGCGTTCTGGAAGACCGGCAGGAAGAGCGGCACGGCGATGTAGCAGATCTCGATCCACTCGATGAAGAAGCCGAGCACGAAGACGATCGTCAGCATGAACCAGACATCGGCGCTGGTCCCGCCCGGCAGGATCGCGAACAGATCCTCGACCAGCCTTTCGCCGCCCAGCCCGCGAAAGGCGATGGCGAAGATCTGGGCACAGATCAGGATGAACATCATCTGCGCGGTGATCTTGGTGGCATCGTAGACGGCCTCCCTGATGATCTTCAGCGAAAAGCGGCCGCCGATGGCCGTGACGAGCAGGGAACCGAGCGCGCCCATGGAGGCGGCTTCCGTCGGCGCGGCGACGCCGCCGATGATCGAGCCGAGCACGCAGCCGACAAGCCCGAGCGGCGGGAGCGCCACCCGCAGGAGCTTGGTCAGCAATTCGCGCCGGCCCATGGCGTCGCGCTCGGCCTGAGGCACGGGCGGCACCATGTCCGGACGCACCAGCCCGAGCCCGAGGAGATAGGCGATGTAGATGGCTGACAGCAGGAGGCCCGGCAGCACGGCGGCTGCGAACAGCGTGCCGACCGACTCGTTCATGATGTCGGCGAGCAGGATCAGGATCAGGCTCGGCGGAATGATCTGGCCCAAGGTGCCCGAGGCACAGATGACGCCGCAGGCGAGGCCCCTGTCATAGCCGCGCTTCAGCAGGCTCGGCAGGGTCAGCAGCCCAAGCGTGACCACGGTGGCGCCGACGATGCCGGTCGTCGCGCCCATGACGATGCCGACCAGGATGATGCCGACGCCGAGCCCGCCTCGGGTATTGCCGGCCAAATGGCCGACCACCTCCATCAAATCTTCGGCCAGCCGCGATTTTTCCAGCATCACGCCCATGAAGACGAAGAGCGGGATGGCGAGCAGCGTATAGCCCGCGACGACGCCGTAGATCCGGCTCGGCAAGAGATTGAACAGGCCTGCGCCGAAGCCGAGATAGCCAAAGACGAAACCCGACAGCGCCAGCGTCAGAGCGACCGGAAAACCGACCATGAGGAAGCCGAAAAAGGCGACCAGCATCGCGATCGCGTAGATCTCGTTCATCGGCACGGGGAAGGGCTTTCCAGACGGCGGGAGGGTATAGGGTGCCAGGGATGGCCGGTCATCGCCGGCTCAGGCAGCGAGGCGACGCAGTCGCGCTAGATGGCGCAGGCTTTCGGCAAGCATCTGGAGCAGCAGCAGGGCGAAGCCGAGCGGCAACAGGCTCTTCAGCGCCCAGCGATAGGGAATACCGCCCGGATTGGCCGAACCTTCGCCCTGCGCATAGGACTGCCCGACATAGCGCAGACTGAGCCAGATGATGATGCCGGTCAGCGCGGTGAAGGCGAGCGCGCAGCCGAGATCGATCACAGCCTTGGTGCGCTCGCCGAAGCGTGCGTAGAGGATGTCGACCCGGACATGGTCACCATGCAGCAGCGCGAAGGACATACCGAGCAGGCAGATCGGCACGAAGAGGTGCCATTCCAGTTCCTGCGCCCAGACCGAGCCGAGCGAGAATCCGTAGCGGAGCAGGACATTGGCCGCCATCACCAGGACGAGTGCAAACAGGCACCACGCACCGAGGCGACCGCCGACATCGACGACCCGCTCGAGACGGGCCGCCGCCTGTTCCAGCCGGCTCATCAGAGCCTGACCTTGCTGTGGTAGACGCCCTCCGACAGAGCGGTCCAAGGCTCGTATTTCGCCTTGAAGGCGAAGTAGCTGTCATGGACCTTCTTCGCCACCGGGTCCTTGGCGATCGCCTCTTCCAGCACCTTCCCCGTGATGTCGCGCAGCGAAGCGACGACCGCGTCAGGCAGCGGCGCCGCGATGACACCCTGGTTCTTGACGAGGTCCTCGAAGGCTTCGGAGTTGTTCTTCTGGCACCAGGCCTCGCTCACGCCATTACAGGCATCGGCCGCGCTGGTCACGATCGCCTGGAGGTCCTTGGGCAGGCTGTCCCAGGCCTTCTTGTTGATGACGAGTTCGGAGACGGTCGCGGTCTCGTGCCAGCCGGTCGTGTAGTAATATTTCGCGACCTTCTGAAGCCCGAGCTGGCGATCGAGGAAGGGGCCCACGAACTCGGCCGCATCGATGACGCCGCGCTCCAGCGCCGGGAAGATCTCGCCACCGGGCAGCAGGCGCACATCGACGCCGAGCTGCTGGTAGACCCGGCCGGCGAGGCCGGGAATGCGCATCTTCAGCCCCTTGAAATCCTCGATCGTCTGGATCGGCTTGCGGAACCAGCCGGTCATCTGCACGCCCGTGTTGCCGCAGGGCAGCGGCACGAGGCCGAAGCGGTCATAGACCTCGCGCCAGAGCTGGAGACCGCCCCCCTCATAGAGCCAGCCATTCATGCCCTGGAAGTTCAGGCCGAAGGGGACGGCGGTGAAGTACTGCGCGGCGAAGCTCTTGCCGGTCCAGAAATAGGAATTGCCATAGTTCATCTCGACGGTGCCGGCGGAGGCCGCGTCGAAGCCCTCGAAGGCCGGGACGAGTTCGCCTGCGCCGAAGAACTGGATCTTGAGCCGACCGCCGGACATGTCGTCGATGCGCTTGATCAGGTCGGTGGCACTGCCGGGTCCGACGGAATAGAAGGCCGCGCGCGAGCCATAGGCGCTGGTCATCTTCCAGCTGAAACGGCTCTGCGCCCGCGCGACGGCCGGCGCGGCGATCGTGGCGGCCGCGGCCAGCCCACCTGATTTCAGCAATGTCCTGCGGTCCATTCTCGCTCTCCACGCTTTGCGGTTCGCAAGGCGGCCAGCAAGCGCTGTGCCATCGCGAGGCGGCAGCCGGATCACAGATTGGTCAGGGCAGGCGAACGGCAGGCGCGTGTCCAACGAAAAGCCCCGCCTCGATGGGAGGCGGGGCGGGAGCCGGGCGGCTGTGGAAGCTCGCAGTCAGCGGCGGATGATGGTACCCGAGCCGGTGTCGGTGAAGAGCTCGATCAGAGCCGCATGCGGCACCTTGCCGTCGAGGATGACGACGGCCTCGACGCCCTTTTCCAGCGCGTAGATGCAGGTCTCGATCTTCGGGATCATGCCGCCCGAGATCGTGCCGTCGGCGATCAGGCGGCGGCACTCCTCGACCGTCAGCTCCGGGATCAGCTGCTTGTCCTTGTTCAGCACGCCGGGCACGTCGGTCAGCAGCAGCAGACGCTTGGCGTTGAGCGCGCCTGCGATGGCGCCGGCGAAGGTATCGGCATTGACGTTGTAGGTCTGTCCGTCGGCTGCGGCGCAGACCGGGGCCAGCACCGGGATCAGCTCCGCCTTGAGCACGGAATCGAGGACGGAGGTGTCGACGCGATCCGGCTCGCCGACGAAGCCGAGATCGAGGATCTCCTCGATCTTGGAATCCGGATCGACGACGGTGCGGGTCACCTTGCGGGCGGTGACCATGTTGCCGTCCTTGCCGCAGAGGCCGATCGCCTTGCCGCCCTCGCGGGAGATGTAGCCGACGATCTCCTTGTTGACCGATCCGGCGAGAACCATCTCGACGACATCGACGGTCGCCGCGTCAGTGACGCGCAGGCCCTGCTTGAACTCGGATTTGATGCCGAGCTTGTCGAGCATGCGGGCGATCTGCGGGCCGCCGCCATGGCAGACGACCGGCTTCAGGCCGGACTGCTCGAGCAGCACGATGTCCTCGGCGAAATCCTCGGCGGTCGCGGCATCGCCCATGGCGTTGCCGCCATATTTGATCACGATGATCTCCTGATCGTAGCGCTGCATGTGCGGCAGCGCCTGGACGAGCAGGTCGGCGGCCTGCGACGGCGTCAGATGGGCGGCGGGATTGATCATCGGTCGAGGCTCCGCGACGGCGCGCGAGGCATCCGCGCCGGGTGCGGCTTCTAGAGGAAGAAGCTGGCGCAAGGAAGCGGGCAAACGACGCGCATTCAGCTGCGGCGCGCGGCCTTCCGGATCGCCTCGGCCATCCTCGCCCGCCAATCCGCCCCTTCGTTACGATAGGCCTCGATCAGGCTGGGTTCGAGACGCAGCGTCACGACCTGCTTGGCCGCGTCGAGCCGCGGCCGGCCGGGACCGCGCGTGAGCGCGCCCTGGGCCGGACGGATCACCTTATCCCCGATCGCAAACTCGGCGCGGGCGATCTGGTCGTCGGTCCATTCCGGCCCATCATCGGGGTCAACGAAGGGCCGGGAGGACACGCTGTGCTTCGCGTTCATGACAATGCCTCATCGAAATCACATGTCGCGCCTCGCCGCGCGGTGTCCAGACCACCATCACGAGACGGCCGGCAAGGAGTCCGTAAGTCAGGAAGCGCTCTTCGCCATAATCGAACCGATCGTCTTGCAGGGTCAGAATCGGCCCGGCAAAAAGGATCGCCGCATCGGCGAAATCGAGTCCGCGCGCTTCCAATGTCGCGTCACGTTTCGCGTCGTGGAAGGTGATCTTCACAAGAACCGATTATGTGGCCCGGTTGGCGGAAAGTCAATTTCCGTATTACGGAAATAGCATCAGCCGCGCTTTGCAAATAGTGCCGACACCGCCAGCACGAGCCATCCACCCAGCATCCCGAAACCTCCGATCGGAGCGGCGCGAGGAAACAGCGCCTCGCCGGCAAAACCGCGCCGCGACAGGTCGGCTGCGAAGAGCGCCACGCCCGCGACGATCAGCGAGAGCGCAATCCGCGCCATGAGATCGGAGAGGAAGCCGGCCTTGCGAGCAGCGGTCGCGCCGAAGACCAGGGAGGCATGGAACAGCAGCATCTGGCTGGCGGTCTGGACGTTGCTCGTGCCCGTGACATGGGCAGCGGCGGCGAGCAGGCCGACGCCGGCCAACCCCATCAGCGCGGCCAGGACGAGGTGAATCTTCGCTGCGGTCATCCAGGCCCCTGGGCTGCGCGCCGCGACGACGGCACGCAGCCTCGATGCGGGCGGCGGCGGCCCGGCGTCAAGCGCAGCCGGCAGCGGCCCGGTGACGCGCCGCGCGCCTCACTGCGCGTCGAACCAGAGCTTCCATTGCGGCACGGCGGTGGCGAAGGTGCCACGATGGCTGGTGTCGCCGGTCGGCACGGCCTCGACCTTGTCGTTGCCGATCGCCTTTTGATAGGTCATCGGCAACTGCCCGATCTCGATGCGGATCGCCTCGTCGGTGAGCCCGTAATAGGTCCGCACCGGTGTCCTGATCACCCAGCGATAGGCGTTGGTTTCCGCCACGAGCCGACCATAGGCGGACTTGGCGAAAAACTGCGGATCGAAATATTCCGGGCGGATGAGCTTGCGCAGGTCGGTCGGCACGGCGGCCGGATCGAAGGGTTCGCGATAATAGGCCTTGCGCGAGATCTCGAAGGTCTCGTCGGTCAGGAGCGAGCGGGCCAGGCCCGGCATGTTGTGATAGTTCTCGAAGGAGAACACGTTGAGGATGAAGATCGTCGTGATCCAGTTCGCGTCGATCTTGCGCGGGAAGTTCAGGAAGCCGTTGAAGGCGGCGAAGGCGTCCGCCGGCGCACTGGCGGTGGTCGCGGCCTTGACCGGCATTCCGACCGCCTCGAGCTTTTCCAGCATGGCGAGCGTAACGAAGCCGCCCTGCGACCAGCCGCTGAGGAAGAGCTTGCTGTCCGACAGTTTGAGATCGGCGAGCACGGAGCGGCTGGCGAGGACCATGTCGTAGGTCGCCTGCTGGTGGCTGCCCTTGACGAGGTAGCCCTCGGGTTCCTTGGAAGCACCCATGCCGAAATAGTCCGCGCCGATGACGAGATAGCCCTGCCCCGCGAACTGGGCGATCATGAGCTGGGTCTCGGGCGACTGCTCGGGGAAGGACGGGACCTGTTCCTTTCCGTAGACCGTGCCGTGCTGGTAGGAGACCATCGGGAAGACGGTGTCCGCCGTGTCCGGCACGGCGAGGAGCCCTGTCGCCGAGATCGGCCGGTTACCCTGCTCCGGCACCACCGAGGGATAGGTGACGCGGTAGAGCTTCACGGCATTGCGCGCCGGGGTGTAGTTGACGGTGATTCCGGCGAATTTCGGCGTGTCCGTGGTCAGGATCTGGTTCAGCTTCGCCACGTCCCAGCGCCCGATCAGCTCGTACTGGACGCCGGAGGCGACCTTAACCGCCGCGGCCGGAGCAGCCGGTGTCGGCGCCGGTGCGGCCGGCTGGGCCCGAAGCGGCGCGGCGAGGACGAGGGCCGTCGCGAGGGCGGCGACGAACGCGGACAGGCGGATCGAAAACGGCATGATGGCTCCCCAGCCGACCGGTATCGACGGGCCATGATGGTCCGCCGTCGCCCCGGCTCGCGCGCGATCCTGCATAGCGGCTGTAAAGATTTGGTGGCGCTCGCTGTCCGGGAGGCTCAGCCGCGCTCCGCCAGCACCCGTCCGACGGCGGCGCGCAGTTCCGGGATGCCGAGGCCCGTCTCGCTCGAGGTCAGGAGCACCTCGGGGAAGGCGGCCGGGCGACGCTTGATCTCGTCATAGGTCGCTTCCAGCATGAACTGCTGGTCGCTCTTCTTCAGCGCGTCGCCCTTGGTCAGCACGACCTGGTAGGACATCGCCGCCTTGTCGAGCGTCTCGAGGACGGCGTTGTCGACGTCCTTGAGTCCGTGGCGGGCGTCGATCAGCAGATAGACCCGCATCAGATTGGGCCGGCCACGCAGGTAGTTGTGGATCAGGTTGGTCCAGGCGGCGACCTTGGCACGCCCGACCGCGGCATAGCCGTATCCGGGCATGTCGACGATGGTCAGGCGCTCATCGGCGCCGACCTGCCGGAAGAAATTGAGCTGCTGGGTGCGCCCTGGCGTGTGCGAGGTCCGCGCCAGCGCATTGCGGCGCGTCACGGCGTTGATCAGGCTCGATTTGCCGACATTGGAGCGGCCGGCGAAGGCGATCTCCTGGCCGACCATCGGCGGCAGGTCGTCGATATGGGTCGAGGCCCAGACGAAGTCCCACGGGCCCTCGAAGAGCTTGCGGGCGGCCTCGATCTCGTCCTCGGTGAAGGGCGTCGTCATGCTGGTGGTCATGGCGTTACGCCTACACGGCCCGACGCAGCGCGTCGATGTCGGCGCCTGCAATCGCGGCGAGATTGCGGGCGATCTTGTCGGCCTCCCAGTCCCACCAGCGGATCGCCAGCAACTCCGTGACGACGTCGGCGGGAAAGCGCATCCGCATGGCGCGGCCGGGATTGCCGGCGACGACAGCATAGGGCGGCACGTCCTTCACCACCTGTGCGCGGGTGCCGATGATCGCCCCGTCGCCGATGGTGACGCCCGGCATGATCACCGCCTCCCGGCCGATCCAGACATCGTTGCCGATGGTCATGTCGCCGCGGCCGGGCCATTCTGCGCGTGGCGCGGCGCCCTCGACACCGAAGAGGGCGAAGGGATAGGTCGAGAAGCCGCCAGTGGGATGGTTCGCGCCGTTCATGACGAATTGTGCGCCCTGAGCGATCGCGACGAAGCGGCCGATCACCAGCCGGTCGCCGACATCCTCGAAATGGTAGCGCACGCAGCGGGCAACGAAATGCTCGGGGCCGCGGGAGTCGTCATAGTAGCTGTAGTCGCCGACCTCGATCAGCGGGTGATCGACGATCGCCTTCAGGAAGGCGGTGCCCTTCCAGCCGGGGACGGGATGGCGCGTGAGGGGGTCTGGCAGCGGCATCGGCACCAAAGCGAAGGGCGGGGAAATCCCCGCCCTCGCCAGCTCACTTCTTGTTGCTGTTGGCCGGCTTGGCCGGGGCTGTGACGGGCGCCGGCTCGGGCTTCTTGCCGAACATCGCCTTGATGTTGTCGAAGAGCTCGATCTTCACCCCGTGCTTGCGCATGATGTAGCCCTGCTGCAGCACCGAGAGCAGGTTGTTCCAGCTCCAGTAGATCACCAGGCCGGCCGGGAACGAGCCGAGCAGGAAGGTGAAGAACACCGGCATCCAGGTGAACATCATCTTCTGGACCGGATCCGGCGGCTCCGGGTTCATCTTCATCTGCACGAACATCGTGATGCCCATGATGATCGGCCAAAGGCCGAGATGCAGGATCGCGGGCGGCGTGAAGGGCAGCAGGCCGAAGAGGTTGAACAGGTTCGTCGGGTCCGGCGCCGCCAGATCGCGGATCCAGCCGAAGAACGGCGCATGGCGCATCTCGATGGTGATGAACAGGATCTTGTAGAGCGCGAAGAAGATCGGGATCTGCACCAGCACCGGCCAGCAGCCCGCCAGCGGGTTGATCTTCTGCGTCTTGTACAGCTCCATCAGAGCCTGCTGCTGCTTCATCTTGTCGTCGGCGTAACGCTCGCGCAGCGCCAGCATTTCCGGCTGCAGCGCCTTCATCTTCGCCATCGAGGCGTAGGATTTGGACGCGAGCGGGAAGAAGATGCCCTTCAGGATCAGCGTGACGATCAGGATCGCGACGCCGAAGTTGCCGACATGCTTGAAGATCCAGTCGAGCAGGAAGAACATCGGCTTGGTGAAGAAGTAGAACCAGCCCCAGTCGATCATCAGGTCGAAGCGCTTGATGCCGAGATTGGTCTCGTAGCCGCTGATCGCGGCGACTTCCTTGGCGCCGGCGAAGAGGCGCGCCGTGCTGGTGGCGCTGGCGCCGGGGGCGACCGTCACGGCCTCCGACAGGAAGTCGGCCTGATAGGTGCGTGCCGCGCCGGTCTGCACGGAGGAGAAGCGGCCGTCATATTTGCGCGACTGGTCGGGCACGACCGCCGCGGCCCAGTATTTGTCGGTGATGCCGACAAAGCCGCCGACAGCGTCCTTCCAGACGCGGCCATTCGTGCCCGGCGAAAGCAGCGGCTCCTTGTCGACATGGTCATAGGTGAATTCCTGCAGGCCGTGATCGCCGACATAGCCGATCAGGCCTTCGTGCAGGACGTAGTAGCCCAACGTCGCGGGCCGGCCATGGCGCACGACCTGCGCATAGGGGAACAGGCTGACGGGCGCGGCGCCCTTGTTCTCGACCTCGTCGCGGATCTGGAACATGGCGTTGTCGTCGACCGTGACGACGCGGCGGAAGAGCAGGCCCTGGCCGTTGTCCCAGGTCAGGGTCAGCGGCTTGGCCGGCGTCAGCACCTGGGCGTCCGCCGTCCAGACGGTGGTCGCGTTCGGCAGCGAGACGTTCGCCCCCGGCGCGGCGACCCAGCCGAAGTCGGAATAATAGCCGTTGGGACCGCCGAGCGGCGACAGCAGCACGATGATCGGGCTGTTGGGATCGACCGTCTCGCGATAGGCCTTGAGCGAGACGTCGTCGAGGCGCGCGCCCGTCAGGGAAAGGGAGCCGGCGATCTTCGGCGTCTCGATCCGAACGCGCGGGCTCTGGGCCAGGGCCTGGTCGCGGGTCAGGACCGCACCCGTGGCAGGCGCGACAGCGGGGGCAACAGTCTGGCCCGGCGCGGCGCCGGGAACCGGGGCGGCGCCCGGAGCGGGAACCGGCGCCGTCTGGCTCTGGGCCTGCTGGTTCTGCTGCGCGATCTGCTTCTGCTTCTCCATCTGCGGCACGCCGTAGAAGTACTGCCAGCCGAACAGCACGACCACGGAGAGCGTGATCGCGAGAAGCAGGTTGCGGTTGTCTTCTTTCATCATGATCGGGAACAGATCTCGCTGACGCCGCGTCGGGCTTAGGGGATTCAGTCGTTCTGGGGGCCGGGCGGGCGCTCGCCGCCCTTGCCCCGCGTCTTGCCCGCCGCGGGTCCCGGAGCCGGGCGCGGACGGCGCCCCTGGCCCTGCGGGCGGGCGCGCTCGATCGCAACCGACAATTCGCCCACCAGCAGATCGAAGGGCGCCGTCAGCGTCTCCGGACGGGCGACGACGACAATGTCGCAGGGTCGCTGCGCCTGCGGGCCGAGGGCCTCCAGGGCGGCGGCGCGCAGGCGCCGCCGGATGCGGTTGCGGATGACGGCGTTGCCGGCCTTGCGGGAGGCGGTGAGCCCGAGGCGCAGGCCATCCGGCGCCGGGCGGTCGTCCTCGGCGCGCTGCGGGCCGTCGAGGACCTGCACGGTGAAGGCGGACGAACGAAAACGGCGGCCTCGATCGGCCGCCGCCAGAAACTGCTTGCGTTGCGTCAGACGGGCGAGGCGCATGGCGATTGGCCAGTCTTCCGGAAAAAACGCTCGCGGATGCGGCGCGCGGTGATCACGCGCCGGACGCTCAGGCCGAGAGCTTCTTGCGGCCGTGAGCGCGGCGGGCGGCGATGACCTTGCGGCCGCCGGCGGTCGCCATGCGGGCGCGGTAGCCGTGGCGGCGCTTGCGGACCAGCTTGCTGGGTTGATAGGTTCTCTTCATCGTCCGTCTCCGGGGCTCGTCGGCACAGTGGCCGCGGCTTTCCCAGTAGAAAGCGTGGCCGACCGAGCCTGCATGCGAAAGGTTCCGCGCCGCCCCGAGGGTTGCGCAAGTGGCGGGCTTATGACGGATGGCCCGGTTCAAGTCAATGCCGAAGGCGGCTGCTGCGGCGAAGACGCGCGCCGGTTTCGCCGGCTGTTCCGCCCGGCTTGCGCTCGCGGCCCCGATCACCGATATAGCGGGCGGGAGGTTGGCGAGGGACGTCTCACTCGCCAACCGGGTCAGGTCCGGAAGGAAGCAGCCCTAACGAGACCGAACGGGTCTTCGTCCAGCCTCCCACCTCCGCCGGCGGGCGCCCGGCGGCCGGGGTCGCGCCGCCGCCCTTCCGCAGCGCGGGCGGCACCCCGAAACGGGCGTTGACCCCCACGCGGCGAACCGCCAAACCAGACCGATGAGCGACGACACGACCGCAGCGCCTCCGGCCGACGAGCCGGGCTTCGCCGGCTTCGACCCGGCCCCTGCGCCCGCGCCGGCGAGCGCCGCCTCGCCCTATCGCGTGCTCGCCCGCAAGTACCGCCCCGCCCATTTCGGCGACCTGATCGGCCAGGATGCGATGGTGCGGACGCTTACCAATGCCTTCGCCGCGGGGCGCATCCCGCAGGCCTGGATGCTGACGGGCGTGCGCGGCGTCGGCAAAACCACGACCGCGCGCATCCTGGCGCGCGCGCTCAACTACCAGACCGCCGATGGCGGTGGCGGGCCGACGACGAATCTCGAGACCTTCGGCATCCACTGCAAGGAGATCATCGAGGGCCGGCATATCGACGTGCAGGAGATCGACGCGGCCTCCAACAACGGCGTCGACAACATCCGCCAGATCAACGACGCGGTGCGCTACGCGCCGGTCTCGGCCCGCTACAAGGTCTATATCGTCGACGAGGTGCACATGCTCTCGACGGGGGCCTTCAACGCCTTCCTGAAGACGCTGGAGGAGCCGCCACCGCATGCGCGCTACATCTTCGCGACGACGGAGATCCGCAAGGTCCCGGTGACGGTGCTATCGCGCTGCCAGCGCTTCGACCTGCGCCGCGTCGATGCCGGCCTGCTGGTTTCGCATCTCGCCGGCATCTGCCGGACCGAGAACGTCTCCGCCGAGGAGGAGGCGCTGGCGGCGATCGCGCGTGCTGCCGAGGGCTCCGTGCGCGATTCGCTCTCGATCCTCGATCAGGCCATCGCCCATGCCGCCGGCACCATCACGCTGGAGGATGTCCGCTCGATGCTCGGCCTCGCCGACCGGGCGCGCGTCATCGACCTGTTCGAGGCGGTGATGAAGGGCGACATCGCCACGGCGCTGGGTGAGCTGCGCGCGCAATACGATGCCGGCGCCGACCCGGCGGTGGTGCTGTCCGACCTCGCCGAATTCACCCATCTGGTGACGCGGCTCAAGCTCGTGCCCGACGCCGTGAAGGACAACAGCCTCGCCCAGGCGGAGCGCGTGCGCGGCGGCGATTTCGCCCAGCGCCTGTCGATCCGCATCCTGGCACGGACCTGGCAGATGCTGCTCAAGGGTCTCGCTGAGGTGAAGCAGGCCGACCGGCCGATCATGGCCGCCGAGATGGTGCTCGTGCGGCTGGCGCACGCCGCCGACCTGCCGACCCCCGACGAGGCTTTGCGGATGCTGCGCGACGGCTCGGGCGCCGTGGGAGGCCAGGCGACCGCCTCCGCCCCGCGCCCGCCCTCCGGCGGCGGTAACACGGCCCTCGCCGCCCGGCCTATCCTCGCCAGCGCCAATCCGGCGCCGGTGATGGCGCCCGCCCCGCGCGCCCAGGCCCTGCCGGCCGTCAGCGTGGCCTCGCTGGAGGACGTCGTCGCGCTCGCCTCGCAGCATCGCGACATCACGCTGAAGCTGGCGCTGGAGCGCGACGTGCGCCCGGTCCGCTTCGAGCAGGGGCGGATCGAATTCGCGCTGGCGAACGGCAGCTCGCGCACGCTCGCGACGGATCTCTCGCGGCGGCTGAAGGAATGGACCGGCCAGACCTGGATGGTCGCGGTGGTCAATGCCGAGGGTGGCGCGACGCTGCGTGAGCAGGCCGAGGCCGCCAAGGGCCAGCGCGAAAGCGACGCCGCCTCGCACCCGGCCGTCAAGGCGGTGCTGGAACGGTTCCCGGGCGCGCGCATCGTCGATGTGCGCGATCCGCGTGCGGCCGGGCCCGACAGCGCGGCGACGGCTGCGCCGGCCGACGAGTATCTGCCCGACGGGGAGCCGCTCTTCGACGATGCGGAGCCCGATTTCGACGGCATCGATTTCTGACGGAGGAGTTTTCGCGATGCGCGACATCATGGGCCTGATGAAGCAGGCGCAGGAGATGCAGCAGAAGATGGCCAATGTGCAGGCCGAGCTTGACACCATCGAGGTCGAGGGCGCGGCCGGCGGCGGCATGGTCACTGTGACGATGACGGCCAAGGGCGCGGTCAAGGCGGTCAAGATCGACCCCTCCCTGATGGTCGCGGATGAGCGCGAGATTCTCGAGGATCTGGTCGTGGCTGCCTGCGGCGATGCCCGCACCCGCGCCGAGCGGGTGATGCAGGAGCGCATGTCCGAGATCACGAAGGGCCTGCCGATCCCGCCCGGCATGAAGCTGTTTTGATCTGCAGGCCGTCATGCCCAGGCTTGACCCGGGCATCTCTCAGCCGAGAAACATCCTGCAGGAGATGGTCGGGTCAAGCCCGACCATGACGCGAGTGTTACGTCCATGTCCCGCGCCATCGCCGGTCCCGAGATCGAGCGGCTGATCCAGCTGCTCGCCAAGCTGCCGGGGCTCGGGCCCCGCTCGGCCCGGCGTGCGGCGCTGCATCTGGTGAAGAAGCGCGAGGCGCTGCTCGGCCCGCTCGCGGAGGCGATGGCCGTGGCGCGCGAGCGGATCGTGGTCTGCTCGACCTGCGGCAATGTCGACACCAGCGACCCTTGCGGGCTCTGCCGCGATCCGCGCCGCGACGACGGGCTGATCGTCGTCGTCGCCGACATTTCCGATCTCTGGGCGCTGGAGCGCTCCGGCGCGGTTCCGGGGCGCTATCATGTGCTGGGCGGCGTGCTCTCGGCGCTGGACGGGGTCCGGCCCGAGCATCTCTCGCTCGACGCGCTGGTGGCGCGCGCCTCGAATCCGGTGGTGAAGGAGGTCATCCTGGCGCTGAGCGCCACGGTCGATGGCCAGACCACGGCGCATTTCATCACCGATCTGCTAGCGCATCTGCCGCTCAAGGTGACCAGGCTCGCCCATGGCGTGCCCGTCGGCGGCGAGCTCGACTATCTCGACGACGGCACGCTGGCTGCCGCGATCCGCCAGCGCACCGGCTTCTGACGGCAGGCCGCGGTCAGAACTTGTAGGCGACGCTGGCGCGCAGGGTGTGGAAGGTCGGCTCCTGCCGGACCGTCAGCCCCAGCAGCGGGCCGCGCGCCGTCTGACCGACCTTGCCAAAATCGCTGTAGCGGTATTCGGCGCCGAGGATCACATTGTCCGTATAGGCGAAGGCCACGCCCGCGCCAGCCGTCCAGCCGGTCCGCGACCGGTCGAGGCTCTCAGGCGCTGCCGCAGCCGCTCCGGCGAGGTGGTAGCTGAATTCGGTGAAGGCCGCGCCGCCGGTGGCGTAGATCATGAACCGGTCGAGCGCGAAGCCGGCTCGCCCGCGCAGCGAGCCCTGCCAATCGCGCGTGATCCGCGCCGAGATGCCCGGCGCGACCAGCGTCTCGCCGCTGTCGAGCGCCTCGATGTCGCCTTCGATGCCGAAGACGAGGCTGCCCACCTGATAGTTGAAGCCGGCATGGCCTCCGCCGAGCGCGGCATCCGAGCTCTGGCGGAAGGCCGCGCCGTTGAAGGCCCGGCCCAGCGTGTCGGACAGTATCGTCTTCTCCTGGCTCCAGGCGTAGCCGCCCTGAACGCCGAGATAGATGCCGGTCCAGGAATAGAAGGAGGGCAGCGCCGGGGCCGGCGGCAGTTTCCGGGACGAGGGCATGTCGGCCGCCAGAGCGGGAGAGAGCACCAGCCAGGCGCCGCACAGGGCGGCCACGCCGGCGAGAGCCGCTTTCTGGTGCATCGTCATCGCAGCCTCAACGCGTTTACGAAACGGGGAACAGGCCGCGGGGCGAGCGGCTGTCTCGACGATCAGAAAGCATTAAGGTTAACGAGCGGCTAACTCCGGGCGGGTTGGCAGTCCCGGAACCTTCGCGCCGGCCCGCCGTTGCTAGGCGGTGCTGCCGCGAGACCATGCGGCAGTGGAGCGTCCTGCATGTCCCTTCTGAAACGGATCACGGGTGCAGCCGGAGCCGGCGTGGTGCTGGGCTATGCGGCCGAGGCCGTATCGCGCCGGTTGTCGCGCGGCAACCGGGAGGCCGCGCGAGGCCGCATGGCCCGGGTGCCGTGGCAGATGACCTGGCTCGGCTGGAAGGACGTGATGCTGCGCTTCGCGACCAATATCGCGGACAACCGGATTAGCTCGCTCGCGGGCGCGGTCGCCTTCTTCACCTTGCTGTCGATGGTGCCGGCCCTCTCGCTGCTGGTCACGATCTACCGCTATCTCACCGACCCCGCGACGATCGCCGAGCAGCTGGACGCCGTGACGACGGTGTTCCCGCAGGCGGCCCGCGAGCTCATTCACGAGCAGGCGATGCGCCTCGCCGGCCAGAATGTCGAGGCGCTGTCCCTGACCTTCCTGATCAGCTTCGCGGTTGCAGCCTGGTCCGCCAATGCGGCGGTGAAGGCCGTTTTCGACGCGCTCAACATCATCTATCGCGAGCAGGAAAAGCGCAGCTTCATCAAGCTCAACCTCATCTCGCTGGCAACCACCATCAGCGGCGTCATCCTGCTGGTGGCCGCGCTCACGGTCATCGCCAGCCTTCCCGTCGTGACGGCGCTGTTTCCGTTCGCCTTCGAGCTGGAGCGGCTGATCCGGCTGGTGCGCTGGCCCGCCTTCTTCCTGATGGCGACGCTCGCCATCGCAGCGCTCTACTGGATCGGCCCCAGCCGCGAACGGGCCCGCTTCGTCTGGGTGATGCCAGGCGCGGTCGCGGCCGCCCTGCTCTGGGCCGGCGCCTCCTGGGCCTTCTCCTGGTATGTCGGCACGCTCGGCAACTACACGGCGACCTATGGCTCGCTCGCGACCATCGTCGTGTTCATGACCTGGCTCTGGCTCTCGGCGATGATCGTGCTGGCCGGCGCCGAGTTCAACGCAGAGCTCGAACACCAGACCGCCCACGATACGACGACCGGAACGCCGAAGCCGATGGGGCTGAGGGGCGCCCGTATGGCCGACACCCTCGGCCCACCCGCCGCCGGCTAGGGCGACGCCTTCCCGCAGCCTTTTCTCCGCCGGCGCCCGCCGCCGGACACGGAGTGTCACGCCATGCTCGATCCCGACAGCACACGCCACGAAGACCTGCGCAGCGGAGCCAGCCCCTGGCTCTCAGGCCCGCCCCGGCCCACCAGCATCGGCCTTGACTCGGATACACGCTGCGACGTCGCCATCATCGGCGGCGGCATCACCGGAGCGCTGGCGGCCGAGCATCTGACCGGCCTCGGCCATGATGTGATCCTCGTCGATCGCGAGCGCGAGGGCTTCGGCAGCACGGCGGCCAGCACCGCGATGCTGCAATGGGAGATCGACCTGCCGCTGCGCCGGCTGGCCGAACTCTACGGTTTCGAGAAGGCGGCCGACGTCTACCGGCGCAGCTTCAAGGCGGTGGAGGGCCTGATCGAGAGCGTCGCCACGCTCGGGCTGGGCAGCGCGTTCCACCCGCGCGATACGGTCTACCTGGCCGCCGGCGACGTCGGCCCGCCCGAGCTGCGCGAGGAGTGTGCCCTGCGGGTGAAGGCCGGCCTGCCGGGGCAGCTACTGGATCACACCACCTTGCTCAGCCATTACGGCTTCGACCGGGCCGCCGCGATCGTTTCGCCCGGCTCGGCCGAGGGCGATCCGCTCAGTCTCTGCCATGCGCTGCTGCATGTGGCGGCCCAGCGCGGCGCGCGGCTGGTGCGCGGCGAGGCGGTCGCCTTCGACACGACCGCGAGCAGCGCCACGGTGCAGCTCGCCTGCGGCCGCACCATCGAGGCCGGGCATGTCGTGCTGGCAACGGGCTATGTCATGCCCGACTGCGTGCACAGCGAGCTTCACCGCGTCGCCTCCAGCTGGGCGATCGCGACCCTGCCGCAGGCGAGCGAGGTCCTGTGGCCTGGCCCCGCGCTCGTCTGGGAAGCGTCGGAGGACTACATCTACTGCCGCACGACCGTCGACGGGCGCATCATCATCGGTGGCGAGGACGAGGACGACGACGATCCCGAGCGCCGCAAGGCGGCCGGACCGCAAAAGACGGCCGCGCTCCTCGCCAAGCTGCAGGCGCTGGTGCCCGGAGCGGCCCCGACGCTCGGCCATGCCTGGTCGGGTGCCTTCGGACAAACGGAGGACGGGCTTCCGCTGATCGGGCGGGTGCCCGGCCATCCTCGCCTGCTCGCGGCCTATGGCTATGGCGGCAACGGCATCACCTTCAGCTATCTCGCCTCGCGCCTGATGGGAGCATTGATCGGCGGCGTCGAGGCCCCCTGGTTCAGCCATTTCGCGATCGACCGGCCCGACCCCACACGACGCTGATGGGGTCTGGTTGCGACGCTGCAATACAAGGCTTGCAGCGTCGGGAGCAGACAAGCCGCGCCCGAGGCGCCATGTCTCGACTGGCGGCCTATCGGCCGCGATGCGAGAAGGAGGCTGCCATGGCAGCGGTCGCTGATCTGTCGAGACCCACCCTGGAGGCGCTGCAGGCTCCCTACCACATCGGCACGGTGACGCTGCGCGTCAACGATCTGGCGGGGCTCACGGCGTTCTACCGCGACAGCATCGGGCTGCAGGTGATCGCGGAGACGGCCGAGGCGACCGATCTCGGCGTCGATGGCGCGGTGCTGGTGCGGCTCGAACGTGGCGCCACACGGCCGGCCTCGGCGGCGGGCCTGTTTCATCTCGCCCTCCTGCTGCCCTCTCGCGCCGAACTGGCCGACTGGCTCGCGCACGCCGCTACGATCCGGCTCCCGCTGGAAGGCGCCTCGGATCATCTCGTCAGCGAAGCGATCTATCTGTCGGATCCTGAAGGCAACGGCATCGAGATCTATCGCGACCGGCCACGGGCCGACTGGCCGCGGCGCGGCGGTGCAATCCAGATGGCGACACAGCGGCTCGACCTGCAGGCGCTGCTGGCCGAGGCGCGGCCGGGACGCTATGGCGGCATGCCGTCCGGCACCCGCATGGGACACATCCATCTTCGCGTCGGTGACACGGCCGCGGCGGAGGCTTTCTATGCGGGCGCGCTCGGCTTCGAGCTGATGGTCCGCTATCCCGGCGCCAGCTTCCTGGCGAGCGGTGGCTATCATCACCACATCGCCGGCAATGTCTGGAACAGCCGTGGCGCGGGGCCACGCCAGCCGGGCGAGGCCGGGCTTGCCGCCTTCGAGATCGTCGCCCGCGACACGGCCGATTTCGACGCGATGCGCGGGCGCATCCTCTCAGCCGGGGGACGAGAAGCCGAAGCGGGAGCTGTCGCGACAATCGACGACCCCTGGGGCAACCGGCTGGTGCTGGTCGCGGCACAGGGCTGAAAGCGCGAAAAAGCCGCCGGAAACCGGCGGCTCTGCCCTACATGCCGGTCGGTGACCGCTCAGCCCTTGGCGGGCTGGGCCACCGCGGCCGTGACGAAGCTGGTGATTTCGCGCGTCGAGAAGGGTTTGCGCAGAAAACGGACCTTGCGCAGCATCTCGGGGACGTCGCTCGGCGTCGAGCCCGAAACGAAGGCAAAAGGCGTGCCCTTCTGCAGAAGGTTGGCGGCAACGTCGAAGGTCTTGCCGCCGACCACATCGATGTCGAGCAGCGCGCAGGAGATCTTGGCCGCCGTCGCCGCCCGCTGGGCCTGCGACACGGAGTCCACGACGATCAATTCTGCGGCCGGGCCGAATTGCTCGGCCACGGCGGTTTCGATGTCCATCGCAATGAACGGATCATCTTCGACAATCAGGATGCGGATATCAGACATGGACGACCGCTTCCTCCCTTACTCTGCCAACGCTGACGTTACACGAACGACAACGGAATCGCGCTGGCTAATGTTCCGGGATTCCACCCATCCGTCCTCGGGTTGCGCGCCGATCGGCTCAATTTGAGCCTTTACGGTTAGCAAATCGTAACCGCACCGGGCTTGCGATCAGCGTCGGCGGCCGGGGCGGACGAGCGAGAGCTCGAAGCCGGTGACGCCGACCGCGACATTGATGCCACGTGCGCCCTGGAGCGAGAGCGGCTGTAGCGTCACCTCATTGTTGTTGCCGCCGACCAGCAGATTGGCGCTGCCACCGACGCCGGCCGAGGCGCCCGCGGTGGCGCCCGCATAACGACCCGCGAGCACGCCAAGCGGGGCGCGGGCATAGGGGCCGTAGACGCGCCAGGACATGGTGCTTGCGCGCATCCGGCCGAGGTCGAGCCCGAAGTTCCGCACGACGCCGGTATAGCGCTGCACCGGGCCGCGACGCGGCGTGAAGGTGCAGTTCATCGGCCGCTGGGAGGTGACGACGAGGCCGAGCCCCGCTCCGACATTGCAGGCCAGGCGCCCTGCCGGCGGGCCGGACTGCGCGGCCGCAGGAAGGCTCGAAACCACAAGGGCACATGCGGCGACACAAGCAGCGGAGGCCGCCTTGGCAAAAGTGATCATCGAGAAGCTCCTGACATGAAGATGTCCCCCAAACGCCCCACGGCCGGCACAGTTCCGCGCAAGCTGGAACTGGTCAACTCCTGCGGCGTTCCAACGAGCACGAAGCTGAAAGGTTGCACAGCGTGAACCAGCCCCGGCCCGCTCTCTTTCCCTGGTGGCGCGGCGGCGCATCCGGCGCGCAGCCCCCCTTCTGGGAACTCGAATCTCTGCTGCTGCTCGGTTTTGCGCGCGACGCCGCCCTGCAGCGGATCGCGGCCCGACGCGCCCTGACCGATCGGGGCGTCATGGCCGACAGATCGCGGAGCTTTCTTGATCTGACGCGCGCGCACGACGCGGCCCATGGCTGAGAAGAACCACTGCGGCCCGTGACGCTACTGGCAGAAGCGGCTGGACGCGCGCCGCGGCTGGATATCGACGTGGAGATGATCCTGATGGGTGGGGTCCGAGCCCGGGCCGAGCGCGGTCAGGAAGGCACCACAGGCCGAATGCCGCAACCCGGTGAGGAAGGCCTCATGGCCTCCTGGCTTCGCCATCTCAACGGAAAGCCGTTCTGTCCCCGATCCGATCCCGATGGCGAAGACATCGAGGGCCCGACCGGTGGCATGCTCGCTCAGAGGCCCCTCTGACCGACGGTTGCGACGTCGGCATTCATGGCCACCCCCGACGCGTAAAGCTGAGAGATCCAGGCCGTAGTGTCCGCGGGCGAGAGGCTGCAGGCTTGTCTCGATCCACGCCGCGACCGTTGTTGCCATGTCGCAGGCCAATGTCACCGGCGGCTGGAGGTCGACCTTGCGGCGTTCGCCCTGCCTGCCGACGCGGATCGACAGGGCGGAAATCTCGATGGGCTCAACGACGGTGCATCCGGCCTCGACTGCCGGCAGCGTGACGGCCCTCAGATCAGGGCCGTAACGCTGGCGCAGCGATGCCAGGCAGGTTGCAGCCGGAGCAGCGGCCGGTGTCGCTGCGGCGTCGGACGGTGCAGGTTCCGGCGAGGGACTTTCGCGCGCCGGTTCCGGTGGTGCTGTGCGAGGCCACTCAGCCGGCCGCGGCGGCGGACGCGTCTCACCGCTGGCGCCCTGCACCTGCACCAGTGCCGTCAGCAGGACAAGGGCGGCCGAACGACCCATCGACCAAGCGAGCGCGGGCCCGCAGCCTCCACCGCTCTTGTGTCTTCGGAGCCGGATCGCCCTGCTCGTCAGATGTCGAGCGCCGCGGCACTGGCGATGGCGAGAGCCGTGAGACCCGCCATCACCAGGGACAGCACCTCACCCATGATCGAGCCATCGGGTAGGACGCCCCCGAACAGCGCCAAGCCTGCCGATGCGGCACCGATCAGCGCTGCGACGAAGGTCATCGTCATGACACGCACTCCCAGGGCGAGCGGCCGTTCCGTTTCGCCTCGCGGGAGAACGTCACGGGAGCGCGCTTGTTCCGCGCCTCCGCCGGTCGATGGGAGTCGCCAGAAGACAGGAGACCCGCGACTTGTTCGCGTCGCGGGTCTCCGGGATACGACCGGGATGCGCTGAATTAAGCCGCCTTGCGGCCCGCCCGGCGGTCGAAGAACAGCGCCTGGCTGATCGCGGCCTTCACGGCTTCCGGCTGGAAGGGCTTGGTGATCAAGAAGGCCGGCTCCGGACGATCGCCCGTGAGCAGACGCTCCGGATAGGCCGTGATGAAGATCACGGGCACGTCGATCGTGGACAGGATCTCGTTGACCGCGTCGAGGCCGGAGCTGCCATCGGCGAGCTGGATGTCGGCGAGAACGAGGCCAGGGCGCTTCTTTGCGACCAGCGCGATCGCCTCGCGCTGCGTGCGCGCAACGCCGGTGACGGTATGGCCAAGCTCCTCGACCATGGTCTCGATGTCGAGAGCGATGATGGGCTCATCCTCGATGATCAGCACGTCGGTGGCGACCTGTTCGGCGATCTCCTGACCGGCCGTCTGCACCAAGGCGGCAGCGTCGGCCGACGAGACGCCCATGATCGCGCCGACCTCGTCGATCGAGAAGCCCTCGACCGTGCGCAGCAGGAACGCCTGGCGCGGACGCGGGGTCAGCGCCTCGAGGTTGCGCTCGACGGCGTTGGGGTTCAGCGTGACGGGCGCCGTCGGGTCAGCGGTGTTGAGACCGACCGACGACCACAGCTTGAGGAAGGTGCGATAGAGGCCGATGCGGGGGTTGAGATCGCGCGGGAAAGAGGCGGGATCGAGCACGAGCGCCTCGAGCATCGCGACGACATAGGCATCGCCGCCCGTCTGCGTACCGGTCAAGGCGCGGGCGAATCGGCGCAGGTAAGGCAGATGCGGCGCAATTTCCTTGGCGATCGACATAGAGATATCCCCATTAAAACAGGCCGGAAATGAGCACTCAGGCTGCCGCAATGACAAGCGATTTATTTTTCAAAATGAGGGGAACCTTTTACGGCAACACCTGTTAAACGGGACTATCCGTGTCGGAATTCGCCGCGAGGGGGCATCCGACTGACGTTGTCGAGAGGTCGGGACCGGCTGGAAAAGCCGGCCCGGTATTCGCACGAGGGCCGATATGAGCGATGTGAATTCAGCCATGGCCGCGCCGGAAGACGGTGCGGACAGCGAGGTCGAGGTCATGCTTGACCCCAGGGTGCAGGAATCCATCGGACGATCGCTCAAGGCTCATTACGACGACATCGTCAACGCGCCCGTCCCTGACAAGTTTCTGGTGCTGCTCGCTCAGCTCGAGGCAACCGAACGTCGCGCTGACGGAGCATCGACCGATGAGCTCAACTGAATTCAAGGACGGGCTGATCAAGGAGATCCCGAATCTGCGAGCCTTCGCCGCCTCGCTGTCGGGTTCGATCCAGCTCGCCGACGATCTGGTGCAGGATACCCTGCTCAAGGCGTGGGGCAATTCGGAGAAGTTCGAGCCCGGCACCAGCCTGCGGGCCTGGCTCTTCACCATCCTGCGCAACACCTACTACTCGCTCTACCGCAAGCGCGGCCGCGAGGTGCAGGACAGCGAAGGCACCTATGCGGAGCGCATGGCGACCCATGGCAACCAGGAAAGCCATCTCGATCTCGCCGATTTCCGCAAGGCGCTGGCCAAGCTCCCCGAGGAGCAGCGCGAAGTCCTGATCATGGTGGGCGCGACCGGGCTCTCCTACGAGGAAACGGCGGAGATCTGCGGCGTTGCGATCGGGACGATCAAGAGTCGTGTGAACCGCGCCCGCACGAAGCTGGCCGAGCTTTTGTCCATTGGCAGCCTCGACGACCTCGGGCCTGACCGGCAAAGCGCCGCCGCGATTCAAAGGGTCGGTTCCGAAATCGTCGGGCCCTGATGCGCCTCGCGCGCTTCCCCACCGTCCGGGGGCGGCTGCTCGCCCTGCTGGTCGCGATCGCATTTCCGATCGCCTGCCTGACGGCGCTTGCGGCGCTCACCACCTACAACACGGTCATCGCCGCGATCGAGATCGCGCAGGCGCGAACGGCGGACGATTTCGCCGTGCGCACACGGGTCTGGCATCGGGGCGCGCTGCGCGTGCTTCTGAGTTCGGGGGAGCTGATCGCGACCTCTGACGCGACGACGCAGACATGCGGCGCCGAAGCGCGACGCATGCTCGACCGGATCCCCGGCTATCTGGCTGTCCTCTACAGATTGGCCGATGGCCGGACCTGCTTTGCGGCGACGGACCCCGCGCTGACCGAGACCGGCATGACCGAGATTGCGGCAGGGCTGACCCGGATGCCGCGGTCGGTGTCGCGTTCGCAGATCCAGCTTCCCCCGGCCCGATTCGACAAGGTGCGGATCGGCGGCAGCGATCACCTCGTCACGCAGGTTGCTCTCGACGGCGATCCGGTCCTGCGTGACGCGCTGCTCCTCTCCGATCCGGACTTGCTCGATCAGGTTTTCGAGCTCGGCGGCGCCAGCGATGGCGTCAACGTCGCGCTGGTCTCGGGAAAAGACACGGTGGTGATGCATCGCGGTGAGGGACGGCAGGACGATCTGTCTTGGCTGCCTGACGAAAGCACCTTCCCAACCGACGGGCGCCGCTGGGAAGCCCGCAGCCGCGCCGGTCACAAGCGTTCCTATGCGGCGCGTCTGGTCTCGGCGCCCGATCTCTATGTGATCGCGAGCTTCAGCAACGCCCCGGAGCGAGCAGCCCGGATGCAGTTCCTGGCGCTGCTCGTGGCGCCGATCCTGACTCTGATCCTGCTCTGCCTCGTCTATCTGCGTGCCATCGACCAGCATTGTGTCAAATGGCTGCGAGGCATCGAGGCGGCGGCCCGCGCCCGCTCGGGCCAGCCCAATGTCCGAGCCGTCATCGCGGATGACATGCCGAGCGATATCCGCAGCGTGGCGGAGGCCTTCAACACCATGGTCGAGGAACAGGAAGTCCGCCAGCGGCGCCTCCAGACGGCCCTCGACGACAACCGCTTCCTGGTTCGCGAACTGCATCACCGGGTGAAGAACAGCCTCCAGGTGGTGCAGAGCTATATCGGCCTCAAGAAGCGCGACTATCGCGATGAGGCGCGGTTGGCGCTGGCGGACGCCGAGACGCGGGTTCACGTGCTCTCGGCCGCCTATCGCTTCACCCTCGCCGATGGCGAGATGCAGCCGGTGCGCGTCGACCTCTTCATCGAGGATGTGGTGACGATGATCACCAATCTGGTGCGCAACCGCGACCAGTGGGTCAGCAGCCGGCTCGAAACAGAGGCGACGCTCTCGGTCGACCGGATCATCCCGCTCGGCTTTCTGCTGGTGGACATCGCCTCGCGGGTGCTGCGCAGCACGCCGGGTGTCAGCCTGACGATCAACGTGCGGGATATCGATGCGACGACGCTGGAAGTCGCGCTCGAGGCCGACCGGGCGATCCCGGTCAGCGAGCCGCCGAAGATGTTTGCGGGGCTCGTCGCGCAGATCGAGGCGGTGCAGGTCGAGAAACCCGAGGGGCGCAGCCTCGGCAGCTGGCGCATCAGCCACGGCGCGTGACGAGACGCCCGGCCTGCTCAGGCCGGGCGGTCCACGGTCTCGATCGTGACGCCGACGCCGAGGCCAAGAAACGAACCGGTCAGGCCTGTGAAACTGCCGGCGACCGGAGATGCATCCTCCGGTACGCGTGCGACGGCGACGCGAAGCAGCTGCCGGTCGGCGACGAGATCGTTGGTGGGGTCGAACTCGACCCAACCGTCGCCGGGAATGAAGACGTCAGCCCAGGCATGGGTCAGGCCCACTGTGGAGACGAGCCCGGCAGCGTCGGGTGTGCGGTCGTGGATGTAGCCGGTGACGAAGCGGGCTGCGAAGCCCATGCGACGCGCCAGCTCGATGAAGAGCCAGGCATAGTCCCGACAGGAGCCGGCCTGCTGGCGCAGCGTGTCGGCCGGATGCTGGGTGCCCTCGTCATAGCGCACCGCATAGCTCAAGCCGGCATGGATGGCATGGGCAAGGTCGCGCAGCAGATGGCCCGAACCCTGACCGATGCGGGCGCGAAAATCCGTCAGCCAGTGATCGAGCACGCCGTCGGGGTCGGCGGCGGCGAGATCGAGATAGGGCTGGAGCACCGCGCGCTCGCCTTCTGAATAGACGACCCCGGTCACGGCGGCGGAGGGCTCGATTTCGGTGCGCGGCAAGGCGGAGCCGAAGCGCTGCACCACCAGTTCGCTGACGATGTCCAGCGTGTCGGCCGGCTCGTCGAAATTTGCGATGGCGACCGAGTTGCCATAGGCGTCGTGCATCCAGCGAATCCGGGCGCGCGGCGAGATCGTGAGGGCGGTATCGACGACGCGCAGATCAAAGCTGTCGCGCGGCCGCAGCATCAGGCGGTGCGGCCCGAACTGGACCGGGCCGCCATAGCGATAGGTCGTTGAATGCCGGATGCGCAGATACATGGCGAGCCTGCTGGTTCGACGCCGTTTCCAAAAAACAAGCCGCCCGAAGGCGGCTTTGAGTGGGGCACGAGGGATGTGCCTGTCTTCGAACCCGGCTCGACGCAGAATGTTCCGCGGCGCCGGAAGGATTTCTGCTTAACGCAACACACGCGGCTCGCTGCGCTGAACCTGCGCCTGCTGAGTGCCGCCGATGGCGCGCTTGGTCACGCCGACGGTTCGCTGCGAGGGATCGACGGCGGCGAAGCGGGTATCTGTCGGAAGCTGACGCTCGATCTTCATCTGCGCGATGGCCGAGGAGCTGTCGGGATTCGTCTCCTGGAAGCCGGAGCCCATGGTGAGGGCGCCGACGCCCATGGCCATGAAGCCGAAGAACAGACCGGCGCGCCGAATGGGGGCAAAGCTGTTGGTCAACATCTGTCTCTCCCGACGCCAGCACCGACAACAACTGTCGGCTTCCGGGAAGTTAACGTGAGGATGTCAAGCTGGTTCCATCGGCCTGCCTCTAGGGTCATACCTGCCGATCACATCGGCGCGAGGCTCATCCGTCAGCCAACCTCGTCATTGGCGGCGTCGCGCGCTCTGAACAGCCGCCACAACGACTTGCCGAGGCGCCGCGACGTCATATGGGCGCCGGCCCGGCGCTTCTCCAGCGTGATCTTGCGGTCGTGGAAATCCTCGAGCCCCGGGCGGTGCCCGACGCTGATCAGCGTGGCATGGCCAAGCTCGGCCTCGAACAGGCCGAGCAGGTGGTTCTGGCTGTCTTCGTCGAGGGCGGACGTGGCCTCGTCCATGATGATGATGTCGGGCCTGCGGATGACGAGCCGCGCGAAGGCGATGCGCTGGCGCTCGCCGCCGGAGAGGATACGCTCCCATTTGTCGTCGTCGTCGAGACGACGGGCGAGATAGCCCAGTCCGCAGCGCCGCAGCGCCGCGACCAGCACCTCGTCCGGCACGGGATTGTCGGCCTCGGGATAGAGCAGCACGGTGCGCAGATCGCCCATCGGCAGATAGGGTTTCTGCGGAACGAAGGCGATCGACTTGCCCCGGGGGACGGCGATCGAGCCCGAGCCCCAGGGCCACAGACCGGCGAGCGCGCGGATGAGCGTGCTCTTGCCCGTGCCGCTCTCGCCGACGATCAGCACCTTCTCGCCGAGGCCGATCACGACCGAAGCGTCGGTGATCACCGCGCGGCCGTTGCTGTGGGCGATGGAAAGGCGATCGAGATGGATGGCGCCGTCGTCGCTCTCCTGGAGCGAGATCTGGGTGTCGCCTTCCATGACCGTTCCGATATCGACGCCTTCCAGCGCCTCCTGCAATTCATCGACGCGGGTGACGGAGGCGAACCATTCCGCGAGCCGGACAAAATTATCGACGAACCAGATCAGCGCCGCCTGGACGGCGCTGAAAGCCGCCACGACCTGCATCACAGCGCCCAGCGTCACATCACCCGAGAGATATTTGGGTGCGATCAGCAGCAGGGGCACAATCGGGAAGAGGGCGCCGTTGGTGTTGAGAACGAGCGCGATGACGCCCTGCTGGCGAATGACGCGCAGCCATGCGGCGACGACGCGCCCATAGCTCTCGCCGACCGCATCGCGCTCGTCGGAATCGCCGCGGATCAGCGCGATGCTTTCGGCATTTTCGCGCAGCCGCGTCATTTCCGCCCGGAACAGCGCCTCCATCTCGTTTTTGGCGGCGATCCGACCGACCAGAGGCCGACCCGTGACATAGGCGGCGAGAGAGGCCACGACGGCGTAGCCTATGGCCGCCAGCGCCATGTAGCTCGGGATCTCGAACGCGACTCCGCCCAGGGTGAAGCGCGCCGAGCCGGCGACGTGCCAGAGGATGGCGGCGAAGGTCGCGGCCGTGACGAAGGCGCTGATCAGCCCGATGGCGAACTCGACCAGAGGCTCGATGGCGAGACGGACATCCTCGGCAATGCGGTATTCCGGCGCCGCCTGCTCGCGCGCGACGAACTGAAGCCGGTAATAGCGCTGATCGGCGATCCACCAGCCCGCCAGACGGCGGGTAAGGTATTCGCGCCAGCGCATCTGCAGCAACATCCGGCTGATCACCAGCCCGGACAGCGTGAGCGCCGAAACGCCGACCAGCAGCGGCAACCAGGCTGCGATCTGCCAGGCCGCCCCGGCATCGCGCTTTTCCAGCGCGTCGAAAAACAGCCGGTTCCAGGTGTTGACGCCGACAGCGGTGGCGAGCTGGGCCGCGACGAAGACAAGAACGGTGAAGGTCAGGGTCCAGGCGCGCAGACGCGTCGGTCCGCTCCAGAAGGGCAACGCGAGGCCAAAGAAGCGGCGCATGCGCGACCGTTCGGAGGGGCGCGGCAGATCGGTCATTTCAGCGTCTTTCGGGAGTGAAGCAGCCGACGCTTGCCCTTCCGCGCCGGCACGTCCTGTCTTGTCGCCCGCGTCGCGGGCGTAGGCCTTCCCTAACGTCCATACGTCATCGCGGTTCCCCTTGGTGATGACGGGGCGCGTGAGTTCACCTCCCGCCGCCGGCTTGCTATGAGGGATGCGGAGCGCCCCTGCCGGCGCTCCGGGAGATCGAAGAGGACGATGACGGACAGCGCCTATCCCAACGGCCGAAACGGCGTGCCCTGTCTGGCCTGTCCACTGCGGCTGAAGCCGGCCTTCAAGGACAAGACCGATGAGGAGATCCGCTTCATCCAGGCGATCAAGACCGAGCATCGCCATCTGCCGGCCGGGTCCGACATCATCCATCCGGGGCAGCAGGATGCGGAACTCTACACGCTCTTTTCGGGCTGGGCCTTCCGTTACCAGCTTCTGCCCGACGGGCGCCGACAGATCCTGAACTTCCTGCT
Organism: Allobosea massiliensis; assembly: GCF_042655245.1. Taxonomy (NCBI): domain Bacteria; kingdom Pseudomonadati; phylum Pseudomonadota; class Alphaproteobacteria; order Hyphomicrobiales; family Alloboseaceae; genus Allobosea; species Allobosea massiliensis. Next base: position 10,222 of record NZ_JBHSLU010000051.1, on the reverse strand, counting down.
GCCCGGCGATCTCGTCGGCCTGCAGGCGTCCCTCCTGAGCGCGGCCCAGCACGGCATCGAGGCTCTGACGGAGGTGGAGCTCTGCGTCTTCCCGCGTAAACGGATCTGGGACCTGTTCGTCCACATGCCGAACCTGGCCTATGAGGTGGCGTGGCTCGGTTCACGTGAAGAGAGCCTGATCGACCAGAACCTGACCTCGGTCGGCCAGCGCAATGCGAGCGAGCGCATCGCCGCGCTGGTGATCTCGCTCTATCGCCGGGCGGAGGCGCTCGGCCTCGTCACGGATGGTGGTTTCCGCTTCCCGCTCTCGCAGCAGCAGCTCGCCGACGCGCTCGGATTGTCGCTGGTCCACACCAGCAAGACTTGGTCGCGGCTGCGCAAGGCCGGCCTCTTCGCCATCGCGGAGGGGCGGCTGACCCTGCTGAACCCGCGCCTGACCTCGAGGATGGCCCTGCTTTACGAACGGGAGGTCGCGCCCCGACCACTGATCTGAAACAAAAGGGGCAGCCCGCGCGTCTCTTGGCAGGCACAGCCGAGGAAAGACCTTGGCTCGGCGGTACACTTGACCCCATATGACGCGCAGGTAACGTTCTCGTCCCCCAAAGGTCGCACCGTCGGTCCGACATCAGAGGCCCCATGTCGCTCACCTCCTCACGCCGCCCCGTCCAGGGAGCTTCGCTGGCCGCTCGTCTCGGGCGTTCCCGTGTGGCTGCGCGGCTCGAGGACGAGATGCGTGTCACGGCCGCGGATCTCGTCGACAGCGTCGCCCAAGCGAGGCTCAAGGTCGCGACCGTGCGCTACAAGGTCGAGGACGAGGTGCGCAGCAAGACCGAGAAGCTGCGCTCGCGGGTGAGCGAAGCGCGCACCAAGCTCGGCGACGAGGCCCGCTTCATCAAGTCCTGGATCGACAATCCCGCCCGCACCGGCTCGGTGACGCCGTCGAGCCCGGCGCTGGCCCGGCGGATGGCTTCCTATGTCGATCCCTCACGTCCCGGACCGGTGATCGAGATCGGGCCCGGAACGGGGCCGGTGACGGAAGCGCTGATCGAGCGGGGCATCAGCGAGGATCGGCTGATCCTGGTGGAATACAGCCCCGATTTCTGCAAGCTGCTGCGCGAGCGCTTTCCGCGCGCGACCGTGATCGAGGGCGACGCCTACGCCCTGTCGAAGACGCTCGAGGGCCATTTGCCGGAGAAGGCGATCGCCGTGGTCTCGAGCCTGCCGCTGTTCAACCAGCCGCCGGCCAAGCGCAGCGCGCTGGCCAAGGATGCATTCACTCTCCTCGTCGACGGGGCTCCGCTGATCCAGTTCACCTATTCGGTGGTGTCGCCTGTGCCGCGCAAGGGCTCGGGCCTGAAGGCCAGTGTCTCGGACTGGGTGTTGCGCAACATTCCGCCGGCGCGGGTCTGGATCTATCGCCAGAACGGCTGAGGCAGGCTGTTCCTGCCAAAGACTTCGCTCGGTGGAAATCGGTTCGAACGTTCCCAGAAACATACCGGTTGGTAACGCATCTGCGTTATGAGGCGCCGCACGAGCAGCCGACTGTCCAGGCTGCTGCGGAAGGGCCTGCCGATGGATGGAAAGACGCCGCGATACAGCTTGCCGCGGTGGCGTCCGACCCGGTGGCTGGCAGAGGCCGGACCCGACGTTCCACTCGAGATTCGCCACGCCCTGATCGCGAGCCTCTTCGGAACGCTGCCGATCTTCATCGCGGGCGTTTTCAATACCGTCACCGTGTCGGTGCTCGTGGCCTTGCGGATGCCGAGCTGGCCGTTTCTGCTCTGGTGCGCTTTTGACATCCTGTGCTGCAGCGCGCGGCTGGTCGTGCTGTTGATCGCGCGACGCCGCGCGGCCAGGCACGAACCGACACCAACCGATCTCTACATTCTGCTGGGCCTGGCCTGGGCGGCCGGCATCGGCTTCGGCGCCTTCATCAGCCTTACGAGCGGAGACTGGGTGGCGGCGACCCTGGTCTGCCTGACCGCGACCGCGATGGTCGGCGGCGTCTGCTTCCGCAATTTCGGCGCGCCGCGCATGGTCGGGCTGATGATCGTGCTGACGCTCGGCCCCTGCACCTTCGCCACGATCTTCGTCAACGAGCCGATCCTGCTGATCGGCCTGCTGCAACTGCCCTTCTACATCTACAGCATGTCGCGGGCCGCCTTTGGGCTCAACAGCATGCTGGTTTCGACCATGCAGGCCGAGCGCGAGCATGCGTTCCAGGCGAAACACGATATGCTGACCGGCCTGCCCAACCGGACCGGGCTGACTCAGGCCCTTCAGGCCAGCCTGACGCGCTATGACGGCTCCAAGCCTCTCGCTCTGATCTATCTGGATCTCGACGGCTTCAAGACGGTCAACGACACCCATGGTCACAACACCGGCGACCGGCTTCTGCAGCTGGTTTCGGATCGGCTGAGGCGGCTCGTTCGTGCAGGCGACGTCGTCGCCCGGATCGGCGGCGACGAGTTCATCGTTCTGTCCGAGCAGATCGGCGGCAGCCCGCTGAAGCGCTTCGGCGAGAGGCTGGTGCGCGAGATATCACAGCCCTATCAACTCGATGAGGCCGTCACCGCCACGATCGGCGTTTCGGTCGGCATCGCTCGCGCCCCGGAGCATGGGCTCGACCTCGAAACCTTGATGGCGGCGGCCGATGCCGCGCTCTACCAGGCCAAATCCGAGGGCAAGGCCCGCTGCATCATGGCGGCGACGCGCCTGCGCAGCGCCGGCTCCGCTTCCAACCCGGCCGCAGCCGCGATGACCTCCCTGTCACCGCGGGCTGCTTGACCCCCGTCTTGTCCTCGGGCCTTCTGCGGACGTGGCGGGAGGACGGGCAGAGTGACGGATCTGGCGCGGCTCGTCCGCGAGATCGCCGCGGAGATGGCGGGGATCCCCGAAAGAGGCGAGGTCGCCAGCTATATCGCACCGTTGGCGGCGGTCGATCCAAGTCGCTTCGGGCTCTGCGTCGTCACGGCGGAGGGCGAGGTGCATCTGGCGGGCGATGCGCTGGAGCCCTTTTCGATCCAGAGCATCTCCAAGGTCTTCGCCCTGACCCAGGCGCTCGGCAAGGTCGGCGAGGCGCTGTGGCAGCGTGTCGGGCGAGAGCCGTCGGGGACGGCATTCAACTCCATCGTCCAGCTCGAGCGCGAGCAGGGCATTCCGCGCAATCCCTTCATCAATGCGGGTGCGCTGGTGGTGGCGGACGTCAATCTTGCCGGCCACGCCCCGCGGGTCGCGATCGGTGAATTGCTGCGCTTCGTGAGGCACCTCGCCGATGACGACGGCATCGCCATCGACGAGCCAGTGGCCAGGGCCGAACAAGCCACCGGATTCCGCAACATCGCGCTGGCCAATTACATGAAAGCCTTCGGCAACATCCGCCATCCGCCGGAGCTGACACTCGGCGTCTATTTCCACCAATGCGCCATCGCGATGAACTGCCTGCAGCTCGCCATGGCCGGCCGCTACCTGATGCATGGCGGCCTGCTTCAGCCTGGCGGCGCCCGGATCGTCTCGTCGCGCCGGGCACGCCGCATCAACGCGCTGATGCTGACCTGCGGCCATTACGATGCCTCCGGCGACTTCGCCTTCCGCGTCGGGCTGCCGGGGAAATCGGGGGTGGGCGGCGGTATTCTCGCGATCGCCCCGGGTCGCGCCTCCATCGCCGTCTGGTCGCCGGGCCTCAATGCCAACGGCAATTCGCAGATCGGGACGCTGGCGCTCGAACGCCTGGCCGAAGCGACCGGCTGGTCCGTCTTCGGCGCCGCGTAATCGCCCTGCGCGTCAGTAAGGTTACCCAGATGTCACGCAGAAACAGAGAATCTTAAGCATTCTGACGCAAGCTTCGGGCCAGGATTCCCAGCGATGTCGGAGGCCGATGCCTCGACGACATCGCAGCGACCAGGATGGTGCCCGTGCAACTCTTTCCCGCCTCGATCAAGAACTACCTCGTCGCGACCATGGCATGCCTGTGCATCCCGGGCGTCGGCGCACTGGCTTACATGGCCAGCCAGTCCTTCGGCGATGTGCGGGAAAACATGCGCCTGGCCAATCTGGTCGAGGCGGACAAGGCGCTGCTGATCGCCGGTAACAGCATCCGCGCCAATCGCGGCCAGGCGCAGACCGCGATCCAGGCGGCTGACGACCCAGCGCCGATCATCGCCAAGGTCGAGCAGGCAAACCGCAAGGACCTCGACGAGGCCGTCGCCCGTCTCACCGCCACGTCGCTCCCCAACCGCGCCGCTCTGGCGGAGGCCGTGGCGACGCAGCAGAAGGCGACCGACGCCAAGTTTGCGGATCTGCGCGCCGAGGCCGCCAAGCCCAAGGCCCAGCGCAGCCTGCAGGCGACGATGCCCTGGTACAACGGCGTCGGCGACATCGAGACGGCTCTGGTGAAGGCGGCGGATGCGACCTCTCTCGCCGTCCGTCTCTCGGACCCGATCATGGCCGATCTCCAGAACGTCAAGTCGACCGGCTGGCGTACACGGTCGTCCTACGGCATCCAATGCTCGGTGTTGCGGCCGCATATGGCGTCGGGCAAAGCGCTGGAGCCGGCGCAGATTCGCCGCCTTGGCGAACTGCGCGGCGTGGCCGACTCGAACATGGAGCAGCTGCGCCAGATGACGCAGCGCAGCGGCGTCGGCGCCGAGCTCGTCCGCAAGGTTGGCGTGATGGGCGCCGAGATGGAGGCCGCCAACAAGGCGATGGATACGCTGATGGCCAAACTCGGCCAGGGCAGCGCCCCGCTGATCTCGGCCGAGGACTGGACCAAGCTGTGCAACGGCCCGTTCACCGCCATGCTCTCGGCCATCACGCAGTCGCTCGACGACATGGCGAGCGTCACGCAGGACAAGCTCGACGCCGCCTGGGCACAGCTCGCCGTCATCGGTGCACTGCTGGCGGCCCTGCTGGTCGTCTGCGTCGTCAGCTGGCGCGGCGTGCAGCGCCGGATCGCCAAGCCGGTCGTCGCGCTGAAGTCGGCGCTCGACGTCATGCAGGCCGGCGATTTCTCCCAGCCCATTCCCGCAGCCGCCTCCCCCGACGAGATCGGCGCCCTCAGCGGAGCTCTGGAAGCCTATCGCGAGAACGCGCTGTCGCTCGAAGCGAGCCGGCGTGACCGCGAACTCGCCATGCTGGCCGACAGCCAGCAGGCGGCGAATGTGCAGAAGCTGCTGGGCGAGGTCGCAGGCATCGTGTCGGCGGCCCAGAACGGCGACTTCTCCGGCCATGCCAGCGTCGGCGATGTCGGGGGGCCGCTCGGTGAACTGGTCACCGGGATCAACGAGATCAATGCGGTAGTGAACGGGGCCACGACCGAATTCGCGGCGGCGCTGCAGTCGGTCGCGAATGGCGACCTGACGCATCGGGTCGACACCGCCTATCGCGGCCGCTTCGCCGATCTCAAGAACGCGATCAACGACACGGTCGACCGTCTCTCGGCCACGGTGAAGACGATCCAGGTGACCTCGGCCGATGTCGGCCTGGCCGCCCGCGAGATCAATATGGGCGCGGATGACCTCTCCAAGCGCACGGAAGAACAGGCCTCGTCGCTGGAAGAGACCGCGGCGACGACCGAGCAGCTCGCGGCGTCCGTGAAGGCGACCGCCCAAGCCTCGCGCAACGCCGCCGCCATCGCGACCGAAGCGATGGATGCCGCGCAGAATGGCGGCAGCATCGCAAGTGAGGCCGTCGAGGCCATGGCGCGGATCGAGAGCGCCTCGACCAAGATTTCGGACATCATCCGCGTCATCGACGACATCGCCTTCCAGACCAACCTGCTGGCGCTCAACGCCGCGGTCGAAGCGGCGCGTGCCGGCGATGCCGGCAAGGGCTTCGCGGTGGTGGCATCCGAAGTCCGCACGCTGGCGCAACGATCCAGCGCTGCGGCCAAGGACATCTCGGCGCTGATCTCGTCCTCCAACAATGAAGTCGGCGAGGGTGTGAAGCTGGTGCGGCAGGCCGGCGAGGCGCTGGAACAGATCCTCGGCGCCTCGCAGAAGGTCGCCGCGACCATCGCGGAGATCTCGGCGGCGTCCGGCGAGCAGGCCAGCGGCATCGACGAGATGAGCCAGGCGGTCGCCCATCTCGACGAGATGACCCAGCAGAATGCGGCGCTGTCCGAGCAGAGTGCAGCCTCGGCCGCCTCGCTCTCCAGCCGCATCGGCCAGCTCAACGACCTCGTCGCAGCCTTCAAGACCGGTCCGGATGAGGGCGCGCGACGTGCTGGGTTCGCGCCGGAGCGCCGCGCGGCCTGATCTGAATTGCGCAGGCAGCGGCCAGGGAACCGGGCCCGCGCAGGCATCCACCGACCATCACTCATTACTTCTGGGTCACCGCATCATCCCGCGGCGACCGGCTCCGGGGGGAGTTCATGACGAATCTGGCTGGCAAAGCATCCATCCGAACAATCCTGTTCGGTCTGGTCTGCGCAATGGCTCTGGTGAGCAGCGGACTGGCCCTGCAGGGCATCTGGTCCGCCGTGACGCGGTACGGCGTCGCCCAGCAGGTGGTGCAGCTGGCGGGGCTCAACAAGAATCTCTTCGACGCACTCGGCGCCTTCCGGCTCGAGCGGGCGGCGATGCAGACAGCCGTGCTGATCCCCAGCGAGAAGAACCAGAGTTCCGTTGAAACCTATCTGCACCGGCGCAAGCTCATCGACGACGCCATGGTGCAGGCACAGGCGGCGTTCGCATCGACGGCCCGGCCGGGTCTGGCGACAGCCCGCAGCGAGCTGACAGCCGCCTATGACGAGAACAAGGCCCTGCGCGACATCGTCGACAGAGAGGTCAAGCTGCCGATAGCCGGCCGCGACAAGCAGCTCCCGGATCGCATCCTGGTCGTTGGCGAGAAGCTACTGCAGAAGCTCGACCGCGCCTCGCTCGCCGTTGACAGCGAGTTGCGGACACTCAATCCCAGCCTGACCGAACTGGTCATCGCGCGCGCCCTGGCCTGGGCGACCCGCACCTATGCCGGCACGGCCGGCGTCATGATCAGCAGCATTGCGGCGCAGCAGCGCCCCTTCGACGCGCAGGAGACGCGCACCGTCCTCAAGGCCAACGCCAGCGCCCTCGCGAGCTGGCAGGCCCTGCGCGACCTGACAGACACCGCACAGACCGATCCCGCCATCCGCGCCGCCGTCGCCAAGGGGCATGAGGGCTACTTCGCCGGTCCGATCAAGGACAAGCGCGAGGCGATCGTCACCCTGACGACGACAGGCGGCAAGCCGGACATGTCCGCCGATGAGTGGCGCGCCCTGATCGTGCCGGCTCTCGAGGGTCTCGCGGCCGTCGCCAATGTCGCGCTCGACCGCGCCATCATCGGCGCCAACGAGGCCGCGAGCGACGCTTTCTTCGCGATCGCCCGCTATGCCGGGATCCTGCTCTTCTCACTGATGATCGCCGTCGCGGGCTATGTCGTCGTGCGCTCCCGCGTCACCAATCCGCTGGTCCAGATGACGACCGCGATGACACGGCTCGCGGAGGGCGACCTCGCCACCGCCCTGCCCCGGATCGAGCGGCAGGACGAGATCGGCGCCATGGCCGCGGCGCTTGCGGTGTTCCGCGACAATCTGGTGAAGATGCGCGCTCTGGAAGATCAGGACCGGGCCGCGGCTGCGGCTCGCCTTGCGCGGGCGCAGTCGATGGAAGCTGTTGTCTCCGATGTCGGCGAGGTCGTGGCGGCGGCTGCGGCGGGCGATTTCTCGGCGCGGCTGCAGATCGACGAGGCCGACGCGCAGATGCAGAAGCTCGTCGCGGGCATCAACGAGATCAATGCCGTCGTCGATTCGGCCACCAGTGAATTCGCCCGGACCCTCTCGGCGGTCGCAAGCGGCGACCTGACGGTGCGGGTCGATGCGGCCTATCGCGGCCGCTTCGCCGATCTGAAGGGCGCGATCAACGACACGGTCGATCGCCTGTCCAGCACGGTGAAGACGATCCAGCTGACCTCCTCGGAGGTCGGGCTCGCCGCCCGCGAGATCAACATGGGCGCCGACGATCTGTCCAAGCGCACCGAGGAGCAGGCCTCGAGCCTGGAGGAGACCGCGGCGACGACGGAGCAGCTGGCGGCCTCTGTCAAGGCGACCGCCCAGGCCTCGCGCCAGGCGGCCGCGATCGCGACGGAGGCGATGGAGGCGGCGCAGAACGGCGGCTCGATCGCCGGGCAGGCGGTCGACGCGATGGCGCGCATCGAGAGTGCCTCGCAGAAGATCTCGGACATCATCCGGGTCATCGACGACATCGCCTTCCAGACCAATCTGCTGGCGCTGAATGCCGCGGTCGAAGCCGCCCGCGCCGGCGAC
>NZ_JBHSLU010000051.1:0-1913 GCF_042655245.1 Allobosea massiliensis | reverse complement strand
AGGGCTTCGCCGTCGTGGCCTCGGAGGTTCGGACCCTCGCCCAGCGCTCGGGCGCCGCGGCGAAGGACATCTCGGCGCTGATCTCCTCCTCGAACACCGAAGTCGGCGAAGGCGTGAAGCTGGTGCGACAGGCCGGCGAGGCGCTGGAGCAGATCCTCGGCGCCTCGCAGAAGGTCGCCGCGACCATCGCGGAGATCTCGGCGGCATCCGGCGAGCAGGCGAGCGGCGTCGACGAGATGAGCCAGGCGGTCGCCCATCTCGACGAGATGACGCAGCAGAATGCCGCGCTGTCCGAGCAGAGCGCGGCCTCGGCCGGCTCCCTCGCCAGCAAGATCGGCCAGCTCAACGATCTCGTCGCCGCGTTCAGGACAGGGTCCGATACGGCCGCTGCGGCGCCCGCCGCCGCCGCAGGCGAGCCTGCCCGGCTGCGCCAGCTCGCCGAGGCCGCCTTCGCCGGTGCGCGACCGGCTCCGCGACCGGCACCGACCCCGGCCGCCGCGAAACCGCAGCCCGCAGCGCCAACCCCAGCGCGAAAGGTGGCCAACAGCCGCGCCGGCGATAGCGGTTGGGAAGAGTTCTGAACCGAGCGCACCCTGCGCAGTCATCGAGGCCCTGCCCTAATGGCAGGGCCTTTCTTGTATGGCGAGCGGTTGGCGGAGCCCGATGCAGGCACCCCCGAAGCGATGGCGCGACGCGCTGACGCAGAGGCCCGATTCGTTATCGACAAGCTCCTCCATGACAACAGGCGACATTGTGCCGATCGTTCAGTACATGGCGACTCTGCCTTAACGTCAGATCAAGTTTCTATTGGTTTATCATCCGTTAAACCTTGCGTGATACGTAGGGAGGACTGCCATCGGCAGTGACGCGATCGGGTGGGGGCCGCCCTCCGGCGAGACCGTGCGCGTGACCTCAGCATCGGGACCCGGACATGCTCAAGAAACTCACCATCCGCAGCTCGCTGATCGGCATCGTTGTCGCGCTGGCGGCCGCCGTGATCGCCGCCATCGGCTTGTCGATGCTGGGCATGAGCGCCATGAAGGCCGACACCGAGACACTCGCAAATCGCGTCATGCCCACGGTGAAGATTGCCGGCGAGATCGAATCCCTGATGCTGACCCGTCACCTGCTGCTCAATATGCATGCGAATACGACCGATGCGGCCGCGCTGTCTCAGTTCGAGGCCGACATCCGCAACGACAGCGCAAACTTGGAGCGCCTGCGTCGTGATCTTGGGCCGCTGCTTGTTTTGGAGAGCAGCCGGGAGGCGCTGAAGCGCTATGAGGCTTTGGTGCCCACCTACCTCTCTGGTATCGACAAGGTGCTCGATCTCTCCCGCAAGGGAGACAAGCAAGCTGCGGCGGCGCAACTGCGTGAGATTCGCCCGACAGTTTATGCGATGAAGCAAGCCCTCGAAGATCTCGGCAAGCATATCTCCAGCCGTGGGCTTACCGTCATCGCCGCAGCCGAAGCCACCTACAAAACCAATCTCTTTCTGTTCATGGGTTTGGCTGTCGTTTCCGCGCTCGTCAGCCTCGGCGCCATCCTGATGGCCACCCGCCGCATCGCCAGCCCGATCGTCGCCACGACCAACGCCATGAACGAATTGGCGAAGGGCCATCTCGAGACGGTCATCCAGCACACCGAACGCCATGACGAGATCGGCACCATGGCCAAGGCCCTTGAGGTGTTCCGCGAGAATCTGGTGAAGGTCCGGGCGCTGGAGGAGCAGGAGCGCGCGGCGGCCGAGCGGCGCATGCGCGCAGCCGAGAACATGGCACTGGTGGTCTCCGATGTCGGCGAGGTGGTCGCCGCTGCGGCCGCCGGCGATTTCTCGGCGCGGCTGCAGATCGACCAGGCCGACGCGCAGATGCAGAAGCTCGTCGCCGGCATCAACGAGATCAATGCGGTGG
>NZ_JBHSLU010000050.1:0-57521 GCF_042655245.1 Allobosea massiliensis | reverse complement strand
CCGCCCTGGCCGGATAATTCTCGGAATCCCGACCGGTTAATTCTCGGAACAGTGGCCGGTTAATTATTGGATTACCCGGCCGGTCGCGTCGGAATCTGCATCCGGCAAAAATGATCGAAACTCCCAGCCGCATTGAGCCTGTCTTTGACGTTGCCCCTCGGGCTTGATCCGGTTTGAAGTTCGTTCTGGCCCAATGAGAGGACCAGAACATGAAGCGCAGCCGTTTCTCAGAAGAGCAGATTATCGCGATCCTGAAGGAACAGGAATCGGGAGTCTCGGTCGCCGATCTGTGCCGCAAGCACGGTGTGAGCGACGCCAGCATCTACAAATGGAAGGCGAAGTTCGGCGGGATGGACGTGTCGGAGGCCAGACGCCTTCGAACGCTGGAAGACGAAAACGCGAAGCTGAAGCGGATGCTGGCCGATGCGATGCTCGACAATGTCGCGCTGAAGGATCTGCTGGGAAAGAAATGGTGACGCCCGCTGCCGAGCGGAAAGCTGTCGCGCATCTCGTGGAGCATCACGCGATGAGCGAACGGCGGGCGTGTAAAGCCATCGGCTGCTGCCGCATGACCGTGCGATATCGATCCGCGCGCCCTGACGATTGCGCTCTGCGGGAGCGGATGATCGCGATCGCCCGCGAGCGCCGACGCTTCGGGTACCGGCGTCTGCATGTCCTGCTCAGACGCGAAGGCCATGTCGTGAATCACAAGCGGCTCTTTCGGCTCTATCGCGAGGAGAAGCTGGCGGTGCGCCGGCGTGGAGGGCGTAAAAGGGCCATCGGCACCAGAGCGCCGATGCTGGTTCCGCTCAGGCCCAACGAACGCTGGTCTCTCGACTTCGTCTCCGATCAGTTCACCGATGGCCGCCGCTTCCGGATACTGGCCATCGTGGATGACTGCACGCGAGAGAACCTGGCGCTGGTCGCCGACACCTCGCTGTCTGGCCTTCGGGTCGCTCGCGAACTCGACCGTGTGATCGCCGGACGCGGCAGGCCGAAGATGATCGTCAGCGACAATGGCAGCGAGTTCACCAGCAATGCGATCCTGGCATGGGCAGATCAGGCCCGCGTCGAATGGCACTATATCGCGCCCGGAAAGCCGATGCAGAACGGCTTCATCGAGAGTTTCAATGGCCGCCTGCGAGACGAACTGTTGAACGAGACGCTGTTCTCGTCCCTGGCACAGGCCCGGACCGCCTTGGCCAACTGGCGCTCAGACTACAACACCGAACGCCCTCACTCCCAGCTCGGGTGGCAGACGCCGTCTGTCTTCGCCTCGACCTTCTCCCCGCGACGGCTCCTGGCGCTGCGCTATGCGACAAGCACGGCGCCAGAGACCGTCGCTTCACCAGCCCAAACGGGCTCCGTAACCGCCGGAAACGAACTCAGCGCTGGATAGAAACTGGGGGCAACGTCAGCCTGGATGCGAAGTAATCGAAGTCGGCTGCGGCTTTCTCAAGCTCCGACCTTGCATTGAGGCTCTTGAATTCCGCGAACGCCCGGGCCGGGCAGTTGACCTGCTTCTCGGGGTTGAACTCATGAACGTCCTGCTCGGCGGCATCCTCTGGATCCAAAGCGACCGATCGCATTCCGCATAGCGGGCCACGGCAATCGCTCGATCTGGGGAAGCGAGGCAGGGCGAGATGTTGATCTTTCCCGGAAGAGGAGAGGCGGGAACTGGCCAGCGCCTCATAGGCACCTATCGAGGTCCGCCTGACATTCCCCCGCCGGAGCCATCACCATCATCCGGTTCATCGTGGATATTGAGGTGATCTTCCAACCCCGCCACGAGCACATCCGGGCTTGGGAGTGCTCTCGCAATTTCCGGCGGCAGCACCGTGTACTCCGATACGGCCATCGGCTTGTTCACGCCCCGCAGTGCATATTCCACGACGAGGCCGTTCTTCCCCCGGCAAAGGATCAGCCCGATGCTGGGGCTATCGCCTTCGGTCCGCAGCTTGTCGTCGACCCCCGCCAGGTAAAAGTTCATCTTCCCGGCGAACTCCGGTTCGAACTCGCCCATCTTCAGGTCGATGACAACGTGGCTGTGAAGCTTGGTGTGGTAGAAAAGGAGATCGAGGTAGTAGTCCTGGCCTCCAATATCGAGATGATACTGGCTTCCCATGAAGGAGAAGCCCTTCCCGAGTTCGAGCAGAAGATCCTTGATGCGATCGATCAGTGTCTTCTCGAGATGTCGTTCGTGCGCATCGCCTGCAATCTCGACGAAGTCGAGAACGTAGGGATCCTTGAACAGATTGATCGGCATCGGCCGGGAGACGTCATGGTCGATGTGAAGTTCGTGATCGCGCGACCTTGGCGATCATAGAGCTTCGTTTCAATTTGGTGCTTAAGGATATTGCGGCTCCAGCCGTGCTCGACCGCCGCTCGTGCGTACCAGAGCCGCTGCGCTTCGTCGGGGACGCTGTCGAGAAGCAGAACGTTCTGGCCCCAAGGCAATTGTGCAACAACCTGTTGCACAATTGCGGAATCTCCCCATTCCTGGGCGAATTTCCTCATATATTTCAGATTTCTAGGGGAGAACCCTTTGACGTCCGGGAACTCCGAATGAAGATCGGCGGCGAGTTGATCGATGACGCGGGCACCCCAGCCATGGGTGGCCTGGCGCTCGAGAATCTCTCGCCCAATCCGCCAGTAAAGCAGGATCAGTTCGCTGTTGACGGCGAGGGCAGCACGATGCCGGGCCTGCTGGATCTCGCCCTTCAGGTTGCGTAGCCATTCGAGGTATTCGGGCGGGGTCGTCTGGAGAGGCATGCTTCGCTTTCGCGCTATTTTCCGCGCCATCATGCCATCCGGTTCGGCATCAGACCACGGGTCTGACCGCTGCTGGAACCGCGCTGGCAGTCTCGTGGTCGGAAAACCGCTCCATTGGCCAACCCGAAATCAGGCACTGCCTCGGCAAAGCGCCGATGCGACCCGGATCAGACGCGGTTCACGCCGCGGTAGCGCGCGAAGCTTGTCCGGCCCGACGATCCGAACAGGACGACCTCGTAGCTGTCCGGCGCCTTGCCGACGACCTCCATGCCGGGAGAACCCATCGGCATTCCCCGAACGGCGAGGCCGCGAGCCTGCGGCTTCTCGGCCAGGAGGCGCTTGACGGCGTCAGCCGGCACATGACCCTCGACGACGTAACCGGACACCTCCGCCGTGTGACAGGAGGCAAGGTCGCCCGGCACGCCGAGGCGGAGCTTCACTTGGTCGACGTCGGAGGATGTGACGACCTCGACGGGGAAGCCGGCGACCTTCATGTGCTCCACCCAGCCACCGCAGCAGCCGCAGTTCGGATCCTTGGTCACGATCACCTTCGGCAGGTTGGCCTGCGCAAAGGCTCGTCCGGCCATCATCGCGGCCCCAGAGGTTCCGAGAACGGCGAGGAAGCTGCGGCGGTTGAGCATGAGCATCTCCTTCAGGCTGCGACCGGGGTATAGCCGGCCTTGGCGACGAGAGCCTTGATGGATGCCAGGTCGCTGCTCCCGCGGACGGACACCAACTTGGAAGCCGGATCGGCTTCGACCTGCGTGCCGGGCAGGCCCGTCTCGATCGCGTTCTTGATCGTGCCAGCGCAGTGACCGCAGGTCATGTCCTCGACCCGCAAGGTCAGGGCATTCGGATCACGTTCGGCCGCCTGATCCGGCCGGGAGGAGTGGTTGTTGCATCCGCACATGGAATGATCTCCGTTTCTCATCGACGTTGAGAGCAGCCTGCACCTTCCCATTATGGCAAGGTCAAGCGGCGTTTCATCACGACGCGCCGATGTCGCGACGGCACGTACCTTTCGAGGATGCCCTTGCGAGGCGCCAACCCCGTGTCCGCCCGCTTTCATCGGTTCGGAGCAGGACCTCGTTGCGAGCCAGGCTCCATCCGGGGTGGCGTATCAATGCTTGTTCGCGGTGTCGTCGTCAGAGCCGTCGGATCCGGGCATCATGGCGCCGCCGGGTCCCATCATTCCCCGACCCATCATGCCTTGCCCCATCATGCCTCGGCTGCCCATCCGGACGAGTGCCGGCAGCCGCCGCTTTTGGGCCTCGTCGAGGGTCGCGTGGAGCGGCGCGGCAGCGTCCGCGAGCTTGCGCATGGCGTCGGATCCCTGGCTCATATGGTCGGCCATGGTGCGCAGCATGTTCACCGGATCGTTTGCCGTCATCCCTCCTGTCTGGCGCATGGCCTGCATATGGCTGAGGTGGAGGGTCGCCAGGTTCCGGAGCGCGGTTTCGACAGGGGGCCATAGCTTTTCCTGGTCGGCGGTCAGCCTCAGCCCGGCATGGATGGACGCGATATGGGCTTCGGCGAAGGCACTCATATCCTCCGCCGAGAATTGGCCCATCATCCCTTGGCTGCCGCCGAGCATGCCTTGACCCTGCATCATCTGGCCCATGGGCATCGGCATTCCGGATTGGCCGGGCATCGCCTGAGGTTTTCCCGGCGCCGTGGATTGGGCCTGCGCCTTGGGGGCTTTACCTGGATGGTGCGGGTCACTGGAAGTCGGCGCCTGGGCCAGCGCGGGCCCGGCAAGGGTAACCAGGACGGTCGCGAGAACGGACATCTTCATGGCGGTGTCTCCTTTGAGCGGTCAAAAAGGGCAAGAACGGCGTCGGCGCAGCTTTCGCGGAATGGCCGCAGGCAGCGCCGATCAGGTTTTCGTCGGGCGCAGCCATTGGTCCCGGGGCCGCAAGGGCCCCAATGTTCCCGGCCGGGCCGCAGACGGCCCGGCCTTGGGCGGTCACTCCCGCTTGTCGTGGTGGCCGTGGCCGCCGTGCATGAACAGATGCATCAGGGGGCAGGCCAGCAGCAGGAGGTAGGGCAGTGCGGTCACGATGTGGCCGCCGTGGTTCGCGAGGAGGTAGATGCCGAGAGCGGCCAACGCGAGCGAGCAGACCCAACCCAGGGGCGTGTTGATCAGCAGGGTCCGCCAGGTTCGTGGCGACTCGGGGGCAGGAGTCGGTGTGGTGGGCATGTCGATCTCTCCCGGTGCGGAGCGTGCCGATCTTGGACCTTGCTTGCGAATGGCGCCTTGAGCGAAATCAAGCGAGGTACCGGAAAGGCTCGTTCCGCCCACCCGGTCTGCTCCCGCTTCCTGACACCTAGCGGGCGGCGATGCCGTTCGGCCCCTTGCCCACCGGATAGGCCTTCCCGGCCGAGAGGCTGCCGAGATCGATCGCGGAGATGGTGTTGGCGTAGGTGTTCGTGACGTAGGCCGTGCGACCGTCGCGAGCGATGACGATGCCGTGCGCTCCCTTGCCGACCGTCACGTTCCGGATCAGCTTGCCGTCCTCGAGCGCGACGACCGACACCCGGTTGTCCGGCTTCGCCGCCGAGCCCTGGTTCGCGACCAGGGCGGCCTTGCCGTCCGGCGTAACGTAGACCTGCACGGGTCCGTTTCCGACGGAGGCCTTCCGCAGCACCTTGCGAGCGTCGACGTCGATGATGGCGACCTTGTCCTCGCCGTTGAGCGAGACCACGAGGATGCGGCCGCTCCGGTCGAACGCGACCTGGACCGGCCGCTTTCCGACGGAGATATGCATGGCCTTCTCCGGATTGCGCGTATCCACCAACGAGACCGTGTCGCTCTTCATGTTGGCGACCGCGAGCAGGTTGCCGTCCGGCGATAGGCGCAGTCCATGCGGGTAGTTCTGCACGGGGATGCGACCGGTTACCCTACGCCCCGGGATATCGACCACCACCACCGAGTTGGTTTCGGCGTCGGTCAGGTAGGCGAAATGCCCTTGTGCGTCGGGGACGACATGCGCCGGATGCCCTCCCACGGTCACGACCTGCGGCGCGCCGGGCGCGTCGCCAGCGACGTCCATGAGAATGAGCTGCCCGCCCGCGGAGCCGTGAGCCGCATGGCTGCCGGACTGTGCCGCAGGCATGCCGGTCGCCAGGATGAGGCGGCCATCGGCGGTGACGTCGACGTTGTGCGGCGAGATCGGAATCGCCGCCGTGGTGGTTTTCGAGGTCTGGGAGTCGATGATGGAGAGGCTCTGCCCGTTCTCGTTGGCGACGACGATCGTGTCGGCCCGGGCGCCGGCGGCACCAAGGGATGTGACGAGGGCGAGTGCAATCTGGGTTCTGCGTGCGAACATCGCATTGTCCTTCCGAAATTCGAATTGAACTGGGTCCCGGTGCCCACGCAGGCCGCGACATCACGGAAGCGGCGGGGTCGGGATTCGGTTGGGTTACGCGATGGATTTTGGCGGTTTGAATCGCACCTCCGGGATTGCCCCGGCCAGCATCAGGTCATTCCCGGGCTGGAGGCAGATGGGTTCGGGCCATCCCGGGAAAGGGGCACCGGCACGGATCATCGCCGGGGGCACGACGAGGCAGCTCGAGGAAGCGCCGAGACAGTCCTGGTCACAGGAAGGGCCGCCCGCCGTTCCCTCGGCGCTGTCTTGATCCGCGTTTCGGCCGTGATGGATGGAGGCCGCCGCCGGGTCGACGTGCCCATGCTCCATGACCAAGGACAGGTGCGTGGCAGGACCGGGCGCCGAAAAGGCAGGCGTCGCCATGCGACCGACCACGAGAACCATCGCGGCGACCGCGAGGAGCATGGCCATCAGCGGAGACAGAGCTTTTTTGCGACGCCTCTTCATTGCAGGAAGTCTACCCGGTTGGCGGACCGAAACCTTGCGCTGCATCAAACAGCCGGACGGACCGGGCGGCTCCCGATGGAACTGCCCGGCCCGGCAACTACAGTCGTACCGTGCGCAGGCGGATCGCGTTGCCGATCACGCTGACCGACGACAGGGCCATCGCGGCCGCCGCGATGATCGGCGACAGCAGGATGCCGAAGAACGGGAAGAGCACTCCCGCCGCCACCGGCACGCCGAGCGCGTTGTAGATGAAGGCGAAGAACAGGTTCTGACGGATGTTGCGCATCACGGCCTGCGACAGCCGTCGCGCCCGCACGATTCCGGTCAGGTCACCTTTCAGCAGGGTCACGCCCGCACTTTCCATCGCCACGTCGGTGCCCGTGCCCATGGCGATGCCGACATCCGCCGCCGCCAGCGCCGGCGCGTCGTTGACGCCGTCGCCCGCCATGGCGACCACCCTGCCGTCCGCCTTGTAACGCTGGACCACGGCACTCTTCTGGTCGGGCAGGACCTCGGCCTCGACCTCGTCGATTCCGAGCCGCCTGGCGACCGCCTTCGCGGTCGTCCAGTTGTCGCCGGTGAGCATCACGACCCGGATGCCTTCCGCCCTGAGCCCGGCGAGCGCCTCCGGCGTCGAAGTCTTGACCGGATCCGCAATGGCGATGGCACCCGCCGCCTTCCCGCCGATTCCGGCGAAGATCACCGTGGCGCCGTCCTCGCGCAACTTGTCCGCCTGGTCCGCCAGGCGAGCGGGATCGATGCCATGCTCGGTCAGGAAGGCCGCGTTGCCGAGCACGACGCGCCGTCCCTCGACGGTACCCAGCGCTCCCTTGCCGGTGGGCGAATCGAAATCGGCGACCGGCGCAGTGGCGATGCCTTGCTTGTCGGCGGCCGCGACGATGGCCAGCGCCAACGGATGTTCGCTCGCTCGCTCCACGCTGGCTGCCAGGCGCAGGATTTCGGCTTCGTCAAAGCCCGGAGCCGGAACCACGGCAGTCACGGATGGCTTGCCCTCCGTGAGGGTTCCGGTCTTGTCGACCACGAGGGTGTCGACCTTCTCCATGTGTTCCAAGGCCTCGGCATTCTTGATCAGAACGCCCGCCTGGGCGCCGCGGCCGACCCCCACCATGATCGACATCGGCGTGGCGAGACCAAGCGCGCATGGACAGGCGATGATGAGCACCGCCACGGCCGCAACGAGGCCGTAGGAAAACCGCGGCTCGGGACCCCAGAACGCCCATGCGATGAAGGCGAGTGCCGCAATGCCGATGACCGCGGGCACGAAGTAGCCCGAGACGTGATCGGCCAATCGCTGGATCGGGGCGCGGCTGCGCTGGGCCTCCGCCACCAGTTGGACGATCCGCGACAGCATCGTGTCGTGCCCAACCTTCTGCGCCTCGATCACGAGGCCGCCGGACTGGTTCATCGTGCCCCCGATGGCCGCGGCGCCGACTTCCTTGGTGACTGGCATCGACTCGCCAGTGACCATCGACTCGTCGACCGCGCTGCGCCCCTCGACGACGACACCATCGACGGGAACCTTCTCGCCCGGCCTCACCCGCAGGCGGTCGCCGACCTGCACGGTGTCGAGCTGGACCTCCTGCTCGGTGCCGTCGGGCATGATCCTGCGGGCCGTCTTGGGCGCGAGGTCGAGCAGGGCGCGAATGGCCCCGCTGGTGCTCTCCCGGGCCCGCAGTTCGAGCACCTGCCCGAGCAGGACGAGAACCGTGATGACGGAAGCCGCTTCGAAGTACACGGCCACCGAACCGTCATGGCCTCGGAACGCGGCCGGGAAGATCCCGGGCGCCAGCGTCGCCACCATGCTGTAGATCCAGGCCACGCCCGTGCCCATGGCGATGAGCGTGAACATGTTGAGGTTGCGCGAAACCAGCGACTGCCAGCCACGCTCGAAGAACGGCCAGCCTGCCCACAGCACGACAGGAGTCGCGAGCAGCATCTGGATCCAGTTCGAGGTCTGCTGGCCGACATAGTGGCCCAGACCCGTCAGGTGCCCGCCCATTTCCAACACGACCACGGGCAGGGAAAGCGCGAGTCCGATCCAGAACCGGCGCGTCATGTCGATCAGTTCGTGGCTGGGACCGGTCTCCGCCGTCGCGAGCACGGGTTCGAGCGCCATGCCGCAGATCGGGCAGGAACCCGGTCCCACCTGTCTGATCTGGGGATGCATCGGGCAGGTGTAGATCGTGCCTTCCGGCACGGGTTCAGCCTTCCGGGCCGCCGCCGGCTCGACGTATTTGGCGGGCTCAGCCATGAATTTCGACTGGCAGCCGGAGGAGCAGAAGTAATAGGGCTTGCCCTCGTACTGCGCCCGGTGCGTGGTCGCGTGCGGGTCGACCGTCATCCCGCAGACCGGGTCCTTCACCTGCCCGGCTGCTCCCTCATGCTCATGATGATGTCCCCCATGGAGGCCATGGTCATGATGATGGCCATGGTCCTTGCTGGTTGGGGTGTCGGTCATGACGGTTCTCCGGGCAGGCATCGATAAGCTGCGGCAAGGTTGGGGCTTCCCATGATGGGAAGGTCAAGCGCGTGCCTCCGGGGCTCCAGCCATCGACGCGATCGAGGCGGGTCTCGACCTCCGTGAACCACCTCAAGACTTGCCGCATCAAGGTGTCCCGAAGGGCCGATCCAGCGCAAGCAAACCGGTGAATGCCTGTGACCCGGATCGGCCGTTTAGGTCACTTCGCCTTTTGAAGCTTGGTGACCGTGATCTGGCCGTTGACGCGGTCTGCGTCGAACTTGATCTTGTCTCCGGCCTTCAGCCCTTTGAGCATGGCGGGATCGCCCGCGCGGAACACCATGGTCATGGCATCCATGTCGAGGTTCTTGATGGCGCCGTGGTTGATGGTGAGCTTGCCCTGGGCCTCGTCGACCTTGGTGACGGTGCCATTGACCGACTGGGCGGCAGCCGGCAGCGCGACCATCAGGAATGCGAGGGTGGCGGTGGTCTTCAGCATGGGATGATCCTTTCCTCTGACGCTTACTTGACGATGATCTTGCCGGTCATGCCCGCTTCGCGATGGCCGGGGATCAGGCAGGAGAAGTCGAACTCGCCCGCCTTGGTGAAGGCCCAGACGATCTCGCCCGTCTTCTTCGGCGCGAGCCGCTTGGCGTTCGGATCGTCGTGTTCCATGTCGGGATTCTTCTGCATCTCGATGGCATGCTTGAGGTTCTCCTCCAGCGTGGCCAGCACCAGCTCGTGGTCGAGTTCGCCGTTGGGGCGTCCTACAGCCGACCTCTTATCGCCTCCATCTGCTGGATCTCCTCGCGTTGTGCCTTCGTGATCGCCTCGCACAACCTCCTCAGATCCGGATTGGCGAGCTTCGCCTCACGACACATGAGGATCGCGCCGGAGTGATGCGGGATCATCGAGTCGACGAACTGGCGATCGTCGATCAGGGTCTGGCTTCGCGTTCCGTAAAACGATGCGACGGTGAGAAACGCAAGGGCGACGTAGTGAATGGTGTTGGCACTCTTGTTCGGGAACATGCCCGGCATCGTCGCCAGCATGAGGATGCCCATCGGCGCCCACATCGTGACCGCCATGTAGAACATGTTCAGATTGTTCCGGAAGTCGCGCCAGCCGTCGATCATCGAGAACATCACGACGTACATGACGATCAGGCCGAGGATCATGTTCAGCCAGAACATCAGATAAGATCTGCCATGCGAGCCGTGACCGCCTTGGGAAGGGCTGCCGTGGGCCCGGTGGTGGTTTTGCATATCCGTCTCCACTGGGCGTGAAAGCGGACGCCACACCCGTCGCGATGAGAACGAAGGTGGCCAGCGCCCGCAGGAAGCAGGGGCTACTGGCCCTTGGCTTTCAGCCATTGCTCGATCGTTTCGACCTCGCGCTGTTGACTGCTGACGATCTCACCCGCCAGCTTTTTGACCGATGGATCCTTGCCGTTCGCGAGTACGACCTTGGCCATCTCGATCGCGCCCTGGTGGTGAGCCTTCATCTGCGTCATGAAATCGACGTCGGCATCGCCCGTGAAGGTCGTCGGCATGGACTGCATCATGTGCATCATCGCCGCCTTGTATTCCTTGGTCGACGCGGAGTCCGAGGCATCCGGCATGATCATCTTCATGGGCATGTCGTGGCCCGTATCGGGCTTGGGAGCTGGCTGGGCGAATGCCACGGTCACGATCGATGCCGCAAGGCAGGCAATCACTGTGAGGTTTCTCATGTGAGTTCTCCCTAGGATAAGGAGGCGAGCGGCTATGCCGCCATCTTCCGGCAACTTTCGGCACACCGCCGACAGGCCCGGACGCAGTCGTCCATATCTCCGATCCGTTCGCATTCGTTGGCGCAGTCCTCGCAGATATCGGCGCACTCGGCGCAGAGATGCTTGTGATGCCGCGAGCCGATGATCATGACCTGGGCGCTGGCGCGACAAGTCTCGGCACAGGCGAGCATCAATTGGATGTGATCCGGGCTGGCATGGTCGCCACCGAGCTTGAGGCAATGGTTGGTGCTCATGCCCAGGCAGGCCTGGTAGCAGCGCAAACATTCGTCAATGCATGCCTGCATCTCGGGGGACGTTTGGTGCACGATCGTTCTCCCTGAAGCTGTTGCGGTTCCATTGAAGGGCTACTCGGGGAAGACGCGTGCGACTGTGAGGAGTTCCTGTCTGAAACAATCTGTAACAATGCGGCGCGGGACGCCCTCGACGGTTATTGACGAGCCGCAACGACGACGGTCGAAGGCCCTGCGATGACGAACTGTTGAAAGTTCCCTCCTTACTCTGTTTTGGGCGCTGTGCCATTTTCGGTGTCATGAAGCTTCGGCTCGTTGCGCATTGTCTGATTCTGGCCCTGTTCGTCGCGGCCACCACGTTGGCTGCCTTCGTCAGCCCGGCGAGGGCCGGATTCGAGCGGGCCGATACCGTTGAAATGGCGATGCTGATGGACGGTGCCATGCCGTGCTGTCCGACGGATCACGACAAGGCCAAGGACTGCACGACCAACTGTCCGGCGCTGAGCTTCTGCCTGACCAAGTGCTTCGCCAGCGAGCCGACGTCGTTCGTCACGCTCGCCAGGGCGTTCGTCGCCGAGCTCGGCCTGACCGGAGACGAGGCCACGCGTCAGTCTCGTCCGTTCGAGCCACCCGCGCGACCTCCACGAAGCTGAGGCATCGCCGGCGCGAACCGCGCTGGCTTCGTCCGCACGGGACTTCCGGGCGGACGGTGAGCCGTGGCCAACGCCACGTCCGAGGCTGTGCGCCTGTGCGGCAGCCTGATGCACTCAGGACTACGAACATGACCCTCATCAACACGTTGCGCGTGCTTGCCGCAGCGCTTCCGCTCGCCGCCGTTTCGCTCCCGGCGCTCGCGGACATCAAGGATTACGAGTTCCGGCTCGTGCAGAACGAGATCAAGCAGGGCAACGGCGTCGTCGTCGCCGTGACGCTCATCGACAAGCGTTCGGGCAAGCCCGTCCCGGACGCGGTGATCTTCGCCCAGCGCATCGACATGGCACCCGACGGGATGGAGATGATGGCCTCGCCGATCGAGACGATGCCGTCGACCGAGTCGGGCACCTACCGCTTCAAGACGAACCTGACGATGGCCGGCGGTTGGCGGCTCTCGCTCGGCGCCAAGGTCCAGGGCGAAACCGGCACGCTCGAAAACAAGCTGATCCTCAAGGCCCTGCCATGAAACCCAACGCCCTCACGGGCCTCGCTCTCGCCGCCATGCTGGCGGCGGGAGGTGCGGGCTATTGGGCCGGACATCGCGGCCTTGCGGTCGGCTGGCGTGATTGGCTCGGCATCGAAGGTTCGCTCGCGGCAAACGAGCCTGCCGGAACCGGACCGATCATCTACTATCAGGATCCGGACCGGAAGCCGGTCTATTCGGCGCAGCCGCGCCAGACCGATGACGGCAGGCCCTTCACGGCCGTCCGCGCCAGCCAGGACGTCAGCTTCGAGGTGAAGCCTCCGAGCGAGGAGCGGATGGCGCAGGCCGACCCGAAGCGCGTTCTCTACTACCGCAATCCCATGGGGCTCCCGGATACGTCGCCGGTTCCGAAGAAGGACTCGATGGGGATGGACTATCTCCCCGTCTACGAAGGCGAGGGAAACGAGGACGGCGTCATCAAGCTCTCGCCCGGGCGCATCCAGCGCAGCGGCGTGCGCTCCGAACCCGTCCGGCGTCAGAACATCGTCCAGACGATTCACGTGCCCGGCGTGGTGCAACTCGACGAGCGACGGGTTTCGGTCGTGACGATCCGGGCGGATGCCTTCGTCCAGGAGGTCGCTCCGATCACGACCGGTGACCGCGTCACGAAGGGGACCAAACTGGCGCGGATCTATTCGCCGGAGATCAGCACCGCCGGCGCGCAGTTCATCACCGAGCTCAATGCCGCCGCGCGCGGCGTGCCCGAAGGCGGCGCAAGGCAGCGTCTCGAAAACCTCGGCGTCCCGCCGGAGGTCATCGCCGAGATCGAGCGCAGCCGAAAGGTGCCGCTGACGATCAACTGGTCGGCGCCGCGCGACGGCATCGTGCTGGAACGTTCGGTCAGTGACGGCATGAAGATGACGGCCGGCGGCAGTCTGTTCCGGCTCGCCGACATCTCGACGATCTGGGTTCTGGCCGATGTTCCGGAACGCCAACTGGCGGCCGTCGGCATCGGCGCGCCAGCCACGGTGCGATTGCGCGGCCGTCCGGGGAGTTCCTTCGAGGGACGCGTCAGCGTGATCTACCCGGAGATTGCCGAGGCGACGCGCACGGCAAAGGTCCGCATCGAGATCGGCAACCGCGACGGCATGCTGCTGCCGAACATGTATGCCGACGTCGATATCGGCTCCGATGACCCAGCTCCGCAGCTCGCGGTTCCCGACAGCGCCGTGATCGACAGCGGCTCGCGCCGGGTCGTCATTCTTGATCTGGGCGAGGGTCGGTTCGAGCCGCGCGAGGTCAAGCTCGGCCGCCGCGGCGATGGCAGGGTCGCGATCACCGAGGGGGTCGCCGAGGGCGATCGCGTCGTCGTCTCGGCCAACTTCCTGATCGATGCCGAGAGCAACCTTAAGGCCGCCCTGGGCGGCTTCGCCCAGCCGGAGGCCAAGCCATGATCGCCCGCCTGATCGCCTGGTCGGCGCGCAACCTGATCCTCGTCTTCGTTGCCGCCGCCTTCGCTGTGGCGGCGGGTGTTTATGCGTTGAAGACCCTGCCGCTCGACGCGATCCCCGACCTCTCCGATGTCCAGGTCATCGTCTACACCGAGTACCCCGGCCAGGCACCTCAGGTGATCGAGGACCAGGTCACCTATCCGCTGACCACCTCGATGCTGACCGTGCCGAAGGCGCGCGTCGTGCGCGGCTTCTCCTTCTTCGGCGTCTCCTTCGTCTACGTCATCTTCGAGGACGGCACCGATCCCTATTGGGCGCGCTCGCGCGTGCTCGAATATCTCAATGCCGCCGCGCGGCGTCTCCCGACGGGCGTCTCGCCCACGCTCGGGCCCGATGCGACCGGCGTGGGCTGGGTCTACCAGTACGCGGTCCTCGCCAAGAACATGACCCTGGCGGAACTACGCTCGCTCCAGGACTGGGTCGTGCGCTTCGCGGCTTCTCGTGCCGAGGGGGTGGCCGAGGTCGCCAGCGTCGGCGGCTTCGTCAAGCAATACGCGATCATCGT
This sequence comes from Allobosea massiliensis, assembly GCF_042655245.1. Classification (NCBI taxonomy): domain Bacteria; kingdom Pseudomonadati; phylum Pseudomonadota; class Alphaproteobacteria; order Hyphomicrobiales; family Alloboseaceae; genus Allobosea; species Allobosea massiliensis. Next base: position 43,258 of record NZ_JBHSLU010000050.1, on the reverse strand, counting down.
CGATCCCGTGCGGCTGCGCGCCCAGGGCGTCTCGCTCGCGACGCTGCGCGAGGCGGTCCGCAGCAGCAATATGGACGTCGGCGGACGCACGGTCGAGCTTAGCGAGTTCGAGTTCATGGTTCGCGGCCGCGGCTACCTGAAGTCGATCGCCGATATCGAGAACATCGTCCTGAAGAGCGATCGGGGCGTGCCGCTGCGCCTCTCCGACGTCGCCCGTGTCGAACTCGGTCCGGATGAGCGGCGCGGCATCACCGAACTCAACGGCGAGGGGGAGGTCGCCAGCGGTATCATCCTGCAACGCTTCGGCGCCAACGCGCTCTCCGTGATCGAACACGCCAAGGCACGTCTTGCCGAGGTCGCGGCGAGCCTGCCGGGCGGGGCTGAGATCGTGCCGGTCTACGACCGCTCCGGGTTGATCGAGCGGGCGATCGAGACGCTGAAGGGCACGCTGATCGAGGAGAGCATCATCGTCGCGTTGGTCCTGGGCGGCATCGCCATCGCGGTCGGCGCCATGATCGACGCCGCCATCGTCATGATCGAGAACGCGCACAAGCATCTCGAACGCAGCACCCCGGGCAAGCCGCGCATCGAGATCATCATCGAGGCGGCAAGCGAGGTCGGGCCGGCGCTGTTCTTCAGCCTGCTCGTGATCACCGTCTCCTTCCTGCCGATCTTCACCCTGGAGGCCGAGGAAGGTCGCCTGTTCGGGCCGCTCGCCTTCACCAAGACCTTCGCCATGGCGGCCGCGGCGCTCCTGTCGGTGACGCTGGTCCCGGCGCTGATGGTCGTCTTCGTCAGGGGCAGGATCATCCCGGAGAGCCGGAACCCGATCAATCGCGGCCTGATCGCGCTCTACCGTCCGATGATCCGCGGCGTTCTCGGGGCCAAGACCCTGACGATCCTGCTGGCCATGGCGGTGCTGGCGCTCAGCCTCTGGCCCGCGCGGCAACTCGGCTCGGAATTCATGCCGACGCTGAACGAGGGCACGCTGATGTACATGCCCACGACCCTGCCGGGCATCTCCGTCACCAAGGCGGCCGAGCTGCTCCAGACGCAGAACCAGATCATCCGCTCCTTCCCGGAGGTCGCCTCGGTCTACGGCAAGGCCGGCCGCGCCCAGACCGCGACCGATCCGGCCCCGACCGAGATGTTCGAGACCATCATCAACCTGAAGCCTCAGGAGCAGTGGCGCGCCGGCGTCACATCCGACACGCTCAGGGCCGAGATGGACAAGGCGCTGCAGTTCCCGGGCATCTCCAACGCCTGGACGCAGCCGATCCGCGCCCGCATCGACATGCTGGCGACCGGCATCCGCACCCCGATCGGCGTCAAGGTTTTTGGCGACGACCTGACCAAAATGGAAGGCGTCTCGCGCCAGATCGAGACCGTGCTCAAGAACGTGCCCGGCACCACCAGCGCCTATGCCGAGCGCGTCATCGGCGGCTACTTCCTCGACATCGTGCCGGACCGGATCGCGCTCGGACGCTACGGGCTCTCGGTCGGCGACGTGCAGGGCGCGGTCACGATGGCGCTGGGTGGCGAGACCGTCACCACGACGGTCGAGGGCCGCGAGCGCTACGGCGTCACCATCCGCTATCCGCGCGACCTGCGCTCGGATCCGCAGGCGATCGCGCGCGAGGTCCAGGTGACGATGCCGTCGGGCGGTTCGGTGCCGCTGGGCGAGGTCGCGACGATCGAGCGCAAGCGCGGCGCGACCACGATCCGCACCGAGAACGGCCAGCTCGCGATCTACATCTTCGTCGACATCGCCGGGCGCGATCTCGGCGGCTATGTCCGCGAGGCGCAAGGTGCGATCGCGCAGGCCGTCCAGCTTCCGGCCGGCTACCGCGTCGCCTGGAGCGGCCAGTTCGAATATCTCGAGCGGGCCGAGGCGCGGCTGAAGATCGTCGTTCCGGTGACGCTCGCGATCATCTTCCTGCTGCTCTACCTCAACTTCCGCCGGCTGACCGAGACGCTCATCGTCATGCTGTCGCTGCCCTTCGCGCTGGTCGGCGGAATCTGGCTGCTCTGGTGGCAGGGCTTCAACATGTCGGTGGCGGTCGCGGTCGGCTTCATCGCGCTCGCGGGCGTCGCGGCCGAGACCGGCGTGATCATGCTGATCTATCTCGACCAGGCCCTGAAGGAGGTGCGGGCGCGCTGCGCGGCGGAAGGACGAGCCTTCACCCGCGCCGATCTTCGCGACGCGATCATGCTCGGCGCGGTCGAGCGGCTTCGGCCAAAAATCATGACCGTGATCGCGATCATGGCGGGCCTGCTGCCGATCCTCTGGAACACCGGCACGGGCTCGGAGGTGATGCAGCGCATTGCCACCCCGATGATCGGCGGCATGGTCTCCTCGACCGTGCTGACGCTGTTGGTGATCCCGGCGATCTACGGGCTGGTCAAGGGCTGGGGGCTGCCGGCGGCGGCTGGGCTGTCCGGCCGTCATCCGACGGATGGCGGCGCCAATTCAGGCACGGTCGCCAGTTCGCCGATCGTGTCTGAGCCCGTCCAGTGAGCGATCAAGCGTCTTCAAGGCGGCGTCAGGCGACGACGCTTCGGGTCCGAGCATATCGAGCACGGGACATGGCGCGAGCGGCTCACTGGTGCAGCGCGCGACGGATGCGGCGAGGATACTCTCCAGCCTCGTCAGGTCTGCGAGCTTGCGACGCACCTCGGTGAGGTGCGTCGACGCGATGTCCTTGACCTCCGCGCAGGAGCCATGGCGGGGGTCGTTCAGGATCAGGAGGGCGCGAATCTCGTCGATGCTGAACCCCAGCTCGCGGCCTCGGCGAATGAAGGCCAGCCGCCTGACATGGGCGTCGTCGTAGACGCGATGGCCGCCCGACGTGCGCGGCGGCGCGGGCATCAGCCCGATAGTCTCATAGTAGCGGACCGTCTCGAGATTGACGCCTGCGGCTTGTGCAAGCTGTCCCGCGGCGATGCCTCGCGCCTTTGTGAGCATATGTGGCTTGATCCCGTAGTGGCTACGGGAGGCAGAGTGCCATGGATCGAAACGGAGCACCATTCATGTTCAGCGCGGAACTCGGAAAGTCGAGCACGACGGAGCCTCTCCCGGCGCCATCCACGCGCCTCCTGGCCGGGACGGGCGCGGTCGTTGGGATCGGCGCGCTGGTCGCATCCTCATGCTGCGTGCTGCCGATCGCGCTCGCGGGACTTGGAGCGACGGGGGCGGTCTTCAGCGGCCTTGCCTTCCTGGCCGATATCCGGCCGCTGCTTATTGCCGGCGCTGCGGGTATGCTGGCTCTCGGCTGGGCTTTTTTCTTCTGGCGAAGGCGCAGGCCGAGCTGTGATGGCGACACATGCGCCAAGCCAGGAACATCCCGCCGCACGATCGGACTGCTCGGCTTCGGCTCTCTGGTCGTCGGGCTGGCGCTCGTCTGGTCGCCCTATATCGAGCCGGCCCTGCTCAAGCTGACGCGGTGATCCTCATGCAGCTTGAATCGACTCTGACTTGTCCTCGCTGCGCCCATCAGGCGACTGAGACGATGCCGACGGACGCCTGCTGGTTTTTCTACGAATGCAAGAGCTGCGGAGTACTGCTGCGACCGCTTGAAGGCGATTGCTGCGTGTTCTGCTCTTATGGCGACGTGCCCTGTCCGCCGATTCAGGCCGCCAGCGATGGACAGCCGTCAGCGGCGGGCTGCTGTGCGCCTCGGATCGCGGCGCGAACCGGCTCCGGGGACGGATTTTAGGTCTGCGCCCAAGCGAGCTGTTTTCGGTTCGCGCCTGCCGGCCGACCCGCGTTCTCGCAGGCCGGCTGGAACCTCGTCAGCTCATGCGCTTGATCTCGGCATAGGCGCCTTTGGTGCGCAGGATGATGGTCACCGGCTTCGTGCCGCGGTTGCGCCAGAACCAGCCATGGCCGCCGTCGAATTCGGCGGTCAGCACGCCGGTATCGCCCGCTACCGCGCGGCCGGTCTTGTAGCTCTTCTCCTTGGCGCCGGGGCCGGGCGTGCCGTGCATGTCGTAGTTGACGACGCCGTCCTTGACGCTCCACTCGAAGGTGACCTTTGCGCCCTTGACCATGGTGAGCTTGTATTCGGTCCCCTTGGTCGGATCGAGCGTGATCACGGTCTCGTCGGTCTTCTCGGCCTGGGCGAGATCGAGCCGTTCGCCGGCCTGCGCAGGCGAGACGAGGAGCCCGGCCAGCGTGGTCAGCAGGCCGGAGCGCTGGTCCGGGGCCGGCGTCGCGGGGGCCGGTTGAATCGGCGTCGTGGAGAGGTCCTTCAGGCGGTCGGCCTCGGCTTCGGCTGCGAGCTGGGTCTTGATCTCGCCCATCTCGGTCAGCCTGAGCATGCGGCCGACGCCGGTGGGGTCGATCGCGTATTCGGCGGGCAGCACGATGGTCACGAGGATGCCGGCCGCCGCGACGATGGCGATGGCGGTCGAGCGCAGAAGCTGGGCGTTAGTCGGCAGTTCGGCGCGGGTCGGGATGTCGGTGTTGTACATGAGACGTGTGTCCTTGGGGTTCAGGAAACGAAATAGCCGGTGAGCTGGTAGCCGACGAGCACGAAGCCGGCGGTGAGCATCCAGACGTTTGCGGTGTAGGCATGACGCCAGAAGCTGGCCGTGCGCCGCCAGTAGCCCATGACGATCAGGATCATGCCGAGCGCCGTGAGCTGGCCGAGTTCGACGCCGACATTGAAGGCGAGCAGGTTCGGGATGAGCCCGTCCGGGGAGATCTGGTATTCCAGTATTTTGGTCGAGAGACCAAAACCATGGAACAGGCCGAAGATCAGCGTCGCCGCCTTGGTGTTCGGTTGGAAGCCAAGCCAGCGCTGGTAGGCGCCCATGTTGTCGAGCGCCTTGTAGACGACCGACAGCCCGATGATGGCGTCGATGAGGTAGCTGTTGATCCCGACGTTGAACTAGACGCCGAGCAGCATGGTCGTGGAGTGGCCGATCGCGAACAGGCTGACATAGAGCGCGATGTGCTTGAGGCGGTAGAGGAAGAAGATCACCCCGAACAGGAACAGGATGTGGTCGTAGCCCGTCACCATGTGCTTGGCGCCGAGATAGACGAACGGGAGCAGGTTCACCCCCGTGATCTCCTTGATGTAGCCCTTGTCGCCCTCGGCTACGGCGTGGGCCAGCGCCGCATCGATGCCCGGCATAACCAGGACGATCGCCAGTACGAGGGAAAGGAGCAGGCGCAAGGCTGCTTGTCGCAGCAGGCGCCGCCCTCCGGTGGAAGGTGGTTGCATGACTGATCCGATGGTTCGTCGTTGAAGGCTGCCGCGAGCGCGGCGCTGAGTTCAGGCGACGGCGGATCGAGGCGGGCGTTCCAGACCGCCGGGTCGCTCCGAGGCGGATCGCCGATGCTCGTGCCGGATCGGGGTCCGCACGAAGCGCGGCGTGCCGAGCTGGATCAGGCCGACGACATCCGCCGTCTCGTGGACATGGTCGGCGGTATTGTGCCCATGGACATGGCCTGGCAAGCGCTCGTCGGGCTCGCCCTCTTCATGGGCATGGCCGTGCTCGGCGATCGAAGCGGCGAGTTCCGCATGCCGTAAGACCTCGGCCTGCGCGATGGCGTAGGCGTTGTGCCCGGCAGAGACGTGCGCAGCCGAGAGCGTCATGCAGAGCGCCATCGCGAGGGCGATGACGAGGCTGAACCCGGCTCGAAGGCGGCGGCGCGACATGGGCAGAGCGTAGAGCCCTTCTTCTTGACGACAATTTGACTGGAGACGACGAACGACGAGTCACGTGACCGCATTGACGTATCCTACCCAGGAGGATACGGAAAGCCATGTCCGAGAGCCATCTCCACGCGACCCATCCCGCCATCGTCAAGCGGCTGAAGCGGGCCGACGGGCACCTGCGCAAGGTTATCGAGATGATCGAGGCCGGTCGTTCCTGCCTCGACATCGCCCAGCAATTGCAGGCTGTGGAGAGCGCGATCGGGCAGGCCAAGAAGACCCTGATCCAGGACCATCTCGACCACTGCCTCGACGAAGTCGTCGGGCCCTTGCCGCATAAGCAGCGCGAGGTGGTCGACGCCTTCAAGGCCATCGCGAAATACCTTTAGGGCCCACCCCATGCTGGCTATCCTCGCCAACCGGACCTATCGCCACCTCTTTCTCGCGCAGGTCATCGCGCTGGTCGGCACCGGCCTTGCGACGGTCGCGCTAGGTCTTCTCGCGTATGATCTCGCGGGTGCGAATGCGGGCATCGTGCTCGGCACAGCGCTGGCCATCAAGATGATCGCCTATGTCGGCGTCGCGCCGATCGCGTCCGCCTTCGCTGAGTGCCTGCCGCGCCGGAGCATGCTGGTGGGGCTCGATCTCGTTCGCGCGGCCGCGGCGCTGCTGCTGCCTTTCGTCACGGAGATCTGGCAGGTCTATATGCTGATCTTCGTGCTGCAGTCGGCCTCGGCCGCCTTCACGCCGACCTTCCAGGCGACGATTCCCGACATCCTGCCCGATGAGAAGGACTACACCCGGGCACTCTCGCTTTCGCGGCTGGCCTACGATCTGGAGAGCCTGCTGAGCCCGGCGCTAGCGGCGCTGCTGCTGACCGTGATCAGCTTCCACAACCTCTTCGCCGGCACGGTCATCGGCTTCATCGCCTCGGCCGCGCTGGTCGTGTCTGTCATTCTGCCGAACCCGAAGCCCGGCGAGCCGCGTGGCGTCTACGACCGCACCACGCGGGGCCTGCGGATTTACCTCGCGACGCCACGGCTGCGCGGGCTGCTGGCGCTGAGCCTCGCCGTCTCGGCGGCAGGCTCCATGGTCATCGTCAATACGGTGGTTCTGGTTCAGGCGACCTATGGCCTGACGCAGCAGGCGACCGCGCTCGCGCTGGCGATGTTCGGCGCGGGCTCGATGACGGCCGCCTTCGCGCTGCCGCGCCTGCTCGACCGCCTCGACGACCGCAGGCTGATGTTGATTGCCGGCGCTGCGCTTCCGGTCCTATTGATGCTGGGCACGCTGGTTCCCGGCTTTTCCGTCCTGCTGCCGCTCTGGTTCGCGCTCGGCTTCTCCTACAGCCTGACCCAGACGCCGTCGGGTCGCCTTTTGCGGCGCTCTGCCCATCCGGAGGATCGGCCGGCGCTGTTCGCCGCCCAATTCGCCCTCTCGCATGCCTGCTGGCTGATAACCTACCCGGCGGCGGGCTGGCTGGGCGCGACGATCGGCTTGCCCGCGACATTCGTGGCGATGGCGATCATCGCCGGGCTGGCGCTGGCGATCGCCTTGCGTGTCTGGCCGGCGGGCGATCCCGACGAGATCGAACACGAGCATCCCGGCCTCGAAGCCGACCATCCGCATCTGGCGGGTGCGGGCAGGCGGCATCGGCATGCCTTCGTGATCGACCGAAATCATCTTGCCTGGCCGACGCGCGGCTGAGCGGCTTGAGCATGGGCCCACTATCGGAAATCGTTCCTATTATCCGACATCTCGCCGCAGGCGAGACGCTGTTTGCGGCCGGGGACGAAACGCGCGGCTTCTTTATGGTGCGCACGGGACGCGTCAGGCTCGTGCGCTTCGGCGGCGATGGCCGTGAGACGGCGCTGTTCACCGCTGGGCCGGAAGAGCGCTTCGCCGAGGCCTCACTTTTCGCCGAGCGCTACCATTGCGACGCCATCGCCCTGAGTGAAGCCGTCGTCGCGTGCTTTCCCAAGGCCGCCAGCCTCGCGCTACTGGGCGATGATGCGACCGCACGGCTCGACCTGACGGCCGATCTCGCCCGGCAGGTGATGACGCTCCGCGCGCGGTTGACGGTGCGCGACATCCGCTCGGCGCGCGAGCGGGTGATCGCCTTCCTCGTCGCGGAAGCCAGCGAAGACGGACGCACGATCGCCTTTGACGGCTCGCTGCGGGACATCGCCGTCGCGATTGGCCTGACGCCCGAGGCGTTCTACCGGACGCTGGCCCGACTTGAGGCGCAGGGGACGATTTCACGGAAGACCGGCCACATTGTCCTGACATGATCTCGATCATGTCGCGATGTCACGATCTCCGGCAGGTTGGGCGCGAAGGAGAACCCCGATGAGCCGCCTCGCCTTGACCACCATACTCGTTTTGATCTCGGCAGGCCTCGCGTCGGCCGCGCCGGCATGGGGGCAGACGCACAGCTCCTATGCCGGCGAGCAGAGCCGGGCGATCAAGGCGCTGTCGCCCAAGGAGTTCGACGATCTCGCGCAAGGCCGCGGCATGGGCCTCGCCAAGGCAGCCGAACTCAACCGCTATCCCGGGCCGATGCACGCGCTCGAGCTTGCGGACCTGCTCAGCCTGTCAAGCCGTCAGCGACAAGCGTTGGAGTCGATCAAGGCGCGGATGAACGTCGAGGCGAAGGCGGTTGGCGGAGAGCTTCTGGGCCTCGAACGCGAACTGGACGCAGGCTTCGCCGCCCGCAAGATCGACGCGCAGCGCCTCAAGGCGCTGACGGAACGGATCGGCGTCAGGCAGGGAGCCCTGAGGGCGGTCCATCTCGTCGCCCATATCGAGACTGCGGCGGTGATGTCGGCGGAGCAGATCGCGCGATACGATCACCTGCGCGGCTATGGCGGCAATCGAATCGCGCCGATGCCGGAGTCAGGGCATGGCGGCCACGGTGCGCCCAAGCACTGACCGTCGATCGACCAAGCTCCGCGTCAACCGCTTGCAACGATGTCGTTCAAGGCGTCCACGAACAGGTCGATCTCATCCTCGGAATTGTAATAGTGCGGCGACACGCGCAGAACGGTCGGGAGATTCCGGGCGCTGGCGTCGAGAAGCGTGCTGTTCGGCTTCGAGACGCTGACGTTAATCGCCCGTTGAGTCAGCTCCGACCGGATCGCTTCCGAGGCAAGACCGCGGACCGCGAAGCTTACGATCGCAGCGCGATCACGTCCGAGATCGTGCAGTGTCACCCGTGGCAAGCGTTCGAGTTCCGCTTTTACATGGTCGGTGAGGTGCAGGCAGCGAGCCCTGATGGCGTCGAGGCCGAGACCGAGCGCGTAATCGACCGCGGCGCCCAGTCCAAGCCTTGCGGCGTAGTTCTTCTCCCATGTCTCGAACCGGCGCGCATCCGGCCTCAGCGCATAGCGGTCGGCGCCAACCCAGGGCGCGCCGAAGTGGTCGATCATCGCCGGTTCGAGTGTCTCGAGCATCGCCCGTCGGACGTAGAGGAACCCCGTGCCGCGCGGACCGCGCAGGAACTTGCGTCCCGTTGCGGCGAGCAGATCGCAACCGATCTCTTCGACATCGATCGGGAGCTGACCGACCGCCTGGCAGGCGTCAAGGAGGTAGGTCACGCCATGACGGCGCGCGATCTTCCCGACCGCAGCAGCAGGATTGATCAGCCCGCCATTTGTAGGGATCCAAGTGATGGCGATGAGCTTGACCCGCTCGTCCATCATCGCTGCGAGAGCATCCGGATCGAGAGCACCCGTCTCGTCGTCGGGCACGACCTCGATCGTGACGCCGGTTCGGCGCGCCATCTGGAGGAAAGCAACATAATTTGCAGCGTACTCGGCGCGAGCGGTCAGGATCCGATCGCCCGCCTGGAAGCGCTGCGCATAGAATGCCATCTGCCATGCGACGGTCGCGTTTTCCGTCAGCGCGATCTCGTCATCGCCGGCATTGATCAGCCTGGCGACGGAGGCATAGACGGCCGAGACGGCCTCTGCCCTCATGTCGGCGGCCTCGTAGCCGCCACGCATCGCTTCAAGATCGAGGTGATCCTTCATGGCCGCGATGACCGGCGCTGGCATGAGGCTGGCGCCGGCGTTGTTGAGATGGATGCGATGAGCGGTGCCGGGTGTGTCCGCGCGCAAGCTGGCGATATCCAGTCGGTTGATCTGATTCACGTGTCGATCGCCTTGCCGGTCAATGCCGGCTGCTGAACGTGTCGCCCTCGTCGCACGTGCAGTCGGCGTGTGTTTTCGCCTTGCCGCGCTTTTTCTCAGCAGGCGGTTGGCGGGCGTCGGGAAGCGCGAGATCGGCCAGGATCGGGCATTCGGGCCGGTCGTCGCCGTGGCAGGTCTGGGCCAGATGCCGGAGCGTCCGTGACATGGCCTGAAGCTCGTCGATCTTGGTCTCTAGATCGCGGACATGCTTCATCGCGAACGTCTTCACGTCGGCGCTGGCCCGGCTCTTGTCGCGCCACAGCGCCAGAAGTTCGCGGGCCTCCTCGATCGAGAAGCCCAGCGTGCGGGCCCGCTTGATGAAGCGAAGCTCGTGGATCTCCTCGGCCGTGTAGACCCGGTACCCAGCCTGGGTGCGGATTGGCGGCTCGATCAGGCCGATGCTCTCGTAGTAGCGGATCATCTTCGCGGTGACGCCCGATGCCGTCGCCGCCTGGCCGATGTTCATGTCGATAGCTCCTGGTTCTGCAACAGATTCATTCGGCGGGCGCGAGCTGCGCCGGGCGGGAGGGCTCCGGTTCGACCCGGGCCCGCCGGCCGAAGCGCTTCAGCCGCAGCGCATTCGCCAGCACGCTGACGCTGGAGAGCGCCATGGCGAGGCCGGCGAACATCGGCGACATCAGCACGCCGAAGGCCGGATACAGCGCACCGGCTGCAACGGGGATGAGCACGACGTTGTATCCGAAGGCCCAGACGAGGTTCTGGCGGATGTTGGCGATCGTGGCCTGCGACAGCGCGATGGCCGTGGCGACGCCGGAGAGATCGCCGGACATGAGCACGACGTCGGCGCTCTCGATCGCGATGTCAGTGCCGGTGCCGATCGCGATGCCGACATCGGCCTGCGCCAGCGCCGGCGCATCGTTGATCCCGTCACCGACGAAGGCGACGCGGACACCGCCGACCTGCAGCAACTTGACTACCTCGGCCTTGCCGGTGGGCAGCACCTCGGCCACGACCTCGTCGATTCCAAGCCGGGCCGCGATCGCCTTGGCCGTGCGCTCGTTGTCGCCGGTGATCATGACGACGCGCAGGCCGAGGCCATGCAGCGCGGCGATGGCGGCGGGCGTCGTCTCCTTCACGGGATCAGCGACCGCGATGATGGCCGCGAGCCGGCCGTCGATCGCAGCAAAGAGCGGCGTCTTGCCAGCGTCGCCAAGTTGCGCGGCCTGCTTGGCGAAGGGCGAAAGATCGAGACCAAGACGACGCATCAGCCGATCGGCGCCGACCTCGACGCGACGGCCATCGACACGCGCCGCCGCCCCGAATCCGGGCTCGCTGGAGAAGTCCGTCGGCTCGGCCAGCATCAGTCCGCGCTGCCTCGCACCGGCGACGATCGCCTCGGCCACGGGATGCTCCGAGAGGGTTTCAACCGTGGCCACGAGGCGCAGCACCTCGTCCTCCGCGAACCCGTCCGTCACCGCGATGTCGGTCAGTTCCGGCCGGCCCTTCGTCAGCGTGCCCGTCTTGTCGAGCGCGATGACCTTTGAGTCCTTGAGGCTCTGCAGCGCTTGCCCCTGCCGAAACAGGATGCCGAGCTCGGCGCCCTTGCCGGTGCCGACCATGATCGAGGTCGGCGTCGCCAGGCCCATCGCGCATGGGCAGGCGATGATCAGCACGGCGACAGCGTTAACGAGCGCGTAGGACAGCGCCGGGCTCGGGCCGAAGATCAGCCAGATCGCGAAGGTGAGCAGAGAAAGCCCGATCACGGCGGGCACGAACCACATCGTCACCCTGTCAACGACCGCCTGGATCGGCAGCTTTGCGCCCTGCGCCGCCTCGACGGTCGCGACGATCTGCGCGAGCAAAGTGTCGGCCCCGACCTTGCGAGCGCTGAAGCGGAACGAGCCCGTGCCGTTGACCGTCCCGCCGGTGACGGCAGAGCCAGCCTGCTTGCGGGCCGGGATCGGCTCGCCGGTGATCATCGCCTCGTCGACATAAGACGATCCGGAGACGACCTCGCCATCGACGGGGATGCGTTCGCCCGGCCGCACGATGACGACGTCGCCGACGATCACCGTCTCGATAGCCACGTCGGCCTCGCTGCCGTCGCGCAGCACGCGCGCCGTCTTGGCCTGGAGCGACATCAGCCGGCGGATCGCCTCGCTCGTCGAACCCTTGGCGCGCGCCTCGATCCAGCGCCCGATCAGGATCAGGGTCACGATCACCGCGCTCGCCTCGAAATAGGTGTATTCGGTCCCGTCCGGCAACAGGCCGGGCATGAAGGTCGCTACGCTCGAATAGAGGAAGGCCGCGGTCGTGCCGAGCGCCACCAGCGAGTTCATGTCCGGAGCGCCACGCAGCAGCGCCGGCCACCCCTTGCGGATGAAGCGCTGGCCGGGCACCGCCATCACGAAGCCGGCGAGCAGGAACGACAGCACCTTGATGTTGAACTCGCCGATCCGGCCGGCAAGAAAATGGTGCAGCGTCTCGGACATGTGCATGCCCATCTCGAAGACGAGCAGCGGCAGGGTGGCGATCGCCGCCAGGACGACGTCACGGCGCAACCCCGAGAGTTCGGTTTCCCGGGCCTGACGTTCGCGGTCGGCGGTATCGACCGCATTCCGGATCGGTTCGGCCTCGTAGCCGGCGGCGGAGACTGCCTCGACGAGCGAGGGCGCCATCTCCGGCCCGCCCAGCACGCGCACGGATGCACGCGAGGTCGCCAGATTGACGGCTGCGTCGAGGACGCCTGGCACCGCCTTGAGCGCACGCTCGACTCGCCCGACGCAGGAGGCGCAGGTCATGCCGGAGACACTCAACTCGACGACGCTCTCCCTCGGCTCGTAGCCCACCTTGCGGATGGCCGCGTCAATGGCCGCCGTCTCGACCCTGCCGGACGAGAGGGCGACGTGCGCCCGCTGCGTCGCCAGGTTCACCGAGACGCCACCGACGCCCTCGACCCCTGCGATCGCCCGCTCCACGCGGCCGACGCATGAGGCGCAGCTCATTCCTTCGACAGGAAAATCCAACTGAATGCCGTGTGAGGCCGGGTTTCTGGCCATCGTTGCAGTCGACATGACGTGTCTCCGAACTGTGATGGCAAGGGATATGGTGCTTCCCATAATGGTAAGGTCAAGCGCTATCGGAGCGTTCGAAGAAAAATTCTTCGGACGCGCCGAGGCGGCGAAAAAAGCCTCTTGACCTTACCACTGTGGAAAGCCGCAGCCTCCTTCTCACCCGCACATCAACAGGAGGCTTCAGCCATGTGCTCGTGCCAGCAACATTCCAATTCCACATCCGAAACCGTCGCTACCCCATCGGCGGGCGGGCTCAATTTCCGCGTAGACGACATGACCTGTGGCCATTGCGCCGGCACGATCAAGAAGGCGATCGAGACGACCCTGCCCGGCACGACCGTCGATGCCGATCCCGCCTCCAGGCTCGTGAATGTCGTGGGCTTCGGCGACTACGCCGCGATCAAGGCGATCGTGACCGGCGCCGGCTACACGCCAAGCGCCTCTCCCGTCGCAGCCTGAACGAAATCGAGGGGGCAGAAAGCGGCAGAAGGCAGCATCGACCGTCTGACCTACGCAAGCCGCTCGCCCCGTAACAGAGGGGATTGTCATGAAGAGCATCATTCTGGCCGCGCTTGCTCTTGCCAGCGCGGCCGCCCTCCCGGCGGAAGCCGCGGAGGGCGACACCGTCAAGGCCATCAGGGCCCGAGGCGAGCTGCTCTGCGGCGTCTCGACCGGCGTCTCGACGGGCATGTCGACACTGGACAACCAAGGCAACTGGAAGGGAATGGAGGTCGAATTCTGCCGGGGCCTGGCTGCTGCGATCCTCGGTGACGCCAGCAAGGTGAAGTTCGTCCCACTCGAATTCCGGGTCGCCTTCACGACGCTGCAGTCCGGCGCCGCCGACATCCTGGCGCGCACGGCGACATGGAGCTACTCGCGCGACGCCTCGCTCAACCTCGATTGGGGCGGCGTCTACATGTATGACGGCCAGGGTTTCATGGTCGCGAAGAAGCTCGGCGCCAAGAGCGGCAAGGACCTGAACGGCGCGTCGATCTGCGTCTCGGCCGGCACGACGTCGGAGCTGAACCTCGCCGACTACTTCCGCTCCAACGGCATGAAGTACACCGTCATCACCGGTTCGACGCGTGAACAGAACCAGCAGAGTCTGGAGTCGGGCCGGTGCGACGCCTATTCCAACGAGCGCGGCGGCCTTGCGGCGAGCCGAACGGCGATGAAGAACCCCGATGACTGGGTGATCCTGCCGGACGTCTTCTCGAAGGAGCCGCTCGGGCCGACGCTCCGGCAGGATGACGCGCGCTTCCGCGACATCGTGGCCTGGACCCTCAACATCATCATCGCCGCCGAGGAATTCGGCGTGACGAAGGCGAATGTCGCCGAGCAGGCGGCGAGTTCGACCAACCCGGAAGTCCAGCGCATGCTCGGAAAAACGGGCGAATTCGGCAAGATGCTCGGGATGGAGCAGGACTGGGCCGTCAAGGTCATCGCGGCAACGGGCAATTATGGCGAGCTCTACGAGCGCAACCTCGGGTCGGGCAGCCCGATCAAGCTCGATCGCGGCCTGAACTCGCTCTGGAGCAAGGGCGGGCTGCTCTACAGCCCGCCTTTCCGGTGAACGAGGTGCGGCGGCTCAGCCCGCCGCACCGCCTCCTGGAGCATCGGTCATGACATCGACCGGGTTGAGTACGCCACAGATCGCGGCACGACCGGTGACGCTCGGTCGAAATCTTACGGGTCGGCAGCGCCGCCATATCCTCTACCAAGCCGCGTTCCTGCTCGTGCTTTGCGCCTTGCTGTGGCTTGCCTGGCGCAACGTGGAGGCCAACCTCGCCGTGCGCAAGCTCGCGCTCGGCTTCTCCTTCCTGCGGCAGGAGGCCGGCTTCGGCATTTCCTTCAGCATCATCCCATATGCGGAAACCGACACCTACCTGCGGGTTTTCGTGGTCGGCCTGTCGAACACGCTCCTCATTGCCTTGCTCGGCATCATCGCGGCGACGCTTCTCGGCTTCGCGATCGGCATCGCGCGCCTCTCGCCGAACTGGGCGGTGGCGAAGGCTGCACTTGTCTATATCGAGACCGTCCGCAACCTGCCCCTGCTTCTGCATGTCCTGATCTGGTACAACGTCGTGATCCGGTCGCTGCCGCCCTCCCGGCAGGCCGTCAACCTGCTCGACGCCGTCTTCCTGAGCAACCGCAGCATCTTTGTCCCGTCGTTGGAGACGAGCCTGGGTTGGGAGACGCTCGCGCTGTTGGTAGGCGGAGCGGTTGCCGCGATCGCAGGCATCCTTCGCCGCGCCCGACGCTGGCGCGAGGAGACCGGACAGCCGACGCGTGTGGCGATCCCGATCGTCTTTATCTTGGCCGGCGCACTGCTCCTTGTCGCTGGATGGGGCCAACTCCGCGTGAGTTGGCCGGCGCTGCAGGGGTTCAACTTTTCCGGCGGCATGGCGCTGTCGCCGGAGCTCTCGGCGCTGGTCGTGGCGCTGGCCGTTTACAACGCCTCCTTCATCGCGGAACTGGTACGCGGTTCGATCGAGGCCATCGGCAAGGGTCAACGCGAGGCGGCCGCGGCGCTGGGGCTCGATCGCGGCAGGATCTTGAAGCTGGTGATCATCCCGCAGGCGATGCGCGTGCTCGTCCCGCCGCTGACGAACCAGTATCTGCATCTCGTCAAGGCGTCGTCGCTGGCGACCGTCATCGGCTATCCGGACCTCGTCAACGTCTTCGTCGGCACGAGCCTTAACCAGACCGGGCGGGCGATCGAGATCATGGCGATGACAATGGCCGTGTACCTCGTGCTCAGTCTGGCGATCACGGGACTGAGCAACCTGCAGTCCCGCCGCCTGAGGCTCGTCGAGCGATGACTGCCGTGGTCAACTCGAGCCGCGTCGAGCGGAGCCCGGCTATTGCGCAACTGAGAAGGCGTCTCGCCTGGGCGCGCGCCAATCTGTTCGCTCGGCCGATCGACGTGCTGCTGACCTCAACGATCGCCGCAGCCGCTGTCGCGCTGCTCTGGGCGATCGTCCCGTGGGCGTTCATCGACGCGGTCTGGGTCGGCGAGAACCGCGCCGCCTGCCGACCGGACGCCGCCTGTTGGGCCTTCATCGTCAACCGGGGCGGTCAATTTCTCTACGGCTTCTATCCCCAGCCGGAGCGCTGGCGCGTGAACGCCGTATTTTTGATCTTCGCAGTATCGGTCTTCTTGCTGCTGCGGCGCGACACCCCAGGCAAGCGGGTCGTTGCCTTCTTTCTCCTCCTTGTGTTCCCCATCCTGGGCTATGTCCTGCTCCACGGCGGCGTGGCGGGGCTGTCGCGCGTGACGACCGATAAATGGGGCGGGCTTTCGCTAACGCTTCTTCTCGGCGTCGCCGGAATCGTCGTGTCGTTCCCAATCGCGATCGTGCTGGCGCTGGGTCGGCAGAGCGAAATGCCGCTGTTTCGCTGGGCGAGCATCGCCTACATCGAGATCTGCCGCGGACTGCCGCTCATCGCCGTGCTGTTCATGGCGCGGATCCTCCTACCTTACGCCTTTCCGGTTGGCTCCGAGTTCGATCCCCTCGCGCTCGCGGTCACCGGCATCATCCTGTTCGAAAGCGCCTATCTCGCGGAAGTGTTCCGAGGAGGCTTCCAGGCGATCCCGAAAGGTCAGGCCGAAGCGGCCGCCGCGATCGGGTTCGGCTACTGGCGGACCGCGATCTACGTCACGCTGCCGCAGATGTTGCGCGTCGTGGTTCCCGGCGTCGTCAACAACGCTATCGCGCTGGTGAAGAACACGACGTTGGTCGTGATTCTGGGGCTCTTCGAGGTCCTGAACATCGTCGCTGCCGGCGCCGCCGATCCCGACTGGCTGGGGCTCCACGCGGAGGGCTACGTCTTCGTCGGGCTGGTCTTCTGGGGGCTCTGTTTCGCCATGTCGCGCTACAGTCAGAGCCTCGAACGCGAGATAAAGGCGGCGGAACGGCAATGATGTCATCGTCCAGCCGCCCGCTTCTCGAGGTCTCCGGGCTGAACAAATGGTTCGGCGCTATGCACGCTCTGCGCGACGTCGATCTGACCGTCGGGGTCGGAGAGCGCATCGTGGTCTGCGGTCCGTCCGGTTCGGGCAAGTCGACGATGGTCCGATGCATCAATGCCCTTGAACGCTACCAGAATGGCCTGATCCGATTGGAGGGGGAGGCCATCAACGCCGATTGCGACAGCGTCTTGGGGGCGAGGCGCGCGATCGGGATGGTGTTCCAGTCGTTCAACCTCTTTCCGCATCTCAGCGTCCTTGACAACATCACGCTCGGCCCGCGCAAGTTGCTCCGGTTGCCGCGGCCCGATGCCGAGAGCGCGGCGATGATGCTGCTCTCCCAGGTCCGGATGGAGGATCAGGCGCGCAAGATGCCGTCGCAGCTCTCGGGCGGCCAGCAGCAGCGGGCCGCGATCGCGCGCGCATTGGCCATGAACCCCAAACTGATGCTGTTCGACGAGCCGACCTCGGCCTTGGACCCCGAAATGGTCAAGGAGGTTCTCGATGTCATGACGGCCTTGGCGGAAGCCGGGACGACGATGATCTGCGTGACCCACGAGATGGGCTTCGCCAAGGCCGTTGCGCACCGGATCGTGTTCATGGACCAAGAGAAGATCGTCGAGACAGCTGATCCCGCTGCGTTCTTCGCCGGCGACTGCTGCGATCGGGCACGGAGTTTTGTTGGCACCACCGCCGGTCGGTCAGGCCTAGCGTCATCTTCGTGATCTGATCGGGATCAGAAACAGATGAGCAAAAAACTTCATCGACTTTCAATGCCGGTCGGCCCGCAAAAAAGTCCGCGAAAGCGGAAGGTCAACAAGACGATTCTGCGGGGGTCTCTTGCTAGTTTCAAGAAACTTATCTTGTTTATGTCGTTAGCAATACTGGTATTTATTGTCTTAACAAATAGATGAAAATCTAGCGCATGCCGAAGCTCATCCAGGCTGCCATGGCGACCATCATGAGATTCTCGGTCAACGACACGAAGCCGAGTGGAACTCTGCTGCTGCCCCCGACGCACGCGCACTTGATCTGGCGACGGTCGATGTAGACGGCCTTGACCACCGACGCAGCGCCGATGGTGCCGATGAAGGCCGCGACCGGAACGGAGAGCCAGGTCAGGGCTCCGGCGATCATCAGCACACCAGCCATCAGCTCGGCATACGGATAAACATAGGAGTAAGGCACCCAGCGCCGCGCCAGAAGGTCGTAGCCGAGGAACATGGTCGAGAAGCTCTCGACGTCCTGAAGCTTGAGCAGCGCCAGGATGCACATGCTGAAAGCGATAAACCACTCCAGCGAGTGCAAATCGAGAAGACGACCCGAGCTAGCCCAGTTGGCCGCGAGCGCCATCAGTGCCGCGACGGCAAAGACCCAGATAACGGGCGTATAGCTGGTCGCCCCGGGATCGGCGACGCTCAGCCCAAAGAAGCGACGCAGATCGTCGTAGCCGCCGACGCGTTGTCCGTCGATGAAGGTCTGCGGCGTGGTCTTGACGTCATGCTCGGACTTGAAGGCGTCGGTCTCAGCCCTCGAGGTAAGCCAGCGATCTTCGACGGTGTAGCCGCGGCGGCTCAGCAGGTCCCGCGCTTTCAGTCCGAACGGGCATTCATGTTCCGGCGTCACCATCCGGTAGATGGTGGCCTGACGCGCTTCACTGGTCGTCACCGCTACGTCTCCAGTGCTTTCGAGCAAGTCGGTCACTGCCGGGCCAGAAGGGCTTCCATCTGGGCGATCTCCTTGCGCTGGCTGGCGACGATGTCGCCGCACAGCGCCTTGATCTCCGGATCCGTGAGCGTCGCCTGCTCGCACATCAGGATGGCACCCGAATGATGCGGGATCATGGCCCGAAGGAACTCGGCGTTTCCGATGCCGGCCTGCGTGCGCATGCCGACAAAGCTGACTGCGAACACCAAGATGGCGGCCGCGCCGACCGCCAGGTTGATGCGCCGCGACGGGAACATCGAGCGCATCGAGACCAGCATGATCACCGTCATCGGCGCCACCATCATGAGGGTCATGTAGACGTTGTTCAGGTTAAAACGGAAATGGGCCACCGTCGCGATCATCGTGTACATGACGAAGTACATCACGATGAAATCGAGGACGATCTCGACTGCGAGGCCGCGGTAGTGGCCTTGCTTCATGTCACCGTGCTGCTCCATATTCCCAACTCCCTCATCGCGGCTTTGGTCGGCTGTCCAATGAGCGCGACGCTACTTACCCTTGGTCTTCAGCCACGCGTCGATCGTGGCGATTTCCTTCTCCTGAGCGGTGACGATCTCCTGCGCCAGCTTCTTGGCCTCGGCGTCCTTGCCGTTCGCCAGCTCGACCTTGGCCATGTTAATGGCCGCCTGATGATGGCCCTTCATCTGCTTCATAAAATCGACATCGGCGTCGCCCGTGTAGGCTGGCATTCCGCTCATCATCGTGATCATCGACTGCTTGTAGCCCTTGGTGGCCGTGGAATCGGAGTTCATCGGCATCATCATCTTCATGTGCATGCCGGGATCCATCGCCGGCTTCGACGCGGGCTGCTGGGCTGAGGCTGCAGAGATGGCGAGAGCGGATGAGAGCGCAATGAGGCTGAGACGTGTCATGGTTCTGGTTCCTTCGTTCATTTGAGCTTGCCGGGCGCGCCCATCGGCGCCGGTGAATTTGCTACGCCGCCATCTTCCGGCAGCTTTCGGCACATTCGCGGCAGGCCTGGACGCAAGCGTCCATATCGCCGAGGCGCTCGCATTCGGCGGCGCAATCCGCGCAGATATCGGCGCATTCAGCGCAGAGATGCTTGTGGTGCGGCGAACCGATCAGCATCACATGCGCGGTGGCGCGGCATGTTTCGGCGCAGGCTAGCATGAGCCTGATGTGGTCGGGGCGGGCGTGCTCGCCGCCGAGCTCCAGGCAATGCCCTGTGCTCATGCCGAGACAGGTCTGATAGCACTTGAGGCAGGCGTCGATGCCGACCTGCATTCGCGAATCGAGATAATGCATGACGAATCTCCTTTGCGCTGCGGACCTGTTCTGGTCCGTTATGACGGAGACGCCCGCGAGCGCCCAACGTTCCAGCCTGCAACAATCTGTAACAGACCTGTTCAGGCAGAACGGGGCCTCTGATCCGGCCTACGGCGGCGACCTGGTCTATTTCGGCGCCTTCTCGACCTCGCGCTTGACCATCTCGTAGAGCGGGCGCGGGCCGAATTCGGTGAGGGGCTGGCCGTTCACGAAGAAGGTCGGCGTCCGGGTCACCTCGAGCGCCTTCACGTCCACGGCGTCCTTTTCCAAGGTCGTCTGGAACTCCGGCCGGGCCGCGTCGCGCTTGCCGCGCTCGATGTCGAGCCCGGCGTCCTTCGCCCGCGCCCAAGCCTTTTCAAGATCGGGCTTGTCGTGGTCCGCCCATTCCGGCTGGAATTCCAGGAGCGCCGCGAGGACGGGTTCGAACTTGCCCTGAAGGCGCGCCGCTTCGAGGATCTTGACGGCTTGGTCGGAGCCTTCATGGAACGCGGCATAGCGGATGACGAGCCGTGCCTCGTTGGGGAAGAGAGCCAGAATCTGCTTGAGTGGCGGATAGAAGGCGCGGCAGGCCTCGCACGACGGATCGAAGAACTCGACGATCGTGACGGACGCACTCGCGGGGCCGATGATCGGCGAGTGGTCGCGGACCAGCGCCTCAGTGCGCGAGGCCGCGATGGCGCGGGCTCGTTTTGCCTGCTCGTTCTGGTGGAAGACGGTCGCACCGGAGAAGAGCGCGAGGGCGGAGACGCCTGTGAGGACGACGATGGCGCGGCGGTTCATAATGCGGCCTTTGGTCTGGAGCCGATGAGCGCGACGGCGATCGCGAGGAAGGCCGCGAGAGACAGGTAGGGCAAGGGCAGCACGCCCAGGATCGTCATGTCGGCGCTGGCGCAGGAGGGGCCCTGCGAGCAGGGCTGGATGCCCTCAGGAATGAAGCCGGCGTAAAGGAGGCTGTGGAACCCGGCGATGGCCATGCCGATGGCGGCCAGGGGCAGCGCATAGAGCCAGGCGCCGGTATCACCACGGAAGCTCGCCACTGCGAGCAGGATCGCGAGCGGGAACATGAAGGCGCGCTGATGCCAGCACAGGCTGCAGGGCGCCTGGCCGACGACCTCGCCGATGAAGAGCGCGCCGAGGCTTGCCGCGACCGCGACGACCCAGGCGATGAAGAGATAGAGCCAGCGGTCGTGACCGCTGGCGGCGCTGTCGCTGCCGGTCATGTGGGAAGCATGCCTTTCATCCGATTTTGGCGAGGAAGGGGAAGGTTTCGAGAAGCCAGAAAGCGATCGTCGAGAGCTGGCCAGACATCATGGCCAGGCCCATCGCGATCATGGTGACGCCGGCCACGATCTGCAGAGCGCGCCCTGCGCCGCGCAGGCGGCGCAGTCTCGCCGTCATGCCGTCTGCGAACAGCGCCGTCAGCAGAAAGGGAATCGCGAGGCCAAGCGAGTAGACGCTCAAAAGCGCCACGCCGCTCGAAGCCGATGGCGACGTTGCGCTGACCGTCAGGATGGCGCCGAGAACGGGGCCTATGCAGGGCGTCCAGCCGAAGGCGAAGGCGAGACCAAGGAGGTATGAGCCGATCGGCCGACCGCCCGCGATCGGCGCCCGGACCCGAAGCTCGCGCTCCAGCCAGGACAAGCGCACAAGCCCCGCCGTGAAAACGCCGAAGACGAGGATGATCGCGCCCCCGACGATGCCGGCCTCATAGCGATAGGCGAGGAGGAGGTGGCTGAGAGCGCTCGCGCCCGCGCCAAGGAGCACGAAGACCGTCGAGAAGCCGAGCACGAACCAGACGCTCATCACGACGGCGTTCAGCCGTGACGAGGACCGGGAGGATGGATCGACGGCCGCGGCCGAGCCGCCGGCAATGTACGAGACGTAGCCCGGGACGAGCGGAAGGACGCAGGGTGAGAGGAACGAGACCACCCCGGCCGCAAGCGCCGCCCAGATGCCGATATTGGCGATGTCCATCAGCGGACCTGCTTTCCAGGACTATCGGCGATGAGCGCCGCGATCTCGTCCATCATGGGCTTTTCGTCCCATGCCTTGACGCCATGCCAGCGCCCCTTTTCGACGCCGTCTGAGCCAAGCAGGATCGTGGTGGGGAGGCCCGAAATGGCCAGCCGACCAACCGACGCGCCCGTCGGATCGAGGAAGACCGGCAGGTCCTTGACGTTCAGCTGCTCCAGCAACGGCTCGACGACGTCCGCGCCGTCGCGATCGACGGAGAGTGCGATCACGGCGGGAGTCCGTCCGCCCAGGCCACGGTGAAGCCTCGCCAGCGCCGGCAGTTCCTGGCGACAGGACCAGCACCATGTCGCCCAGACGGTCAGCAGCACGGCCTGCCCACGAAAGCCGGCAAGTCCGGTGGAGCTGCCGTCGAGCCGCTGGAACACGAGCGCGTCGGCGATCGGGGATCGCGACGACCTGTCGGCGACCACGACATAGCCGACAGCGATCGCCAGCGTCGCCATGGCGACCGCCGACAGCACAAGCCGTCTGGATCTGAGCACTGGTCCGATCAATCTCGGGCCTCGAAAACGGAATGGTCATGCCGCGCAAGTCCGGCATGGCGAGCGTCCACGCTCACGGCCGGCGGCGAAGGGTCTGGACTGGAAGGCTGGCGCGCGATGGCGCCGCAGGCCGCGTGAAGGCTCGCCCTTCAGCTGCGGCGCGGTGGACCCGTCGCTTGTGGCGGACCTTGCGGGCTGGACGACGCCGATACGTCAACGCGCTGTACGAAGATCGTCTCAGCCGGTTCGGCGCGTCTTGGGACCAGCGAGGCCGGCGCAGGGGGAGCCAGCGGCGCCAGCGCGACCGATTTCGCCCAGACGCAGCAGGCATTGACGCCCTCGACATGGGCCGACCGATCACGTTTCGAATCCGGCGTGGCGCCGCATATCTCGACGAGGGAGATTTCCCCCGCGTCGAACTTGGCGGCGAGATGGGTGCTGCCGGCAAGCGCGCTCGCCATCAGCTGGAACATCAGCACGAGACCACAGGCGGCGGCCAGAAGGCCTCGCCCCAGATCCCGTGATGTGCCGGTCGACGTCATGGCCGGAGAATAGCCCATGCGGTCGGACGTGAGCAATCGCGGCACAGCATCCTCGCGCTCTGTTGACCAGCCCTGCCAGCGGCGACCGGAATCATCGCGTCGTCGCCCTGGACCTGGCGATGTGCTCGTCGATCTCCGCCACCGTCGCCGGCTGGTCCCACTCCCGCGCCCCCGGCCAGCGGGCGATCTCGCGACCGGCCGGGTCTATGAGCACGGTCGTGGGCAGTCCGGTGATCTTGAGCGCCGGCATGCTCCTGGCCTCGCGGTCGAGATAGATCGCCAGGCGGGTCAGCCCCGTCCGCTGAAAGAACGGCTGCACTACCTCCAGCCCCTGCCGGTCGATCGACAGGGCAACGACCTCGAACCCGCTATCGCCCTTCATCGCCTGAAGCCGGTCGAGCGACGGCATCTCCTTGACGCAGGGCGGGCACCAGGTCGCCCAGACGTTGAGCAGGACAAAACGGCCGCGGAAGGCCTCTTCCGACAACTTGCGTCCATCGGCGGTCTCGATCGTCAGTACGGTCAGGACGGGCGCTGGCGGCTGTGCTCGTCGCGTGGCGAAGAGATAGCCGGATGCCGTTGCGATCACGATCGCCGCCAGCATCGCGGCGACGAACACCCTGCGCCCACGAAGGCTCATCGGAGCACCATGCGGACCTTCTCCAACGCGGAAGCCTCCTCCTCGTGGTAGTCGATCATCGTGCGGAAGCTGCCGTCGGCCTGCATCAGATAGACCGAGGCCGAATGGTCCATGGTGTAGCCGCTCTCGGTCGGGATCTTCTTCGCGTAGGCTTTGTAGGCGGCGAGCGCCGCATCGACCTGCTCGCGGGAGCCGGTCAGGCCAATTACGCGGGGATCGAAGGACTGAAGGTAGAGCGCGAGCTGTTCAGGCGTATCGCGCTCGGGATCGACCGTGATCAGCAGGATCTGCAGGCGATCCGCCGCCGCTCCGATCTTCCCGGTCAGGTTGGCCATCTGCACCAGAGTGGTCGGGCAGACCTCGGGGCAGTGGGTGAAGCCGAAGAAGACCGCCATCGGCTTGCCGCGATAGTCGGCGTCGGTGACCGTCCTGCCGGTGTGATCGACCAGCGTGAACGGCCCGCTGATCGCGGGTACGCCCTGGACGGCCGCGCGGCCCGCAGGCGAGCGACCGGGACCATCGACCTGCCACCACCCCAGCAGGATAGCCGCCCCTACGAATGCGAAAAGGACGACGCCGGCCCAGGCGCCGTAGCGGATCCATTTGAGGACTGGCATGGCGCGCTTCAGTGCCCGACATGGCCGGTCGCGGCCGGCTGCGGCGCTCCGACGCCTTGCACCTGCAGCTCGACCGCGACAGCGCCGGCGCGCTCGAAGACCAGCGTGGCCTTGACCTTGTCGCCCTGTTTCAGCGGCGCCCTGAGGTCGATCAGCATCAGGTGCAGCCCGCTCGGCTTGAACTCTACAGTCTGGCCGGGCGGGACGACGACGCCGTCCGTTTTCTCGCGCATCCGCATGATGCCGTCGGCGAGACTGCTCTCGTGGATTTCGACGCGAGCCGCCGCCTCGGTCGAGCCGCCGACCAGACGGTCGGGCTCCGGGCCGGTGTTCTCGATGGCGAGATAGCCGCCGCCGACTTTCGCCGAGGGCGGCGTCGCCCTGGCCCAGGGATGGTCGATCTTGAGTGGCCCGACGGCATAGTCGTGGGCGCGGACTGGGGTGGCGGCATAGGCCGCCAGAGACAGGGCGACGCCGGCGGCGCCGATCGCGAAACGCTTCATGGATGATCCTCGTCAGGGTGATGGTGCCGGCGGGAGGGCCGGCGCTCAGGTCACGCTTCGAGGGTCGGGGGCGCCCGCGATCCCTGCGCGGTCGCGGCGCGGAACAGGATCACCGGCGGGCTTGCCTGGCCGAACGCGATCGGCAGGCTGGCCGGAGCGAGATAGGGGATGGCAATCGCCGGCGAGGCCGGAGGCACGACCGGATCGACCGCAACCGAGGTGCTCCAGGCGCAACAGGACGGCTGCGCGGTCGCGTGGTGTGGGCTCTCGTCCGATCCGGGTGCGTCGGGAGCCTGAGCGCCCGAGCACAACGCTTGCGTCAGGCCTGGCTCGCCAATCGACATGGCGAGGCGGGAGCCGGCGGCGGCGCTTGCGAACACCCCTTGCAGGATCAGGACATAGGCCATCGCAAGCGCGAGCAGCGCCCGGATGATGACGGTTCTGGCCGGTCCTATTGTCACGAGCCGGACATAGCGGGGCGCTGCCGCCCTCGCAATGCGACATGGCGGATCACGCTCAACCCGTGGCGAGGTCGAACAGCGGCTTCATGTCCAAGGCGATGATGATCGCGGCGATCAGGGCTGCGGTAACAGGGCGCGATCGAGCGCAGTCTCGCGATACGCCTGGTTCACAAACCGAATCTTGGGCCGTCAACGAAACGCTTCCCTAATCTCGATCTGCTATCTGATGGATGCAGTAGGCGGGAGCTAGACGTCATGGCAGCAGCCGAACCAGCGCTTTTGACGTTTTCGGAAGCCAGAGCGCGCAATTCGGATATCGGCGGATCCGAAGCGCTGGCCGTACTGGTCGGCTGGGTCGAAGGCTATCTGATGAATGCTAACGTCGCGCTGGGGCGCACTGGCGCGGTATGTCCGTTCACCCGCCAGGCGGCACGCATCAACACGGCAAGGCTCGCAATCTGCGAGGTCGGAGCCGGCGACGAGGTCGCTGCCTTCCATCTGATCAGGGCTTGCTTCCGGGCGCTGGAGAAAATCCCTGCCAAGACCGGCATGGCGCATTTCCGCACGGTGATCGTCGGCTTCCCGAACTGTGCCGACGCGGACGGCGTCGCAATGCTGCAGCGCGTGCAGGGTCGCCACAAGTTCTATTCGCTTGCGCGCAACCGCATGATTGGATTGATGCATCCGGAATCGGACGCGCCGGGTCTCTGGAACGCGGAGTTTCGGCCGCTGCGCGCACCGCTGCCGGTGCTGGCCATCCGCCACATGGTCGAGCAGGACGCCCCCTTCGCCGTGCGCCATCCCTTGCTGTTGGCGCCCTATCTCATGCGCTTTCCGCTGGCCGGGGCAAAACGACTGATCGCTCACGCACGCGTCGGGCTTGAGCGATGACGCATGCTGCGCGCAACTACCTCGCGACAACAGGCGCCACTTCGACCCGCCACGCGCATACGGATGCCGGGATCGCTGCGGCCGTCTTCGAGATCGTCCAAGATCGCGAGGCCTTCCTGGCCCTCCGCCCGGAATGGGACGCGCTGTTCAACCGCGCGGGCGAGCCGCACCAGGTGTTCCAGAGCCACGTCGTGCTGCGACACTGGATGGACCATTACCTCGACAATCGGAGTCGAGCGTTCATCGTGACCGCGCGCCGCCAAGGGCGGTTGGTCATGGTCTGGCCGCTGCTGGCGCGGCGCCGTTTCGGCGTCGAGACGGTCGGCTTCATGGGCAGCCCGGTGGCGCAGTTCGGCGATATCCTCGTCGAACAGGGCCCGGATCGAGGAGCTTTGATCGCAGCCGGCTGGGCGGCATTGCGCGCGCGCAGCGTCGACCTCTTCGAGGCGCGCAAGGCCAGGGCGGATTCGCTGCTAACGCGATCCAGGTTGTTCGCCGGCGCACGCGAGACAGACCGTCAGGAAGCGCCTTACGCCGAACTTGCGAGGCGCGTCGGGCCGGACGGCGGACCAAGCGAGGCCTATTCCGCCCGCGAGCGTTCCAACTATCGCCGCCGGCTGCGACGGCTGGCCGAGCGCGGTGAGTTAACCCTCGGGATGGTCGCGCCAAGCCAAGACGCGGCTGAGTTCGCGCTCACCGCAATAGCTATGAAACAGGCGGCGTTGCGCCGCCACAGCGTAATGGCGCCGACCGTCTCGGACCCGCGCTTCGCGGCGTTCTTCGGCGCGCTCGCGGCTGATGACACCAACGGCTCGCCATTACGGGTGGCGATCATACGCTGCGCCGGCGAGGAAATAGGCATCGACCTCGCTTTCGACTGCAAGGGCGCGACGTTTGGCCATGTCATCGCGACGCATCCCGACCATGAGCGCGGCGGAATAGGCGGCCTGCTGGTCCACCACAGCTTCGCATGCGCTGCCGCGCGCGGCAGCGCCGTCTTCGACATGCTCGCGCCAGCAGACCTATACAAGCGCGATCATGCCGACGGAGTCACGACGGTTAGCGACTATCTGCTTCCGCTGACGGTCAAAGGACGTGTGGCAGCACTGTTCAGTCCCGGCCGCTGGCGGCCTTTCCTGAAATCAGCGATGCGGACGCTGCCGCCGACGGTCACGCGTCGGCTTGCCAGTTGGGCTTACAGCGGCAAGAACTGACGCTGCGTTCGCAAGTGCGCTCTTGAAAACCAGCATCTTTGCATGACTGCTGTTGACCCGTCGAAAGCGCTCACTTTCTTCAAACGCGGAGCTGGCGCCGACTAGCTACAGGCGCGGTAGCGATGCTGGTGGCAACCGGGACCGCAATGCGGCGGATCGCGCTCAACCCATAGTGAGGTCGAAGAGCAGCTTCATGTTCAAGGCGATGATGATCGCGGCGATCAGGGCTGCGGTGACGGTCAGCCATTTCGGTGCCACCATCTCGCCCATTTTGTTCTTTGACGCGGTGAACATGACGAGAGGCACGATCGCAAAGGGCAGTTGCAGGCCGAGGATGACCTGGCTGAGGATCAGGAGCTTGCCGGTCTCGCTGGCGCCGTAGATCCAGGTCACGATGATTGCCGGGATGATGGCGACCAGCCGCGTGACGAGCCGCCTGACCCAGGCCGGCAGCTTGATGTCGAGGAAGCCCTCCATCACGATCTGGCCGGCCATGGTCGCAGTCACTGTGGAGTTTAGGCCGCAGCACAGCAGCGCGATGGCGAAAAGCGTCGGCGCAATCGACAGGCCGAGCAGCGGCGCCAGCAGCTCATGCGCCTTCTCCAGTTCGGACACCGTCGTCTGGCCGGTCTTGTGGAAGGTCGCCGCCGCCAGGATCAGGATCGAGGCGTTGACCAGCAGCGCGAACATCAATGCGACTGTCGAATCGACGGTCGCCCATTTCAGCGCGTCGCGCTTCTCGGGCAGGCTCGAGCCGAAGGCCCGCGTCTGCACGATGCCCGAATGGAGATAGAGGTTATGGGGCATCACGGTCGCGCCGATGATGCCGAGAGCGAGATAAAGCATCTGCGGATTGGTGACGATCTGGGTCGTCGGCGCGAAGCCCCGGATCACCTGGCCCCAGTCGGGATCGGCCAAGGCGATCTGGACGCCGAAGCAGACAGCGATCACGCCGAGAAGCGTGATGATGAACGCTTCGATCCATCGGAAGCCCTTGTTCTGCAGCCACAGGATGACGAACACGTCGAGCGCCGTGACGACGACGCCGATTTCCAACGGTAGCCCGAAGAGCAGGTTGAGCGCGATCGCGGTGCCGATCACCTCGGCGAGGTCGGTGGCGCAGATCGCGAGCTCCGCCAGCAGCCAGAGCGGCCATGACACGGCGCGCGGATAGGCGTCGCGGCAGGCCTGGGCGAGGTCGCGGCCCGAGCCGATAGCGAGCCGCGCGCAGAGCGCCTGCAGGATGATCGCCATGATGTTGGAGAGAAGCGCGACGAAGAGCAGCGTGTAG
Source organism: Allobosea massiliensis (assembly GCF_042655245.1). NCBI lineage: Bacteria > Pseudomonadati > Pseudomonadota > Alphaproteobacteria > Hyphomicrobiales > Alloboseaceae > Allobosea > Allobosea massiliensis. The sequence continues at coordinate 14,710 of NZ_JBHSLU010000050.1, read as the reverse complement.
CCGAACTGCGCCCCGCCGGCGAGCGAGGTCGCCCAGTTGCCGGGGTCCATATAGCCCACGGCGACAAGATAGCCCGGGCCGAAGAAGGCGAGGAACTTGCGCCACGGCGTGGCGCCGGGCGCGACGGAGATCGTTCTGAAAACGTCGAGCAGGGACGGCTCGCCACGCGCCTTGCGCCAAGCGGTTTCACCGGTCTCGACCTTGTTGAGCATGCGCCCCGCCCCTGAAACTGCAACTCGTTTGCAAAAGCAGATTACGGCTGCCCGCCATATTGTCAATGCATTTGCGAACCATTCTCATTAATAAGGCTGGAGGGAGGAAGCGATGTCCGACGCAGCCGAGGTTCTGATCAGCCAGTGCCGTCAGGCGGGGCAGCGCATTACGGCGCCGCGCCGCATCATCGCAGACGTCGTCGCCAAGGCCGACGATCATCCGGACGTGCCGGAGATCTACCGCCGGGTTGCCGAGATCGACCCCACCATATCGCTATCGACCGTCTATCGGACGGTGAAGATCTTCGCCTCGACAGGCCTCGTCGAACGACACAGCTTCGCCGGCGGACGCGCCAGGATCGAGCCGGCATCCGAGGTCCATCACGACCATCTGTTCGATATCGAGAGCGGCGCGGTAATCGAATTCAGGTCCGACGAGATCGAGCGGCTGCAGGCGCTAGTGGCGAAGGAGCTGGGCTTCGAGCTGACCGGTCACCGCCTGGTCCTCTATGGCCGCCCCCTTGCAAGGAAGGCGCGCCGGGCCAGGAAGCCTTAAGGTAAATCCAGATCGCAGGCGGCTTTCAGCCGATGGATCGCGCTGTCTATCAGCTCCGATCCTGCTCCGCCGCGCGCAGGCTGCGGTTGGCCTGGCGTAAAACGACCGGGGCCGTACTCACCTTGGGGCGAGAGAGCCGGTCGTGTCGGTTCGGCCGGGTGCGTCGTCGCCGCCGAACGGGTCGGCCAGCGCCGCGTCCGGGCGGCTGATCTCGACCTTGCCGGCGACCATGGGCTGCATCCGCTCGGGCCCAAGGCTCTTGAGCATCGTGCGGAAGCTCTGGTGCATGCCGCCGTCCAGATGCGCGTAGCTCATCGCCGGCGTTCCGCTGCCGATCAGCTCGGCGAAGCGGGCCTCGTCGCGTGCTTGGCGCTGCGAGACCAGCGGCTGGACGTCGGCTTCGATCTCGTAGGGCGGGCAGGCCTCGGCCGGCGCGAACGGTCCCGATCCCTCCCTGGCGTTGAAGACGTAGCGGCGACCGCACGCGGCGAGCTTCGGCGGCTGCTTCGTCGCCTCGAAATGATCCGAGCCCTCCTTCAGGTTCCGCCAGAAGGCGATGTGAGAGCTGTTGCGATGCCGCGCCATGTTCTCCGGCGTCATGCGAAAGGGCAGCGCCTGAACCTGGAAGCTGCGCTGGCCCCCAGCGAAGGCCTCGCGCGCCAGACCGTAGATCTCGGTGACGCCCTCGTCGGTCATGGCGAAGCAGCCCGCCGAGGTGCAGGCGCCGTGGACCATGAGCGCCGAGCCGGTAGCGCCTTGCGACTTCTCCAAAGGGTTGGGGTAGCCGAGGTTGAAGGACAGGTAGAACTGCGAGCGCGGGTTCATCAGGTCGGCGGTGACGGTGTAGAATCCCTCCGGCGCCTGCCGGTCGCCCTCGCGCTTCTTGGGGCCGAGCTGACCCGACCAGCGGCACATCGGATATGTCTTGAGCAGGGCGTACTGGCCGCTGCGGTCGCGCTTCCAGACCTCGAGCTCGCTCTCCTTCTTGAAGATGCGCACGAGGATGGGATCGCTCTGGCTCATGCCCTTGGCCGACATGTCCGAGACCAGCCGCGCCGGCAGCGGCTGGAGATGGCGTGTGTCGCCGTCGCCGGTGACGCAGCCCGAGAGGGCGAATGCGCCGAGCATGAGCCCGAGAGCAAGACGCAGGGTCGAGAAGCGAATCTGTGAGAGCATGCGATAATTTTTGCGCGAACGAAGCTGACGAAGCGTGAAAAAGGACGGTTAACGACTCTCTACAACCTGATGCCACTTGAGGTTCAAGGGGAAATCGCCGGCATCCGCCTTTAGCTCGCGCGCTTGAGCCACCAGCGCCGCAGCGCCACGACCGACCAGATCGCCTCGACGACGCCGAAGGGCCAGGCGCCCTGCAGGAAGCCATAGACCGAGCCGAGCGCGCAGGCGACGGCGAAGCCCAGGACGAACCAAGGACTGCGCTCCTCGCAGGCGTAGGTGACGAGCATGAGCGTCACGGCGACGAGGCCGAAAAGGGTGAGAGCGTCCATCAGGCCATTATGTGCGTTGCGGCGATCGGACGCCGTCATAGCCAATTCCGTCCATCGGCGCAGATCCGGCACTGCAACCGCCTGTCGCATAACATGGAAGCCGGAATACCGTCGGAGGCGCTGGAACCTGAAGTGGCTTCAGGTGCGATCAGTGTTCCGAAGGGAGGATTCCATGTTCGCGCGTCGCTCGCTGCTTCGGCTCACGGCCGGTCTCGTCGCCATTGGTTTTTTCGGAAAGCCGGCGGCGGCGCAGACCACGCTCGCCTCCAGGCTGCTGGAGCTCGGCCCGCTTCCCGAGAAGGTCTTCGGCGCAGCCGACGCGCCGGTCACGGTGATCGAGTACGCCTCGCTCACCTGCCATCACTGCATGAATTTCCACATCAAGACCTGGCCGGCGTTCAAGACCAAATACGTCGATACCGGCAAGGTCCGCTTCATCGCGCGCGAGTTCCCGCTCGATCCGCTCTCGACAGCGGGGTTCATGCTGGCGCGCTGCTCCGACGAGGCGAAATGGTATCCGATCGTCGACATGCTCTACAAGACGCAGGAAGGTTGGGCATTCGCAAAAGCCGCTCGACGCGCTGACCCAGACGATGAAGCAGGCCGGCTTCACGCAGGAGACGGTCGAGGCCTGCCTTCGGCGAGAGGATCTCTCCACGGGCGTGAAGCAGGTTCAGGAGCGCGGCTCCAAGGAGCTCGGCGTCAACTCGACTCCGACCTTCTTCGTCAACGGCGAGAAGAAGGTCGGCGCGCTGACGATCGAGGAGTTCTACAAGATCCTGACGCCGCTGCTGGCGGGACGCTGACCTCTCCCCACCGCCCAGCGATGCTAGCGCGCGGCCTTGATCGCGGCGGTGACGACGTCGGGCCGGCCGAGGAAGCGGCCGAGATCCTGCCAGACGTTCTGGTTCTCCGGGGACTGCCGCCGGATGAAGGTCAGGCCGGATTTCGACCAGGGCAGGACCTTGTCGGTCTGGTTGTCGAGGACGAATTCGCCGCGGTCGGTGACGACGGTGAGCACGGCGTGGCCGCCGCCCTCCTTGTCGATCACGACGGTGATCAGCAGCGCCGAGAGCGGCCAGCCCCGCTTGACCAACTCGCGCCGCTTCTCGAGGACGTAGTCCTCGCAGTCGCCCTTGCCGGTCGTCGCGTAGCTCCAGTTCTCGATGACGCCGAACTGATCCTGGTCGGTGACGGGTTCGATCGCCTTGTTGAACGCCAGATTGACCGCCAGAAGCTCGCTCCAGGATTTGTCGTCGAGGCGCACGACCGTCGCGGCCGAACGCGGCGTCCGGCAGTTATTGGGATTGTCAATGCAGAACTGCTGCCAGCCGATCGGCGTGCGCGACGGCTGGCCAGCATGAAGATGAGCGAGGTCGGTGGCGCCGGCCGCAAACGCCTGCGTGACCATGGCGGACGTTGCGAGGCCGAGGGCCACCGCGGCGATGACGCTATGCCTTTTTTTCATGACGCTCTCCCGTGTCGTTGAGAGCGTTTCTAGCGATGACGCGTTGAATTCGCGCGAAATCGGACCCCTAAATTATCGGCCTAAGATTCAGATTTCATTGGTATTTCTTGCCGCTCCGTCAACCTTAAGGAAGGCTTTCGTCATGACCCGCTTTGCTGCCGTCGAAGGGGAGGATCGTGGGCATGTCGCGGGGACTTCCGGGCCGAGTCGCAGAGGCAGAGCATCATGAAGTCGCGCAACGGCGCGCTGGCCGCGGCCCTGATCGCGCTGGCGGTCCTGTTCTATGCCGTCAGCGTGGTGCGCATGCGTGAGGCGGAAGATCGTCGCCACCAAGCGGACCCCAAGGCCCACTCCTCAAGCGCCCCGCCGTCATCCCAGCAGCGCTGATGCTCGTGCGAGATTTCGTCTTCCAAGCCAATCTGTCCTCGCGCCCTTCGCCCATTTTCGCGAAGACCATCCTCACCCCTATAGGCGCGTGGCGTGGCCCTCGGCGTTTCTGATCGAACCGTCCTCGATCTGGATCGTCGTGTGGGTTAGGCCGAATTCGGACCGCATCGCGGCGCTCGCCGCCGTGAGGATGGCGGCTGAGTTCGGCATGTCGTCGACAACCAGGTGACAGCTCATCGCGTCCAGACCAGACGTGATCGTCCAGACATGCAGATCGTCGACGGCGACGACGCCGGGAACCGCCGACAGCTTCGCTTCAAGCAGCTTCAGATCGATCTCGGGCGGAGTTCCCTCCAGCAGGATATGGACTGCCTGCTTGAGCAGGCTCCAGGTGCGCGGCACGATGAATAGCCCGATGCCGGCGCCGACGATCGGATCGACGATCGTCCAGCCGGTGGCCATGACGACGATGGCCGCCACGATGACGCCGAGCGAGCCGAGCATATCGCTCAGGACCTCGAAATAGGCGCCCTTGACGTTGAGGCTTTCCGACGAACCGCCCGAAAGTAGCTTCATGCTGACGAGGTTGACGCAGAGGCCGACGACCGCGACCGCCAGCATCGGGCCGCCGACGATCTCGGGCGGGTTCTGGAAGCGCCGATAGGCCTCGTAGAGGATGTAGGCCGTCAGCACGAGGAGAACGACGGCGTTGGTCAACGCCGAGAGGACTTCCGCACGGACGTAGCCGTAGGTCTTCTCCGGCGTTGCGGGCCGTTCGGCGAAGCGGATCGCGATCAGCGCCAAGACGAGGCCGGCTGCGTCCGTGAGCATGTGGGCCGCATCCGCCAGCAGCGCCAGGCTGCCGGTCCAGAGCCCGCCGACGACCTCCGCGAGCATGAATGCGGTCGTCAGGCCGAACGCCATCGCGAGCCCGCTCTTGTGCTTGCCGGCTGCGGTGCCCGCCGGCGCCGCCCCGCCATGGGAGTGGCCTGTGCCCATTTCCTGTTCCCCTCAGTCGCCCGTCCGGTCGCCGGCTCGCGCTTTCCAGATCGCCCCGTCGACACGCCGAGTGCTCAGCTGTGATCCTTGTGCTCCGGTTCGCCGAGGTTCTCGACGCGGATATCGGCCGAGAGGCGGCCGGCGCGCTCGAAGACGAACGTCACCGGGATGAAGCTGCCGGGCTCGACCTTGGCGTAAAGGCCGATCAGCGTGATCTGATGCGTTCCCGGCCTCAGCGACACCCTGCCGTTCGCCGGAACGGCCAGCTCGTCCAGTTCGACGGGGCGGACAATGCCGGTCTTGGAGTCGAGCGCCTTCAGGATCGCGTGATGGGCGGCGCCCGTCTCGATCTTGAGCAGCCGATCGGGGCGACCGCCGCTGTTGGTGAAAGTCGCGTAGAATGGGAATTGGTCGCCCTTGAGGGCCGACCCCTTTGCCCATGGATGGATCACGGCGACGCCGCCGCGCTGCGCCACCGGCTCGGGATGGATCTGGCCCATCGCGAGCAGGCCTGCGCCGACAAGAGCGACGAGCCCGCCGAGGCGCCAGACGGCGGCCCGCGAAAGCAGTGCGAATGGCCTGACGTCGGCGTAAGCCGCGATTGCAAGCCATCGCCTGATCCGCTTCACGTCCGCTCTCCCGACTTAGCCGGAGCGGCCTTCGTCTCCGCCAGACCCCCGCCGCTTCGGCCACGCCGATAATCGGCCAGAGCGGCCAGCAGCATCAGCCCGACGCCGGCCGAGATGGCGATGTCGGCGCCGTTGAAGGTCGGCCAGTGCCAGCCACCCCAATGGAGGTCGATGAAGTCGGTCACGGCGCCCTGGCGCCAGCGGTCCTGCGCGTTGCCGAGCGCGCCGCCTGCGACCAGCGCTAGACCGATGCGCTCCGCCCGGATCGTGCTCCTGACGGCCCAGACCATCAGGCCGAGCGCGACGACGAGCTTGAATGCGGCCAGCAGACCCGGCCATGCCTCCAGCGTGTCGCGGCCGATCCCGAAGCTGATGCCGTAGTTGAAGCCGAGACGCAGGTTGAGGAATGGCGCGATCTCGATCACGCGCGGCGGCGCCATGACATAGGTCAGGATCAGCCATTTCGAGAGCTGATCCAGCACCGCGGCCGCGACCGCCCAGCCCAGCACGTCTCCCAGCCGCTTTTGCATCGTCATGGTGTCGGGTTCTCCGCGCTGCGGCGCGTTCCGAGCCATCGCCGGACGCGCCGCCGGTAGTCGCGATAGGGCTGGCCCAGAGTCGCCATCAGGACGCGCTCCTCAATGCGGACCTGCAAGACGATGGCGACTAGGAGCGCGAGCGTCAGGGCCGCCTGAATCAGGCTGGGCAGGACGATGAAGAGACCGACGAACAGCAGGGCCTGACCGACGAAGACCGGGTTGCGCGAGATCGCGAAGGGGCCGTTGTCGACGATCGGCCCCAGTTCGCCCTCGGCCGCGCCGATCCGCCAGGACACGCCCATGTGGCGCTGGGAAATCAGCGCCACGCAGGCTCCGACCACGACGAGGAGATGGCCAAGGACATCGAGCCAGGGTCCGTCGAGGGCGAGCGAGAGCGGGTCGGGCTTGATCGGATCGCCGATCAGCGCCAGCACGAGCGGCCAGATCACCGCGCCGACGAAGGCGAGGCGAAACAGCGTGGCGGGCAGCGCCTGTTTTTCGCGCCCCTTGTCGAAAAGCCAGATCTGCCGTCCTGCTTCTTTCGCGAGGATGGCCGACATGGCCAGGAAGCTGATGACGTAGACGACCGTCATCAGGTAGCTCGCGATTTCCATGCCCGACATGGCGCGCGCCGCTCAAGCCGCGCGGCCGGCATTGAAGCGCAGCAGCCGCAGGGCGTTGGCCGTCACGATGACGGTCGCGCCGGTGTCGGCCAGGATCGCGATCCAGAGGCCGGTGTAACCGAACACCGTGGTGACGAGGAATACGGCCTTCAGCCCGAGCGCGATGGCGATGTTGACCCGGATGTTACTCATCGTCGCCCGCGCCAGCCGGATCATGGCGGGCACGTCCCGGACCCGGCTCTTCAGGATCGCGGCGTCGGCGGTCTCCAGCGCCACATCGGTGCCCGAGCCCATGGCCACGCCGATGCCGGCGGCGGCAAGAGCCGGGGCGTCGTTGATGCCGTCTCCGATCATCATGACCGAGGCGTCGACTGAGAGGGCCTTGATCGCCGCGACCTTGTCCTCCGGCATCAGTTCGGCCTTGTGCTCCATCCCGAGCGAGCCTGCGATGGCGGCCCCCGTGCGGGCGTTGTCGCCGGTCAGCATCAGGCAGCGGAGGCCCATCGCCTTCAACTCAGCGATGCCGGCGGCGGCGTCCTCGCGCGGCTCGTCGCGCATGGCGATCAACCCGGCGAGTACGCCATCGGCGATCACGGCGGCGACGGTCTTGCCGGCCGTCTCCAGCTGTTCCACGGCAGCTTTCGCCTGATCGTCGAAGTTGGATCGCGAGAGCGCATGGCGCGGCGCTCCCACGAAAATCGCGACACCATCAAGCGTGCCCACTACGCCCTGACCAGCAATCGCCTTTGCTTCAGTGGCGTTGCGCACCGGTATGGCATGCGCCTTGGCGCGCTCGACGATCGCCAGCGCCAGCGGATGGCTCGATCCGGTCTCGGCGGCGGCCGCGAGCTCGACGACCTCTCGCTCGGTCCGACCCAACGCGACGACCTCGGTCACGCGCGGGCGTCCCTGCGTCAGCGTTCCCGTCTTGTCGAAGGCGACGACGCCGGTCTTGGCTGCGGCTTCGATCACGACGCCGCCCTTCATCAGCAAACCCTGGCGCGCGCCCGTGGAAAGCGAGGCCGCGATGGATGCCGGAACCGAGATGACGAGCGCGCAGGGGCAGCCGATCAAGAGCAGCGCCAGCGCCCGGTAGACCCAGACCGACCATTCACCGCCCAGCAGCAGCGGCGGCACGATCGCGACCAGCACGGCCAGTCCCACGATCGCCGGCATGTAGACCCGCGAGAACCGGTCGATGAAGCGCTCGGTCGGCGCGCGCGCCTCCTGCGCCTCCTCGACCAAGCGGATGATCCGGGCGATCGTGTTGTCTTCCGCAGCCTTGGTGACGCGCACCCGCAGCGCCGCCTCGCTGTTGACCGAACCGGCGAACACCGGATCGCCGACGCCCTTGGTCTTCGGCACGGATTCGCCCGTCACCGGGCTCTCGTCGATGCCGGAGACGCCGTCGGTGATCTCGCCATCGGCGGGAATTCGGTCGCCGGGGCGCACCAGCACCGTCTGGCCGATCTTCAGTGCCGCCGCGTCGATCGTACGGGTCTCGCCGTCCTTCTCGACGATCGCGGTCTTGGGCACGAGGTCACTGAGGGCCCGAATCGAGGCGCGCGCCCGGTCGGCCGCGACGCCCTCCAGCACCTCGCCGACCGCGAAGAGGAAGACGACCAGCGCAGCTTCCTCCGCCGCGCCGATGAAGAGCGCGCCGGTCGCGGCGATCGTCATCAGCATCTCGATGGTAAAGGGCATCCCGGCGCTGGCGGCCGCATAGGCCTTGCGCGCCACGGGGATGATCCCGATCACGCAGGCCGCGATGAAGGCCCAGTGCGCGATCGCTGGCCAGACGAGGCTGGACGTCCAGGCCCCGCCGAGCAGCGCGCCCGTCGTCAGGACGAGCCGCCCCTTGTTAGTCTGGTACCAGGATACGCCGTCGGGCGTCGCTTCATGGACATGGCCCGGCAGGCCGTGGCCGGCGTCTCCGGCGTGGTCACGAGGTTTTTCGATCGTTGCCGGATTGCGCGCGTGCTTGTGATCGTCGTGGGAGTACCCATGATCGTCAAGGGAATGGTCGTGGCCGGCATGATCCGCGTTGTCGCAGCCATCGCCATGACCGGATCCGGACGCCTGCGTCTTCGACGCCAGCGATGTAGCGGTGAACCCGAGGCTAGCGACCCGCTTCTCGATGGCGTCGCGCTTCGTCTGCGTCTCGTCGAGCGCCAGCGTCAGAGTTTCCGACATCACCGAGAGCTTGACGTCGCTGACGCCCGGCATGCGCTCGACCGCACCGCGAATGGTGGCGGCGCAGCTTGGGCAGTCCATGCCGCCGATTTTCCAGCTCAGGGGCGCGGGCGTGGGTGCGCTCGTCGTCGCGGCCGCCGCCTCGGCCTGCCCCTGAGCATTGCAGCAGCCGCACGCCGCCGGCTCCGGGGCTGGCGTCGTTTTCGCGGCCATGATCGCCGTCGTGTATCCGAGGCTGGAGACGCGCTTCTCGATCGCCTCGCGTCGGGTCTGGTTCTCGTCCAGCGCCAGCGTCAGGGTTTCTGCGACGACCGACAGCTTCACGTCGCTCACCCCAGGCAGACGCTCGACGGCGCCGCGGATCGTCGCCGCGCAGCCCGCGCAGTCCATGCCGCCGACCTTCCAGCTCAAGGTCTGGAGCCTGGTGTCCGAGGTCGCTGTCATGGTCGTCTCCGCTTGCAGGCGCTATGAGACGTCCTAGATACGATCTCTAGCCACTTCAGGTTCAAGGGGGAAAATGAAGTTGGACGCGAAAAACATTGCGCGCGCGATGCCGATCGGTTCGCTCTCGGATCGGACAGGCGTGAAGGTCGAGACGATCCGCTATTACGAGCAGGTCGGGCTGCTGCCGCAACCGGACCGCTCGGAGGGCAACCAGCGTCGCTATGGCCGGGCCCATGTCGAGCGCCTGGCCTTCATCAAGCATGCCCGCGACCTCGGCTTCCCCGTCGACGGCATTCGCGCCCTGCTCAGGCTGTCGGACAATCCCAGCATGGCTTGCGACGAGGCGCATGCGATTTCCGTAGCCCATCTCGACGACGTCCGTCACAAGATCGCGCGGCTGCGCTCGCTGGAGAAGGAATTGGAGCGCATTGCCGCAACTTGCTCGGGTGGTGTGACCGCCTGCGACTGCGCCATCATCGAGGCGCTGGCAGACCATAGCCGGTGCGGTGAAGATCACTAAAGCAGCACGCTACCTGGCAGACGCTATAGAATCGATTTTCATTTTGGATTCTGGAGCTAAATAACTCAAATCAAATCATCGAATTTTTTTACCAGAGTTTTGAGCTTGCCGATCAATGTTCGGTTTGCGATCAATTCGAGTTCGCTGCGCGGCTGACGCTAACTCCCGCATCAACTGCTCTCGCCGCGTTTCCGGGTCAGGCATTTTCGCCACGAACTCCCGCACCTTTTTCGCCAGAGCCCGGTCACTCCCTTTTCCGGTTCTCTCGAGATCCTTGGCATGATCGAGGTACTGATCTCGGATCTTTGCCTGCCGCTCGCGAGCCTTCGCTTCCCATAGCCGCGGACCTGATACTCCGGCTGTCGCAGACCGCACGACGTCTGCCCGCGCACCCTTGTCCGTCTCTGGAACGACGCCGCGACGCCGCAGCGCCACCACTGTCCCCTTGTCGTACTTGCGCACCTTCCCACGCGTCCGACGCGGCGTCGCCTCGGCCGCGACGCCGCGTAACCGAAGCTCGCCGGCGAACCGCTCGCGCCAGGTCGCTAGATCGGCCTTTCGCGGATTTAGGCGCTTTCCGTCATAGCCCTGCGAGCGAACCGTCAGATGCACATGCGGGTGCTTGTCATCGAGGTGCTGGACAAAGACGTAGTCGTGGTTTGTTCCGAACGTCTCAATCGCGAACGCTCGCACAGCATCCTTCACCGCAATCGGATCGGTCCCCGGCGGCATCGATAAAATGATGTTGACCGACACTGTGCCGTCGCGGCGCCGCTTGTCGTCGAGCATCGTGTCTTCGGTCCAACGAGCCTGCAGATCCTTCAGACCCTCCCGGCCCTGCATGAGTGAGCCTTGCTCGGTCTCCGCCGTCAATTCGCCGTTGCGCATGATGTATTCGAGATGGGATTTGAGGTGCCCTGCGTCCTTGGTGCGCCCCGTGATCTTGACCATCACCTCCGGCGCACGCCCGACGATCCGTTCGAGCCGCGCTCGCATCGCCGGCGTGACACGCTGCGGCGCAATCGGGTCAGGAATATCCGCCTCGGATACGCGCGGCCGACGAACCGGCGTCCGCCAGACATAGGAGATCGGCGGCAGGTCATCGAGCAACTCTTGAGCACGCTTCCCGCTCATCACCGGCCCTCCCAATAGGTGCTGGTCCGATCCAGCACGCCTTTCAACTCGCCTTGGAGAGCTTCGAGCGCGAAACGTGTCTCAGCCAACATCTTCCAGCTTTCAGCACCGGGATCGAGCTCGCCACGATTGGCAGACCGCGCGATCTGGTTGATGTTGCCGCCGATCCGGTTCAGCTCGCGCGCGATGGTCCGCAGTTCCTCGCGCTCGCCGTCCGACTGTTGCGCCGGCGCGCCCAGCCGTGACCGCACCAGCGACGTGATCCATTGCGTCCGCGTCATCCCGCGCACCGACGCCAGCTCTCTGAGCTGATTCATTTCGCTGTCCCGAAAGCGGACCGTCACCTTCTGCGGCGCGCCGACGGCAACCGGAGCGCGCTTTGATTCCGGCGCGCCGACTGCGGCTTCCATCAATCGGCGGATCAGCGCCGACTTGCCGCCTTCAGTCGCCGCCAGAGCCGCGAACTGCAACGCCAGCTCATCCGAAACCCGCAACGTCAGCGTCGGCATCAGCGCATCCTTTCACCGCCGCGAAATCAGCAACGCGCTCGGCTACGTCGCAACGCCAATCTGGCGTAATAATTCGCTGGCGGCAAGCCTATCCTGCACTAGAAACAATGCCAAAGACTCTTAACCATCCACTTCGGTTAACGATTCGAATAGGTGTAACCACTGCCGTATGGGAATTGCCCATAAGGAAGCGCCCCGCAGCGGGTCCGGGCGATCAAACAGGAATGGAGGGAAGTGTGGTTCAAACCACGCCGGAGACTGAAAGTAGGAAGGCCGGCGCTGCTCAGCCAACCAGCACGGCGTCGATCCGAAGCTCGCGAACAGACACGTCTTCTATGCTGCCATCATCGAAGGCGACACGAGCGCTCCCTTGTTCGGCATCCGGCCTTGCGTCGAGAACCAACTGGCCGACCCGCTTGCCGGCGCGCACCCGCACGATGGCAGCGCCCTTTGTGCCCAGAACGGACGGCGCTGTGGCTGAGCCTGCCAATGGTTTCTCGCGAGCCGATGCGCGATCTTTCTCCGACGCTCGGGCATCCTTGGCCCCATCCCCTGCTGCTGTGCCATGCGGTGCGGCGGGCTCAACGGTCGAGCGAACAGCGGACGCAAATTCTCTGGCCTGCGCGTCGGTGAAAGCGCCGTGCTCCTCGACGGCTCGTTCCACGTCGGAAGGTTCCTGCCGCCATGCCTGGTAGAGCTCGTAGACGGCGCGGATCGAACTTGTGGCGAGCTTCTCCTGCAGAAACGTCGGCATCTTCGGCACCGCCGCATAGCGCGACACCCAGTCACGCGGCTTGCCCAGCCGCCGAGCGACCTCTGTCTGCTTCTCACCGGCCTCAAGCCGCGCCGTTACGAAGCGAGCGATCTCGCTGGGCTTCAGATCGTCGCGCTGAATGTTCTCCACCATCTGAGCGTAGGGGCTCGCTTCAGCGTCGTCCTGAACGAAGACGGGCGCCTCGACCAGTCCGGCTATCTTCGCCGCGCGATAGCGCCGCGCACCCATCACGATGATGAACCGGTCGGCCTGCTCCGAGTGCCTGACCACAATCGGCTGAAGGATGCCGTCGATCCGGATCGACGCAGCAAGCTGCTGCAGTTCGTCTTCCGGAAACTCCCGGCGCGGCTGATCGGGATCCTCATCAATCAGATTCAGCGCGACTTTGAGACGGCGGCCGTCCGACGCGTCGCCGGCAGCAACATCTGCGAGGTCCTTGAAGCTCAGATCAAGTGCCATGCGATCACCCCATCTGCTCGACGATGCGCGACAGCACGAGTCGGATTTCGCGGCCGGCCTCCTGGGCCGAGCGCTTCTTCAGCGTCCACACAGGCACGCCCTCGGCGACCGCCTCGGCATAGCCGTCGCGCGCGACGATGTGGCCCGGAAAAACGTACTTGCCAGCCTCGCGGAGCAGCTGATCGAGATGCGCCCGCTGCCGGGGCGACTTCGTGTTGAAGTTCGATGGAAGGAGACCAAGAAACCTCATGTCGGATCGGCCATAGCGCTTTTGGACGCCGATTACGGTCTGGAGCAGACCCTTCACGCCCTTCACCGAATAATCCTCGAGATAGATCGGCGACAGCACATGGGTCGCGGAGACCAGCGCGGCCACGCTGCGCAGGCCCAGCGATGGCGGCGTATCGATGATGCAGACGTCGAACGCCGCGCTGCCCGCACGAAGGTTGTCGCGGAACTGCTGGATGCTGGTGGCATCGCCGCGATCGACATCGGTGAGGGAGCTGTCAGAAGCCGCGAGCGTGATCCCCTCAGCGCCACCAGTAACTGGCGCCCTGACCGGTCGAAACAGCTCGGCTGCAGTCACTTCGCCACGATGACGCTTCATCGTATCGGTAGCGTTGCCTTGGGCATCGGCGTCGATCAGCAGCACACGGCCGCCGGTTTCGGCAATGTGCCAGGCGAGATGCACGGCCAGCGTCGTCTTTCCGACGCCGCCCTTCTGGTTGTTGATCACGATGGTCTTCATGCAAACGCGACACGGCTCCGACGAATTCAATCGGAGCGTGTTCTGGCGGGAGATCGCGGCGATGACGTGACGGGTGTGGTTTGAACCACACCGTTGGCGATAGACCACGGGCCTCCTGGCCTGCGCGCAGCAGAGCGAGCGCAGGCCGGGCGACATGCGAAAAGGCCAGCCGACGCGCGTGGCGTCAGACCGGCCGTCTCGGATCGTGATGCTCAGAAAGGCAGTGCGGCAAGCTCCGTGACGTGGACCGCGACCCAAGCCTCGACATCCGCGAAGTACCCTGTTTCCGCATCGCTGCGGTCCTGCTCGGTCAGGAGTTCAAGCTCGGCTTTAGCCTCGCGCCGCTCGCGCGGCGTCAGGCAGGCATTGTTCAGTTCGGCCTTGAGTTCGGCAATCTGCTGATCGATCGGCATTGTCATGAGAACCTCCTTCGTCTCGAATGGACGAAGGCGCGCCACGGGTCGGTGGAGACCGGGTCAAGGATCGGCGAAGCCGACCGCCAGAGGCGGCGCGTGGGGGAGCCGAAATGCAAAGCATTTTGGGGGCACCGCGCGTCCTTGAGGCGGGCTCCGCCGGCTGTACCATGGCACGACCAGAGAGCCCCTCCAGCTCGCGCGGGAAGCACCCGGGTGGCTGTCACTGAGCAGATCGCGCGAAGCCCGAGGTGTGGTTTGAACCAACAGATCCGAGATGTGGTCTGGAGCGCCCAACAGAACCCGGCACGATGCCGAGCCGCTGTCACGACAGGGCGGACCTAAACACCGACCCATGCGTTACGCAGTTAGCGCGGCTCAGTCCGATGGCAGCTCCGTCGTTGCGCCAAGCAGGAAAGACACGCCAGTGACTTTGAACTTCGTTCGCATTGGTGAAGGCCCCCGCCTTCTCTTGGTCCATGGCTTGGGCGGGTCGCGTCCCTGCTGGTGGTGTAGCTTCGCAGAGCCACCGCGTGCCGGCTTTGGTCGGGCTGGTCAGGCGGCCACGGCTGGCAGGCTGACGATGGGATCATCGCT
>NZ_JBHSLU010000049.1:0-1041 GCF_042655245.1 Allobosea massiliensis | reverse complement strand
CCGACATAAACGCCTTGCCAAAGGGGGCGTCCACATATGAATCACTTCACCCCTGATTTGGGAATCCCTCCCGATTCAATCAGATCGGGTTCCGCTCTAGTACATTTTGAGGCGCCAAGGCCTGTGATTTTTACATTCTGCGCTCCCGCTAAATCTGTAAGAAATATAGTCATAAATAAAAAATGAGATAATTTCGTTTCATGGCACACTCCTTGTATTCCCAACTTGTTATAATTACTGCGGTTAATCTAACTCGTCTAATTTTTATCAAATATTAAACGAGGCTTTTGTCATTGAAGCAATGAGATGAAGCGACATTAGATTACCCTATTAGAGGATCTTAGGCTCCACAGACAGATAGAATATCGCGCCGTAACTCGGCCGTTTGTCTCGTGAAAATGTAATAGGTGCGCCGATGCCTACAACAATCTGTGTGTCGGGCAGGTTCAAGGCGTAGCGAGCGCCAGGGGAAACCGTTAGCGCATATTCGCGGTCGATCCCGCGGTTCAAATTTACGGTTTCGATACGCTCACCGACAGTTTCCAAAATTATATTGAAGTCACGCGTGACCGCATAGATGGCACTTCCTCCAATATTGAAGCTCATTGGACTGCGTCCCGAAACGTCGAAGATCGAAGTCGCCCCGGCGTTCGCGTGTAGTGTTACTCTATCGCTAACGACCTTGCTGAAGGGTAGGCTGCCCTGAATGCCGAAGGAGCCGTTCCCGGTACCCCTTCGGAAGTTTCCGGTCGGCAAGACGAGGCTGATGCGGGGTGCAAAAGCTGGTGAACCGGCGCTTTCGAATAATGCTTGATATCGATAGTTCAGCAACACGTCGCCAATTCCGCGAGCCTTTTGGCCTTCGCTTCTCAGGATCGAGTACGGCAACACGTAGGAAAGTTGATGTATCTGACTACCGAGGGAAAACTCATTTGTGAAGGCTAGGCCGTCGACTCATTACCGCGTAGCCAGATCCTGACGCATACGAGCTTGAGGCTTGCGAGGAAGTTTTCCGCGAGCTTGTCGTAGCGTGTGGCGACG
>NZ_JBHSLU010000048.1:0-28835 GCF_042655245.1 Allobosea massiliensis | reverse complement strand
TCAGACCGCACCGGGCACCTCACGGCGCCAGCCTACCAAACGGTCGATCTGTGTTTGAGACAGGCCGCCCGGGAACTGGCCTCGATCTATTTACTGTCCGAGTGAACCAGGACCTTGGTCTTCGGCTTCCGTCGCCATACCGCCATAAGCAACGCCTGCAGCACGACGTCGGTGACCTGCCGGCTCTGCAGTGACCAACCAATGACACGGCGGGAGAACAGGTCGATCACCACGGCCAGATAGGCAAAGCCTTCCTGGGTCCTGATGTAGGTTCTTTAATTGATCGCCTGCGCTTGGTGATATTGTAGCTGTGATCGGTCGACTGCAAGGTTCTTTTCGAAGTCGTCTCTGGCGAGCGCTTCATCTCGGCATCCAAGGCTTCGACGTCCCGAAGGTGATATTCGCGATGCACAAGGTGCTCGCACGTAGATCGCACGGGATCAGTCGACTGCCTGCCGCCTCAACCGACACGGCAACAATGGCAGGCGCGGTTCAGGGCGCCTGTGTTGTTTCGGATCAGGCCTCCTGCAGCTTGAAGGTGGTACCGTCGCGCCAGATGGCATGCATGATCACGGCGAGTTTTCGCGCCAAGGCAACGACCGCTTTCTTATGGCTGGTGCGCTTTTTCAACGCCGTCGCCCAGTCCTTCAGTCCCTGCCCGCTGACCGCCTTCGCGCGGCATAGCAGGCTGTTGGCGGCCTCGTACAGTACGGTGCGCAACATCTGGTCGCCACGTCGTGAGATGCGGCCACCATAATCCATTTCGCCGGACTGGAAGCGGCGCGATGTCAGTCCAGCATAGGCGCCCACCGAGCGGGAGCGACGAAACCGCGCGGGATTGTCGATGGTCGCGACGAACGTCACAGCGCTGACCGCTCCCACCCCTGGGATACTCATGAGGCGTCGGCAGGCCTCGTCCTCGCGCGCATGTCTCAGCATGGCTTTTGACAGTTGGGCGACCTGACGCAGTGCCTCGGTACGGATCCGGAGCAACGGCAGGATGATGTCCGTCAGCATCGGCGCGCGCGCCACGGCGTCGGCCGTGCGCTGTTCGAAGGTGCGAAGATGTCTCGGAAACACCACGCCGAAGCTGGCCAGCAGCCCCCTGATCGTATTCTCGACGTTCATCCGGGTCTTGATCGCAACCTCCCGAGCCCGGAGCAGTGCGCGGCGCTCCTGAGCGTCCTGGCTCTTTACGATGACCTTGCGATAAAAGCCGGTACGGGCAAGGTCGGCCAGCATCGCGGCATCGTTGGCGTCGGTCTTGTTGTGCATCTGGCTGAGCACCGCATGTGCCTGGCGCGCATCAACGCACACGATCGGCACACCGCGACCGGCGAGCTCATGATAGAGCCAGTTCGCCATGCGGCCAGTCTCCATCACGACCGTGACAATTGGCAACCCGCTGGCCGACAACGCGTCGGTGATCGCATCGGCGTCCGTCGCCTTCTTGGTTGTCAAAACCGATCTGCCGTCGTGATCCCGGATACAGATCGCCGTCTCGTCCTTCGAAACGTCCAGTCCTGCAAAGTAGCGTTCCATCATGCTCTCCTCGCTTCGGCAGCCTCAGCATGGCGTCGGAAAGGGGGAGCGATCAATTACGCCGAGTGATGTCCGTCACCCACGCTGTGTCCTGCGCCTCGACATCGAACTGTCGGGCGAGGGTGTTATCGACCACGACCGACGGCTTGCCGCCATGAGATCCCGGCCGGCGTCGATAGCCGATCTGAGCCTTGATCCCGGCCAGCCTGGCGAGGCGGGCGACCCGGTTGGCGCAACTGGTTTCGCCCTGATCGAGCAGGTCGTCATGCAGCTTGCGGTAGCCGTAGACCCGGCCGCTTTCCTTCCAGGCCTTATCGAGAAGCTCGATCTGGCGCGCATCCTCCCGAGCTCTCCGGCTCAACGGATTCTTCAGCCAGGCATAGAAACCGCTGGGCTGGATGCGCAGGTAGCGACACATCGCCCGCACCGGGAACTGGTGGCGATGCTCTGCCACAAACGCGTATCTCACTTTGCATCCTTGGCGAAATACGCGGTGGCTTTATGGAATGGCTCGCCCCTTTCCCTCGGCGCAAGATTGCGTCGGCCGAACATGGCACGGAGGTGAGCCGATGAATGAGATCAAGGTTCTGGGAATCGATCTTGGCAAGGACGTTTGCAGCGTGGTGGGTTTCGACGGCGCGGGGAAGGTGCTGCTGCGTCGGCGGATGCGGCGCGACAGTATCGTGAAGCTGGCGTCAGGAATGGCGAGCTGCGTCATGGCGATGGAAGCCTGCTGCGGCGCCCATCATCTTGGCCGCCTGCTTCGCGGGCAGGGTCACGATGTGCGACTGATGTCGCCAGAGTATGTTCGTCCGTATGTGAAGGCCCAGAAGAATGACGATCGGGACGCCGAGGCGATCGCGGAAGCAGCCACCCGCCCGACGATGCGCTTTGTTGAGCTGAAGAGCGACGAGCAGCTCGACATGCAGAGCCTGCATCGAGCGCGGGATCGGCTCGTCGGCGAGCGCACGACGCTGATCAATCAGTTGCGAGCGATCCTTCTCGAACGTGGGATCGTGATGGCGAAGGGGCGGCGCAAGCTCGAACTTCGACTGGATCAGCTCCTTGCTGGCGAGGTGGCAATCAGCCGTCGGGTCAGACTGCTGGTCGAGGACATGCGAGCCCAATGGCGCGCCCTTGACGAGCGGATCGGCGCATTCGATGCCGAGTTCGTTGCGATTGCACGTGAAGATGCCGCAACGCAGCTCCTTTCGACGATCCCAGGGGTCGGCCCATTGAATGCGACCGCCTTCGTCGCCTCGGTGGGACGGGCAGAGACGTTTGGCCGGGGCCGGGATCTTGCCTCCTGGCTCGGCCTGGTACCTCGCCAGATGACGACCGGCGGCAAACCTAAGCTTCTGGGGATCAGCAAACGCGGCAACGGCTACCTTCGCAGGATACTGATCCACGGCGCGCGAGCGGCCTTGCCGTCCCTGGCAAAGGGGCGGACGTTGCTCGGCGAATGGCTGCGCGGATTGCTCGCGCGAACGCATATCAACACCGCCGTGGTCGCGCTTGCGGCGAAGATGGCCAGGATCATCTGGGCCGTTTTGAGAAGCGGGCGTCCCTTCCAGGTGGAGGTGATGGCGCCAGCTGGATGATCAGAGCTTGGCCGAAGGGGAGCGTCCTTCAGGCCAGCGTTGTCTGTGAGTGGACTGGAAAGATGGCCTGACAGTCGAACGGCGTGCCGCGATCCTGATTAAAAAAATGGCGCCAGACGCCGACGGCTTTATGAGGATCGGTACGCGCGAAAGCTCCATCTTGGCCGAGGCACGCCCTCGAGACCGGATACGTTGGCGCAGACTGAAAAGCCGGAAAGAAATCCCTTGCAGGCGGGGCGAGCCATACGTTTTTTAGGATGTCGCGCTCCTCGGTGACCCGCACCAGTTCTGCCTTCAGACGGCGGATCTCCGCAGCCTGGTCAACATCAGCGGGGGCCAATGGCTTCGAGAACTTCCGCTTCCAGGCATAAAGCGAGTGCTGGCTAACGCCGATCCGCTTGGACACCTCTGCAACAGGATAGCCCCGCTCCGTGATCTGCGCGACCGCATCACGCTTGAAATCGTCCGTGAAATGTCCGGGCCCCATCATGGCCTCCTTGCTGACCTGCCCCTGATCTGTCATCCAGCGGCGATTAGAGCCTCGGCGGGTTTTGCGCGGAATTGCGCAGCGGTGGAGAGCTTGGCGGCATAGGCCGCCGGCGGGATGTATCCGAGCGCCGAGTGGGGGCGCCGGAGGTTGTAGTCGTCGGCCCAGGCGGAGATCCTGATCCTTGCATGATCGAGGCCGAAGAACAGGCTCTCATTGAGCAGTTCGTCACGCATGCGGCCGTTGAAGCTTTCGCAAAAGCCGTTTTGCATGGGCTTGCCGGGTGCGATGAAGTGCCAGGTGACCCGGTTCTCCTGCGCCCACGCAAGCATGGCGTTCGAAGTGAACTCGGTTCCATGATCGGAGACGATCATGCCCGGCTTGCCCCGACGCTCGATCAACACCGTCAGCTCGCGTGCCACGCGTCGCCCCGAGATCGAGGTGTCGGGAATGGCCGCAAGGCATTCCCGTGTGACGTCGTCGACGACGTTGAGGATGCGGAAGCGCCGGCCGCAAGCGAACTGATCATGGACGAAGTCCAGCGACCAGCGTGCGTTGGCCTTCGCTTCGACGAGGATCGGTGCCCTTGTTCCGACTGCGCGGCGTCTCGCGCGCCGCTTGCGCACTGTCAGGCCTTCCTCGCGGTAGAGCCGGTAGATGCGGTTGATCCCAGAGGGCTCGCCGTCGCGGCGCAGCAGAACAAACAGCCGACGGTAGCCAAAGCGCCTCCGCTCATTGGCGAGCTCCCGCAGCTGCATTCGTAGGGCCAAGTCCGGCGGCCGGCACGACTTGTAGCGGACCATCTTCCGGTCAGCGCTGACGATGCTGCAGGCCCGCCGTTCCGACAGGCCCATCACGGCCCGCAGATGCGCGACTGCCTCGCGCTTGGCGGCGGGCCCTACCATTAATGAGATGGCCCGCCCCGGCTCTCCGGCTGCAATGATGCAGTTGGTCGTATTCCCTGCGGAAGGAGAGCCGATATGTCCAGAAGCCCATTCGCCGATGCCGCCGTCTTCGGCGTCGATCTCGGCAAGACCCGCTTCGACGTCATGGCAGCCGATAAATCCGGCAAGCCGCTGCGCCGGGCGAAGCTGACCCGTTCCACCATTTTGCCGTTCTTTGAGCAGGTGCCGCGGGGTTTGATCGGGATGGAGGCCTGTCCGGGCGCCCAATGGCTGGCACGTAAACTGGCAGCGATGGGCCACACGGTCCGGATCATTCCAGCCCAGTTCGTGAAGCCCTTCGTCAAGTCGAACAAAAACGACGCGCGGGACGCGGAGGCGATCGCTGAAGCGGTAGTTCGTCCGACAATGCGCTTTGTCGAGATCAGGCAGGAAGCCCAGATCGATTTGCAGGCACTGCATCGGATTCGAGACCGGATTTCCGCGAACAGGATACAGCTCATTTGCCAGATGCGCGCCTTCTGTCTGGAATACGGCATCGCGATGCGGCCAGGCGCGGGCGTCTTCAAACTCGACATGGCTCGCATCCTGACCGACGAGGACAACGATCTCACGCCCATGATGCGAACGCTCCTGCGAGAGCTCTGGGACGAGTTCGTCGTTGTCGATGCGCGGCTCGCCGCCGTCAGCAAGCAGGTCGAGGCGATTGCCGATCGGGTCGATGCCGCACGGCGCCTGATGTCGATCCCGGGGATCGGACCGCTTGGAGCGACGGCATTACTCGCGGCGATCGGCGATGGCCGCCAATTCCGCAAGGCCAGGGATCTTGCCGCGTGGCTCGGCCTCGTTCCTCGCCAGAACTCCACCGGCGGCAAGACAACGCTGTTGGGGATTAGCAAGCGCGGCAACCCCTATCTGCGGCGCCTGATTATCCACGGTGCACGCTCGTGCATCGCTCATCTCAACCGAGAGCGCGACCGGATGGGCGAGTGGATCGGCCAGCTCGAACAGCGGATGCACCGCAACAAGGTGGTTGTCGCATTCGCCAACAAAATCGCCCGGATGGCGTGGGCCGTGCTCACGCGGCCGGGCAATCTTTACGAACGTGTCGAACCGACCAAGGCCTGATCGGCGCGTTCTCACCAGGTTGCGGGGTCAAGGAGTGATGTCGGAACAGTCGATCCGCTGGTTGTAAGCCCTGTCAAAAAAACGGGCGTCATGGCCCGTACGATTTATTGGGAACAACCGGCGCGCATCTCATCATGGCCTGGCCGCAACAGCGGCTCACTCGCGAGAGGCCGGATACATTTACGCAAACTGCGCCCGACAGACGTCCAAATCCCTTGCAACGCCGGGGCGGACCATACATTTTTTGCGAGAAGCTCGCGGAGTGCGGCTGCATCCAACATCTGCTCAGCCAGCAGCTTCTTGAGCTTGGTGTTCTCGTCCTCGAGTTGCTTCAGGCGCTTGGCCTCGGAAACATCCATCCCGCCATAGCGGGCCTTCCAGTTGTACAGCGTTGCTTCCGAGATGCCATGCTTGCGCGCCAGATCGGCGGTCTTCGCCCCCGCCTCATGCTCGCGCAGCACCGCGATGATCTGCTCCTCGGTGAACCTGGCTCGCTTCATCTGTCCGTCCTCGTCAGGGCCGGACTCTAACTCCGCGTGGAGGAAAAACTCAGTGGCAGGTCAAACTCGCTAAACTCTCCTGGACAAAACCCATTATCCCGCCAGTTGACGCGGCCGTTCGAGTCATCGCGCTTGGTTGGAAAGCACAGCATTTGCCTATGACGTTGGCATCTGAATTTTACAGCCGCATCTCAATTAAGTAGCTGAAATTGCTAAATTCTGATCCAGACTACGAATCTGAGGGTCAGAGGTTCGAATCCTTTCGGGCGCGCCACTTCCGTTCAAAACTGCGAACACCCAGATTGCGAGCGGCATTGCCCGCGATAGCCTGTTCCAAGGTGGTTTTATCCCCGATGATGCGGACGAGATCGTCATCGACTTCGACGCGATCGACGACCGACTGGATGTAGGCCTTGCGGAACGGAACGTCGCCGGAGGTGACGCTTTCGCGCATGAGGCGTCCGAACCGCTCGATGGCTTCCGGCTCCAGGGTGGTCGGCGGGGCGGCTTGCGCCCTGATTCGTTCCAGCGCGGCCATGGCGCGGTCACGCTCCAGCTTGAGGGTGGCGATCCGCTCCTTCAGGAGGTCGTCGAGATCGGTCACGCCATCCTCGACCATCTTGTAGAGGCGCTTCAACCTGTCCTCGGCCTGGGCCGCCTCGGTCTGGAGGGTCGTGATCCGGGTGTCGACCTCCAGCGCGCGCTCGGCACGCCCCGCCGCCAGGCCGGCGAGCATGACCGTGAGCCGGTCCGGCTGGAACAGGTGGTCAACAAGATGATCGGTGACGAGCGTGTCGAGCCTGTCCATCCGGATCGCTCGTCCCTTGCAGGCCGTCTTGCCCATCCGGCCGTGGACCGAGCATGAGTAGTAGCGGTGGACCTGCCCTGATTTCGAGGTGCCGGTCCGTAGGGTCATCGCGCCCGAGCAGGTCGCGCAGGTCGCAAGGCCGGTCAACAGGATCGGGCCGGTGACCACGCGCGGCGGCGTGGTCATCGGGGCGTTGACCTTCATCCGCGCCTGCACCGCGTCGAATTCGTCGCGCGGAATAATGGCCGGCACCTCGACGACGATGTGCTCGCTCGCCGGCTTCTCGGCCAGGGTTTTGGAATCGCGCTTGTTGAAAACCCACTGGCCGATATAGACGGTGTTGGTCAGGATGCCATGCACGGTCGCGACGCCGAAGCGGGCCCCTTTGCGGGTGCGATAACCGCGCTCGTTCAGCCAGCAGGTCAACTGCTTGACGCCGAGCGGTCCGCTCGTCCCGTCACCCGACCGGTAGAGCTTGAAGATCAGCCGCACGGTCTCCGCTTCGACCGGATCTTCGACGAGCTTCTTCTTGGCCCGGTTACCACGCTTCTCGACTTCGGCGGTGGTGTAGCCGAGCGGCACCGGCGAGCCGTTATAGAAACCCTGACGTGCATTCTCCTTCATTGCACGTAAAACGTGCTTAGCGTTCTCCCGGCTCTGATATTCGTCGAACAGCGCGATCACCTGGCGCATCATCACCTGGGCGGGGTCGTCGCCCAGTTCCTGTGTGATGGAGACGAGCCGCACGCCCGCCTTTGCGAGCTTGCGGATATACATCTCCAGGCCGAACGCATCGCGGAAGAAGCGGCTGAACGAATGCACCAGGACGATGTCAAACGGCCGATCGTCATCGGTGGCACGCTCGATCATCTTCTGGAATTCCGGCCGGGCATCGTCGGTCGCCGAGGCGCCGGGCTCGACATATTCGGCGACGAGATTCCAGCCCTTGCCAGCACAGAAGGCGAGAATCTGTTTGCGTTGGTCGGGGATCGACAGATCAGACTCGGCCTGTCGTCCGGTCGACACACGAAAGTATCCACACGCTCGAACGGAGCCGTCCGATATCGTCGGCTCAAAATTCGACTTGTGGAGATACTTGTTCATCTTTGCTTTCCCGCGCAGATCTATTTCTGTATTAAAGCATAATTCTTTCGATAGATCAAATATTTAGAGCGATGCGGCGAACGATATTCTCGCTCGGATTGATCTCGCGCCAGCGACAACTGGGGCAAACCGGCGCTCGCTATCTCTCAGCCCCGCATCATGTTGGCGGCCGAGGTTATCGAGCCTGTAGACGATGGCTAGCGCAGGTGTCGCCGCAGGCGCGGGCTATCCAGGTACGGCGCGTCCGTCGCCGAAGATCTGACGCATGGCCTCGGCCTCGGCCAGTTCCCTGCAGAGCACGGCCGTCATCTTGACGGTCACGGCACGCGGGGCCTGCTGGATCAGCATCAGCCGACCCCGGCCCTTGATGATCATGCTGTCGACGCCGTGCGGGCAGCTCTCATCCTGCCAGATTCCCCAGACGATATCGCTCGCGCAAATGATCTCGGCCAAGGCGCTCGTTTGGTTCTCGCTCCGAAGGATAAGGCCCTGGTTCGCGTTGGCCATGTCCACGAGCTCCTGCAGATGCTGCTGTTCATTCATGTCGAGTTCCTTCTGATCGGGTCGGCGGCACGGGCCGGGCTGGTTTCGGGGGAGGCTCTCCACGGTCCTGCTTGCCCGGCGGGGTCAGGATTTCGTCGAGAAGGCGACCGAGCCAGGTCTCGATCACGTCGAGCTCGGCCGGCGTGACCGGGACCGGTTCGGGCCAGTCACCGACGACGGTCGGGTTACCGCCGCGTTCTGGCGAGCCGACGCAGGCGGCTGGCCCTCTCTCACGCTCAGAGCTCATGGTCGAGCTCGCGGCGTCGTGAGGCGGTCGGGGTCCGGCTTTTCGTCTGTTCGCGATCAGTTTCGATCACCGCGACGGTCGAAAGCTTGACGTTTGACCGCGACAGGCGCCCGGCGAGCCACGCGCGGCGTTCCAGCGCCGTTGGCCCTGCATCCGATGTCTGCCGGTCGAGAGGGCGGTCGGCGAGCAGATGACGATCGATCGCCGCGGTATCGACGACGAGCATCGTCTCGATGCGCGCCCGGCTCGCGGCTACATAGATGTCGTGGCGATCGAGCGCGGGATCGGCGAGAACCAGGGTGCGGTCGACGGTCAAGCCCTGACTGCCGTAGATCGAGCTCGCATAGCCCCAGCCGAGACGGACGCGGCCCGTCTCGTCGGCGAACGCGGCGGGGTCGAACGTGACGAGACGCCCACCCGTGACAGCTTCGATCCGAACCCTGCGCCCATCCGGCGCATCCCGTTCGGGTTGCTCCATCACCTTGGTGACGGTCCCGGTCGAACCGTTGACGACGCCGAGTTCGTCGTTGCGAACGAGGAAGCGGATGTGATCACCCGCCGCCAGCATGATCTGGCTCGCATGGCCGGACGGGGTGACCCCCGCGATCTCGATCTCGAGGCCGCGGATCAGTCCCCTGTCCTTGAGCCGGCTGCGAACCTCGCGCGAGATCGCCCCGACCTGCGCGTTGGTCCTGGCCAGAAGCAAGGTGGAGGCGGTCGGATCTGCATCCTGGCCTGCTTCCCAGCGATCGACGATCGCCGTGATCGCTGCCCGGGCGCCCCGCACCTCGACGAGCAATCCCCGCTCGGCGAAGGCGTCGAGCGCGCGACCGGCCTCGCCGGCGCCGAAATCGCGCACGGCGTCTCGGGCCCAGGCGTC
The DNA here is from genome assembly GCF_042655245.1 of Allobosea massiliensis. Lineage (NCBI taxonomy): Bacteria > Pseudomonadati > Pseudomonadota > Alphaproteobacteria > Hyphomicrobiales > Alloboseaceae > Allobosea > Allobosea massiliensis. Next base: position 19,093 of record NZ_JBHSLU010000048.1, on the reverse strand, counting down.
ATGCTGACGCACGATCGTCTCGACGCGTGCGGCCGCGACGGAGCGGCTGACGAGGTCTAGACCCGGTCCGGCTCCGATCGCCTGGAGCTGGCCGCGGTCGCCGACGAGGATCAGCTTGGCCTGCGCCTGCTGCACCTCGGACAGGATCGCATGCATGTCGCGCGACGAGAGCAGGCCCGCCTCGTCGACGATGAGGACGGTGTTCTGATCGAGGATCTTGTGTCCTCGCTTGACCTTTTCGATCCAGCTCGCGGTCGCGCGCGCCTCGATGCCGAGATCGTTCTGCAGCATCCGGGCGATGCGCCAAGCCGAGGCCGCGCCGAGAACCCGATAGCCTGCTCCCCGATAGGCGCTGACGATCGGAGCGAGGGTCGTGGTCTTGCCGCTACCCGGCGCGCCCTCGATGATCGCGACGGCCTGGGAGCCGGCCGCGGCTAAGGCAGCATCCTGCTGCTCGAGACTGAGACCGGCCTCCTTGCATCGTACGATCAACGCGGTCTGGTCGACGCCCTTGCGCGTATCCGAGGCGAGGTCGCGCGCGATCTCGACGACCTGACGCTCGATCGCGACCATTTCGGCAGTCGAGTGGCGGGGAAGCCCGATCGAATCGCGGCCGATCTCGACGACCGCTCCATCCTGCAACAGGCGCTCGACTTCACCGCTTGCGCGTTCAGCCGGAAGACCGGTGCCGACAAGTGCGGCTGAGACCGCCCGGAACAGGTCGCGCCGTTCGAAGACGCTGCGGGTTTCGGTGAGTTCGCGTGGCAGAGCGACCAGCCGCTCGGCCAGCAGTCGCTCGCCGCGCTCCAATTCGGGCTGGCGGCCCTGCCGGCGAAGGTTCTCCGCGAAGGTCTCGACGACGACGCCTTGCGCGGCAGCGGCCTCGGCCCAGATATCTTCGCGTGAGCGGGGGCCGGTTTCGCTCTTCGCCTCGCGCGTCGCCCGGGTGATCGCGGAGGCGAGCGCCGCAGCCGAGCGGCTGGTCGTCTGGTGCTCGGCGAGCTCGTCTTCGATCTCCCTTCGCCGTGCGCTGAAATACCGGATCAGCGCGTCTTCGACACCGGCGATCTCGAAAACGCCATTGTAATCGAGACGATCGAGCACGAAGCCGAGGGCTTCGACCTCATGCGCGAGCGCAGCGTGATACTGCGCGCCGGCGGCCATCTTCCAGTCGCGCAGGATCTTGGAATGGATGGCTCCAACGGAGCCATCCGCGCGAGTGGCGAGGTTGAGGACGACCGCGTGAGTGTGCAGGTTCGGATCGCCGAAAATGCGTCCGTCTTTATGTTCAGCCGGGCGGCTTTCGCCATGCTGGAAAAGCCCCGCTGAGAGCGCGACCGGCTCGAGCGTCAGGCCGCCCTTTCCGCGCCGGGCCCAAATTGCCTCGCGTTCGACGACGCGAAGAGCAGAGCGGGCTGCGCGTTCCTGCGCGGCTTCGATGGCGGTCTTGAGTTCCGGCCCGGCGAAGGCCCAGACTAGGGCGACGGAGCGCGGTGCGCTGAACGTGATGTCGAAAGCCGGAACGCGGTCTGTCCTGCCGCCCTGCCTGAGCAGGGCTTTGCCATCGACACCGAGGCCAGCATAGAGACGCTCGAATGCGGCGCGCTCGACCTCGGCGCCGTCCACGAGCCCGAAATCGCCGGCGGGAGCATACCAACGGCCAGCCGGCTCGACGGTGCCGAGATAGTACTCTGCACCGCGGAGGTAATAGGAGCTGGCAGCAGCAGGATTCCAGGTAGCGACCAAGACGGCCTCCAATGACAGGAGGCCTTCGAATTAGCCGGCAGGGCGCCTTCAAAGTTTGGGATTAACTCGCGTAGCGCCGTCCACCTGCTCTGATGGTATCGGATCGCTATCCGACAGGAGGCGATCCGAAATCGTCCGTCTCGCGAACTCGATTTGCGAAGAGGTGAGGCTACGGGTTGAGCCAGGGCGCCGGCTCATGGCCGGGGCGGCGATCGGGCCAACCCGTCGCCGGAATATCGACAATCGCGGGATTGCCCAAGCCCAGGATCATCGCCCGAACAATGGGCTGCCCGTACTCCTTTCGCACGCCGAGTTCGGTGTCGAAGCGATCTTCGGCGAGGACAGGAGCGGTTTCGCGAACCGTGTCGCGAATGGTCCGCTTCGCCGCCGGATCATACCTCTCAGGTCCGTCGAACTCGATCGTCCGTTCCCCCAGCCAGCCTGTAACGCGGTCGGCGGTATCGCCCGGGTCGATCTGATGCACCAACTTGATCCGAAACCGGGCGACGAGAATTCGGCTCAGATTCTCGCCATAGAGTTCGATGAGATGCGCGATGTCCTGGACCGCCGCCACGGTCACGATGCCGAATTCGCGACCGATATTCAGCAGGTTCGGCAGCCGATGCAGCCGGCCGCATTCGGGAAGCTCGTCGAGGCAAAGAGCCAGTTTCGCCGCCGGATTCCGTTCCCGTCCCGGCCGCAGCGCGAGCCCGACCAGGCGGTCGACCAGGAACGCATTGAGCTGTTGTGTCAGCTCCGGATACTCGCTGGATTTCTGCAAAACGAGCACACGCGGCAGATGACCATCGCCATCGAGCCAGCGGCGCAGACTGAACCGTCGATCCGCGGGCGTTTCGGCCCAGGCTTCCGCGAGGGGATGGACGACGGTCAGCGCCGCGATCCACAAGGTGATGAGAACCGACATGGTCGTGCGATTCTCCTCCGGGTCGTCGCTGCCGAAAATCAGCCGGCTCGCGCTCGCTGCGCCGCGACGCTCGAGCACAGCCTTGATGGTGGCACCGGGCGAGAGCAGCGCGTCCCTGAGATCGACCCAGCCCCAGCGGCCTTGTGTGTTGGCCGCCAATGCGATCACGAGATCGGCCCAGACCGCTCGCGAGCCGTCACCCCACATGGTTTCGCCGGCCGATGTCGGGACCGCGTGGGCTGCGAACTCGCGTGCGTGTTGAGGGTTCCGGATGTCTGCGGCGATGTCGTAGACCCAGGAGCGGGCATCGTGCGGGGCCACCAGGATGAAATCGTCGGACGGAAGGCCGGCGGTCATGTCGCCCTTGAAGTCGTGAATGAGCGTCTTGTCGCCGCGGAGGACGAGCTGTTCGATCACTGCGCGCAGCGTCGACGATTTGCCCGAGCCCTGCGTGCCCAACGCCAGGATGTTGTAACCTTCAACGGTCGGCGTCAGCTGCACATGCGGCACCAGCCAGAGGCCGCGCTTCAGCACGCGGCCTGTTTTGGCGATGGCGCTGCGCAACGATGCGCGGGCGTCGCCATCGAAAACCGGTCGCTTACCCTTCAGGGTCTTTGTTTGCTCCCGCTTCGGCGTGGCCGAAACGATGCTCACGAAGGCGATCGCAGCGGCCGAGAGAACAGCTGCCGCGAGCATGCTCAGCTGAAACTTCGCCGAATGCGACTGCATGATCACGCCGATCAGGCGGGAACTCACGCCAGGCTGGCACTCGAGCCCGATCCAATGCGGCACGACAGGCAGGCAGCCATCGCTGGTGAGCATCACGGCGCCGATCCAGGCGAGGCTGGCCAGATCGAGATCGACGGTCCCGCGCGCTCCGACAACCTGCGGCGGGCGGATTTCGAACAGCAGAAGCAATCCAATAGCGAGGACGATCGCGGCCGTCGAGACCGCGCCGAGAACGGCCGGAGCATACGAGCGGACTTCGACGAAAGGGTTGCCAGTAGACATTGCTGTCTCCGTTGTGGCGGGACGGCTGTCAGCCGAACGCGAGGCTCACGAGGAAGGCGAAGAAGAGGACGACAATTCCGAACCCGGTGCCGGACGCGACACCGGCGAGCCAGGCCGACCGTTCCGGCCGGCGCAGGCTCGCCCATCCGGAAGCCGGCCACTGATCCGACTGCGGGTTATCGGCCAAGCCGCCCAGGAAGGGCCTCTTGCCCCCGGCCGGAGAAATCTCCAGCGTCTTCAGGAGGTCGACCCAGCCCAGCGTGCTGAGATAGGACAGCCGGCGCGGATCGAACGCGCCCGGGTCCTGCCGGAAATCGTCGGCGAGACGCTGCACCAGGTCCTGCTCCCCCTCGCGTCTCTCGGTCGAGGCGAGTTTCGCTGCCCGCTCGAAGGCTCCGCGCCGCTCAACCATGCCCGCCTCCGCGCTTGCTCCAGGGCAGCACGCGATCGAGCTCTTCGAAGACGGTCGCGGTCCAGCCGGCAACGTCGCCGCGCACGATCTTCGCTTCCGGGCGGGGCAAGCCGGTCACGGTCATCACCTTCTCGACGGGCATCTGAGCAACCTGAACGAACCGGCAACGCGCCGCTTCGAAGGGCCTCCAGGAGCCGGCCTCGATCGCCGGCATCCGCAAGGTCGTCGCCTGCGCTTTCAGGGGCGCGATCATCGTACGATGCACACCGGCGGCATCCGATGCCGGATGGAGGTTGGTGAACAATCCGTCCCGTTCGTTCTCAACCAGCACGAGCCGGGCCTGCGGGATCCGGTCCAGCAGAAGGGTGGCCGTCTGGGCCGCCTGCCGCATGCCCTCCGCTTCGGCGACATAGGGCACGATCAGCGTGGTCTTGACTTTCCATTGCGCCAGATCTTCTGCGAGATCGACCAGGCCGCTCCAGTGCGCCAACCGCGTCGCCTGGTTGGCTCCGGTGTCGATCAGCACGCTGGCGCCGCGTCCAGCGGCCTTTTCGATCATGGTATAGAGCGGGGTGAACGATCGCGCCTCGGCGGCGGGATCGCGCCGCGCGTCCTTCGCAACCGGCGCGATCGTCAAGACGTTGCGCCCGAGCGCATGGGCGAGCCGGTGCTGCGCATCCACCTGCGCGACCCCGAGTGGGGCTTCGTGCAGGTAGGCATGATCGGCAACCGCGAGCGCGGCCAGGCTCTTGCCCTGGCCGCCCTTCTCGTTCGCGACGATGATGAGATGCGGCATCGCCATGCCGCTGATGAGTTCCTGTTTCGAGCGAGCCATATTGATCCTTCCTGTCGGGTCGGGATGACGTCGACAGGGAGGATCATCGCAGCCGCAGAATTCCCGGCTTTGGGATTAACTCGCGGGAGAACGCGCGCGGTGTCGAATTTCACACGCCTCGTCATCGACGAGGACATCTGGGGCGCCTCAACGTTTCGAACTGCTATAAACTCCTACCCCTTCCGGAACTGGGAGGTCATGTCGGTCCGTTTCGGTGCTGCTTCTCGAAGAGCCAGAATGTATCTTCTCAGCTGAGCGATCGAAATGGAGGTGCGGGTGCCTGTAGAGATCGAGCGCAGATTTCTGACCAGGAACGACGCCTGGCGTCGCGCCGTCGTTAGAAGTGCGCGCCTGCGTGATGGGATTGTGGCCGCCAGCGACGGGCGAAAAGTCCGGGTTCGGCTTTATGAGGACCGCGCCACCCTGACGGTGAAATCCCGGCAGGAGCGCGGGCGCCGCGCCGAGTTCGAGTACGAGATCCCCATTGAGCATGCCCTGGAAATGCTCGCGCTCCACTGCGGCGCCGATACAATCGAAAAAACCCGCCATCACGTACCGTTTGGAGGCTTTGATTGGGAAGTCGATGTCTACGAGGGTTTGCTTGCGGGCGTGATTATCGCCGAGGTTGAGCTCGATCACGGCGAACAAGTCTTCGCAATTCCGGAATGGGCAGGCGAAGAAATCACGGACCGCCCCGAGTTCAAGAAGATCAACATGCTGAAGGCGCGCCGGGCACTCTCTGCGCGCGCCTCGGCGCCGATCGACATCGCAAGGCGCTGAGGCCATTGATTGTGCTCAAGATCAAATGACGCAATCGCCCGATTTCAACCGGCCGCCGTGATGTCCCTTATGGCGCTCCCAAAAGCTTACGTGCCCCGGGGCAACTGCGTCGCACAGTTGCGAACGGTTTCAGCTGGATGGTCTCACCTTTGAGCGGAGGGCTCGATCGTCTCGGCGGCGCCGGTCTCGAGGATGCGCGCGATCGTCCTGTTCCAGAACCCGAGATCGTGGCAGCGCAGCGCCGCATCGGCGAGATACCAGGCGCATCCATCGGCTTCCGTCTCCGGCTCGCCCGAGCCATGAACCTGACTGGCGAAAACATCCAGCGACTGCACCAGGATTTTGGCCTGTTCCGGCTTCAGTTCGATCGAGCGCCCGCGGCTCAAGCGCCCGATCAGCCGGCCGACCTCGAAGGATTCGCTCATCGTTTCGAGATTCCGGTGCACCTCGCCCGGATTGAGATCGCCGTCGATCGCGACGCGCATCAGCGTGGGAGCCGACTGCCGCGTCGCGATACCGTTCGCCACGTCGAGGCCGTCCGCGAATTCGATCGGCGCACCTTCGCGCACTGAGCCCGACCAGCGCCCCATCGCCCCCTCATGCGCCCTTGCACGGAGTTCGTGATCGGCCAGCCCGCCAGCCTGCTCGCGATGATCGCGTTCGAGCGTCGCAACAATCTCCCTGCGCTCTGCGGAGCCCGGCAGGCTCTCCCCCAACCGGTTGGCAACACGAACGGTCTCGGCCTTGCCGACATCGCGGGCATTGTCGACGCCGAAGAACTCTGCCGCCAAACGCCGCCCACGGTCGATCAATCCCTCCACGCGACCGATCTTGCGGCTGCCGTTCGGGTCGGAACCTTCACGCCAGACAGCTTCGCCGATCGCCTCTTTCGCCCGTTCGTTTGCTTCTGCGGCGGTCAGCAGGCGGGCCTGGTTGTTTCGGGCGAGTTCGGCGGCCTTCTGAGCCGTAACAAGCCGGAAGGCTTGCGTCTCGAGTGCGGCCTTGGCGGCCTTGACGGGCTCGGTATCGGGAGGACGGTGCGCGGCGTTCGCCTCGCGGTCCTCCACCGCGACCGGCGCGATCACCAGCGGGCGCCCGGCCTGAAACATCGCGCGGTGGTCCGGAGCCAGGAACGGCAATAGCGCCGGCAGCGACTTCGTCGATACCGCCAGTAAGACGAATTCTTCAGTCGGCATCAGCCGGATAAGATCGCGCACCTCGCTTTCGCCCGCTTCATCGATCAGTGCTGGATCGAAGATCGCGAAGGGCTCTCCGCGAGACCCGAGGAGCCAGAGCTGAATCCGTAGCAGGACTTCGATGTGATCTGGGGCGTCTTTGGGCTTATTGTGATCGGGCATGATGGACCTCAGACGTGCGATGACGAAGGAAGCAGCGGCCGGCGGCAGCTTTCGCAAATCACGCGGATCGCGGGCTTGCCCCAGATGTTCAGTCCGCAGCCGGTGCAGGTGTAACGGGTCTTGCTGGCGGTCTTTTTGGCGCGGACCGTCTCGCCCCTCTCGTCGTCGCCCCGCTGGACATAGGCGACGAGGATGCCGGAGCGCAGCAATGCTTCGCAAACGCGGTCAAAAGGCCCCCCGGGCTGGATGAAGTGCGTCACTCGCCGCCCGGTCTGTCGACCGCCGGACTTGCCGGTATGCGAGGGGGTTAGGCCGAGTTCGACCATCTTCGCTGCCCATTCGCGATTGTGATAGCTGGTGCTCGGCGGTTTTCCGAAATGGTGCTGCCAGAGGTGGGCCATCTCGTGGACGAGCGTCGACAGGATGCCTTTGTCGTCCCGCATCGCGAATGTTGCTGGATTGAGCGCGATCTCGTCCGTGATTTCGGTCTGATCGCGCGAGCCGAAGCGGCTGCCGTGAAAAAAGCCGCGGGCACCTTTCTTGCGCTGCATCGTGATCAGGCAGCCCGGTAGCGAACCGGCAAAGAGATGCTCGTTGAAAAATCCATACGCCGCGACCAGATGCCCATAAGCCAAAACCGTAGGATCATGGCGCGAGGCGGATCCGGACTTTGCATCGTACGACGTAAGTTCCGAGATCATCATCCGGTCGCCATTGCCGGGTCGCGCCGGTTGATCGGTGGGCACGATGTTGGTGCCGATATCGTCTGGGGTGATTGCCATGCCGAAATCATGGTGCGGTCGGCGGGGAAAACTTTGGGATTAACTCGATTTGCCCGGTGGGGGCGCTCGGTCCGGCCATCGCCGCAACGCGCACGGGCGTCGCGGCCGAATGCGCGAGCAGCGGGGTCCTTTAACCCCGCTGCCATGGATGGGATGTGGAATATCCAGCGCTCCCATCGGCGGCGACCACCCCATCCGCACCCGTCGTCGCGGTCGCTCAGGGCCTGCGCGGCGGAAATGGCGCGATTGGCGCGTTGACGCCTTCGAGCGCCAATCCGTCAAATTCGCCGAGAGCGGCATCTCCCCAGAGAGCCTGAATGGGGATATCCACGAGTAGAGTGGCGCTATCGTTCTGATGAACGCGCAGGTAACGCTCGCCCGTCGACCGCGCCAGGCAATGAGCCAGATCGAGGATGATGCGAGCCGTACCGGCATTGGCCCGTTCCATCCACCGTCGCACGGCGAAAGCCAGCGCTTCAGCGATCCGACCGGCCGTCTCGGGCGGTTCCGGCAAGCCTCGCGGATCGCTCAGATCAATCTCGTAGATGAGCGGATTTTCGCCCTCGATCACGACAATGCACAGGCCCCACGCGGCCTTGCCCACCGGTGCGACCAGACCCGCGACGCGCAGCATGTCGATCGCGGGAAGGTAGCCGCTGGCGAAGAGTTCGACCGGGCTGTATTCTTTGAACATGGCTCCGATCCTGCTCTGCAGAATAGCAAGAGCTTCCGGAGAAAGAGCGTTCAGCTTGTCGCGCAAGACATCGGCATCGACCGTCAGCTCCGTGAAGCGCATCACCCGGCGCAGGACGGACCCTTGGTCGAGGAGCTGGGGGGCGAGAATATCGCCGAGATGGTTCTCGGCGAGATCGCGCCCCATCGCGCCGGCGACCGTCACCTGCATTTCGCAGGCGGAGAAGCTGTCACGCAGGGCATCAGGCAACTCGGGAACAGCGAAAGCCCCGATCGTGTGCTGTTCGAACGACTGGGAGACCGACTCGGGGAGCGGGATCTTGGTGGTGGAGAACAGATTATTCCTGTTATTCATGTTTCACCTTCTGGATTTATTTGGAGGCATGTCGCTGGCCTGATGAAAATCGGCATCACGACGATGTTTGGGGGCTGGCGCGGAGGTCGCGCGCGCACCAGAAGCGCGGTTTTGCGAGCTATGGCGGGACGCCGCTGGCTGCGAACAGCCGGCGCTCGCAACCGACCGGCTCGACGAGCGCAAGGCCGGCCGCGTACGAAGCCGGCGGCCGGATGGGCGCAGGCGACGAGACGATCGATACGGAAGATTGACGGGCGCGCGGCATAGCGGCCTCCGCGAGGAGGTTTCCGCTGCCGCCATGGAGCCCCGCCGGGCTCAAACGGATGTCGACGACATCCGACTCACAGTGCAGTCACGACCGGTTGGTTATCGGTCGCTGGTCTGGCCCGCGACGGCCATCGTTGGCCGTTGGTCCGGGGTTGCAATGCGGCTCCCGGCGCCGCCGCGAAGCCGGCGTCGGGTGACGCCGTCATTCGCGCTGGTGGTGCCTAAAGCACGGTCAGACCTCGCCAAGATGATCCGAGGCATCGACGACGTCAAGCGTCTCGGATGCCCTGTTTTCCGAATGGATAACAACAGGTCAACCAGAACGCGCAAATCGATCCGTCCGATCATCTGCGATCTGTTGCGCGCCTATCGCCAATGGAATACCTTTTTGCCTCCTGCGTGACCTCGGACATGGTCAACCGGCTTCAGCAGGATGGCAGGGCCGGCATTGCCGATGGCGTCTTTCATCCGCGATGTGCCGCGCAGCATGAGCCGGACAAAGTGAGAGGTCGGACGGACGTTCCATGACGGGTTTCAGACAGGGAGAGAGGCTCCCGGCGCCCGTCAGAGGTTTGTGCCATGACCATGCAGGTGCTCGACGCCCGCCGCGACGCGAGCGGCGGCTACAGGGTGGATGCCAGCCGCGGCGAGCGGATCGGCCGGGTGTCGTCAGAGTGGTTTTCGAGGCCGGCGGACCAGCGCTATCTGTCGCTCACGGAGCTCCATGCCTCGGTGCGCGAGCGTACCGAACGCAGCCGTACTCGGACGGTCGAGAGCGCCGCGATCCGGGTCGAAGCGAGCCGCAACGATCCGGAGCGGCTGACGCTGATGCTGCCGGGTGCCAATGCGCCGGTGGCGCCGACACATTGGAGCTTTGGCCAGCTTGCGAGCCTGGTCGGCGCGCCGGCGTCCTATCTGCGCCAGCTCCCGGCGCCACTCGCGGCCATCAATCTGCAATACGGCCTGACCTCGCACCGCGCCGAGCAGGTCAAGACGCTGGAGATCGCGGACGGCCGCGTCGAGCTGCGCGCCGCCACCGGCCCCGATTACGGCCGAATCTTCGACCATGAGCTGGTCGCGGCCGTGCAGCGCATCGCCGGTAACGGCACCGGCGACACGCGCTGGAAGGTGCCGGGCGTGCTCGACTGGTCGACCGGCATCTACCATCCCAGTGTCGATATCTCCAAGGACACCACGACGCTCTACGCCTCCGATCGGGACGTCTTCGTCTTCCTGGTCGACGACATGAACCCGATTGAGGCCGGCCGGCTGCCCGACGGTTCTCCGGACCTCTATTTCCGCGGCTTCTATTGCTGGAACTCGGAGGTCGGCGCCAAGACGCTGGGCATGGCGAGCTTCTATCTGCGCGCCGTCTGCCAGAACCGCAATCTCTGGGGCGTCGAGGATTTTCAGGAGATCACAATCCGCCACTCCAAATACGCCGCCAATCGGTTTGCCCATGAGGCGGCGCCGGCACTGACCCGTTTCGCCAACTCCTCTGCCGTTCCCTTCGTCAACGGCATCAAGGCGGCGCGGGAGAAGATCGTGGCGAAGACCGATGAGGATCGCAGCGATTTCCTGCGCAAGCGCGGCTTCTCCAAGGCCGAGACGGGGAAAATCATCGAAACGGTCCTGGCCGATGAGGGGCGCCCGCCGGAGAGCGTGTTCGATTTCGTGCAAGGGATCACCGCGGTCGCACGCGACAAGACCCATCAGGATGCCCGGCTCAACCTGGAGGGGCGGGCCAAGAAGCTGCTGGATCAGGCGCGCTGACCCCTGGGCATTGTGCCTGGATTCCCGCGCTCGCGCTTCTCTTGATCGTCGGTTTGCGGCGCTGCCCTCCAGTGAGAGGGCGGCGTTTCGCTTCGTGACGGGTCCGCAGGTCGGGAGAGAGACACCAGGCCGCCCGTCGCGGAGTAAACTCGATGGCTGCTGTGAAGAAGATTACGCTCTCACCCTCGCGCGACATCCCCTTCGACAGGCTGGTGCTGAGCCAGGCGAATGTCCGGCGCATCAAGGCCGGCGTCTCGATCGAGGAACTGGCCGAAGATATCGCCCGGCGCGGCCTGCTTCAGGGTCTCAGCGTCCGGCCCGTCCTCGACGCGGCCGGCATCGAGACCGGACTGTTCGAGATCCCGGCCGGCGGCCGGCGTTACCGGGCGCTGGAACTTCTGGTGAAGCAGAAGCGCCTCGCCAAGACCGCACCCATCCCCTGCATCGTCCGCGAGGGCGGCATCGCCGAGGAGGATTCGCTGGCGGAGAACGTCCAGCGCGCGCCGCTCCATCCGCTCGACCAGTTCCGGGCCTTCCTGACGCTGCGCGAGAAAGGCCAGTCCGAGGAGGAGATCGCTGCCGCCTTTTTCGTCTCGGTCAACGTGGTGAAGCAGCGCCTGAAGTTGGCCTCGGTCTCGCCGGTGCTGCTCGATATCTATGCCGAAGACGGCATGACGCTCGACCAGCTCATGGCTTTCACCGTCTCCGGCGATCCTGAGCGTCAGGAGCAGGTGTTCGAGCGGCTCCAGCATGGCCATGGCAGGCAGCCCTATGTCATCCGCAGGATGTTGACGGAAGGCGCGGTCCGCGCTTCGGACAAGCGAGCGCAGTTCATCGGCGTGGAGGCTTACGAGGCCGCGGGTGGCACCGTGCTGCGCGACCTGTTCCAGGGCGATGATGGCGGCTGGCTGCAGGATGTCGCGCTGGTCGATCGCATGGTCGCCGAGAAGCTGAAGGCCGAGACCGGGACGATCGCCGCCGAGGGCTGGAGATGGATCGAGGTCGCGCCGGAATTCGCCTACGGCCATAATTTCGGCCTGCGCCGGCTGCGCGGCGAGACCGTTGCGCTCACGGCCGAGGAGGAAGCGACCCGCAACGCCCTCCAGACCGAATATGGCAGCCTCTCGGGCGCGTATTCGAGCGCAGACGAGTTGCCCGGCGAAGTCGACGAGCGTCTGAGCGAACTGGAAACGGCGCTCGAAGCGTTCGAGAGCCGGCCGCTCGTCTTCGATCCGGTCGAGATCGCCCGCGCCGGCGCCTTCATCAGCATCGCCCATGACGGGCGGCTGCAGGTCGAGCGCGGCTATGTTCGTCCTGAGGATGAGGTGCCGATCGAGCCTGACGCCGACGACACCGAGGCGAACGCCGTTCGGGCTGCCGCCGCTCAGCGCGGCGGCGACGCCACTGTCGCCGTCGAGGTCGAGGAAACGGACCCGGAAGAAGACGAGGGCCTTTCACCGATCTGGGATCGGCTCCTGACAGAACTGACCTCGCATCGCACGCTCGCCTTGCGCCAGGCGCTCGGCGATCGCCCGGACGTCGCCTTCATCGCGGCGTTGCACGCTCTGACGCTCAAGGTGTTCTACCGTTACGCCTCGGAGAGTTGCCTGGAGCTCGACCTGAAGAGCGTCGCCTTCAGCTCCCAGGCGCCGGGCCTGAACGACAGCGCCTCGGCGGAAGCGATCCGCGTGCGGCACGACAACTGGGCCAATGCGCTTCCGAAGGACGCAAGCGACCTTTGGGACGCCTTGCAGTCGTGGGATGGTGATAGTCAGGCCGGCCTTTTCGCCCATATCGTCAGCCTCTCGGTCAACGCCGTGCACGAGCCGTGGAACCGCCGGCCGCGGGCGCTCGCTCATGCCGACAGTCTGGCCGGCGCCGTCGCTCTCGACATGGCGACAGCGGGCTGGCGACCGACCGTGGAGAACTTCCTCGGCCGCGTCACCAAAGCTCGCATCCTGCAGGCGGTGGGCGAGGCGAAGGGCCAGCGCGCGGCCGACCGTATAGCGCATCTGAAGAAGGGCGACATGGCCGCCGAGGCCGAGACTCTGCTGGCCGAAACCGGCTGGTTGCCGGAGCCGTTGCGCACACCGGATTCTGCTGACGGCGCGGACGAAACCGGAGCATGCGACACGCGCGTTTCCGATGACGACCGGGTTTCGACAACGCTCATCGCCGCCGAATGACCGTCCCGAACATCCGATCGGCCCGCCGGCAACGGCGGGCCTTTTCCTCGTCGAGGTGTCGTCATGGCGCAATCCCCGCAGGATCTGGCGCGCCGCCTCGGCCAGCGCGCCGAGGCGGTCTGCCGCCATTATCTCTCCAGCGGCCGATGCTGCGGTCGCTACTGGCTCGTCGGCGATATCCGCAATACGCCGGGTCGCTCGCTCTTCGTCCGTCTCGTCGGTTCCGAAACCGGTCGCGGTGCCGCAGGCCGCTGGAGCGATGCCGCCACTGGCGAACATGGTGACCTGCTCGACCTGATCCGCGAGGCGCACGGGCTCATCGACTTCCGCGACGTTGCCGAGGAGGCGCGACGTTTCCTCAGCCTGCCCCATCCGGAACCGGAGCGGCATGCCGATCGCGCCGCCCAGCCTGGCTCGCCCGCGGCGGCCCGGCGGCTCTTCGCCATGTCGCAACCGATCGCCGGCACGTTGGCACAAACCTATCTGCATCGGCGCGGGATCGCCGATCAGACCGATCTGCCGAGCCTGCGCTTCCATCCGCGCTGCTACTATCGCCCCGATGCGAGCGCGCCGACCGAGACCTGGCCGGCGCTGATCGCCGCCGTCATCGATCTGGACGGCCGGATCACCGGCCTGCATCGCACGTGGCTGGCACGCGACGGTTTCGGCAAGGCGTCGGTCGGCACGCCGCGACGGGCCATGGGTGATCTGCTCGCCCATGCCGTCCGTTTCGGCGTTGCCAGCGACGTGCTCGCAGCCGGTGAAGGTATCGAGACGGTGCTCTCGGCGCGCTCCGTTCTGCCGCGCATGCCGATGCTGGCCGCCGGCTCGGCCGCGCATCTCGCCGCCATCCTGTTTCCGCAGGGACTGCGCCGTCTTTATATCCTGCGCGATCGCGATCCGGCCGGCAGCGCAGCCTGCGACCGACTGAGCGGGCGGGCGACGAGCGCCGGCCTCGAGACCGTGGTGCTCTCGCCGCGGCAGCGGGATTTCAACGAGGATTTGCTGCAGTTCGGCCAGGCCGCGCTCAGGGCATGGCTGCGCCTTCAACTCGCGCCTTAGGATGTCAGCCGGTTCCTGATCCCGGCAGGCTAATCCGGAAAGGGAGGAAGACGGGCGGCGGTGTGGCCGTCACGCCCCACGTTGTCTCACGTCGATGAGGCCGCGCCCGGCCTTCGGGAGGGCGATCGGCCCACAAGTCGGTCGGCCAGGCAATGGCCGCGGCCGACGATTTTCCGGCGCGCGGGCAGGCCCGCGCGTTCCATCGCGAAGCAAAATCGCCGGCCTTGGCCATCGAGGCCCTCGCAAGGCGAGGGCTGCCGGCCCGCCCGTCCCGTGGGCTTATCCGTCGCCGCGAAGGCCGCAAGGGCGCGGCCAGCCCGACGAAGGAGACCACGCCGATGCCCCGCGATCCGGACCATCACCACGAACCGCACGCCTCATCCCCGACCGCACAGGTCCTGACCGGCCTGCAACTCTACGGCTACCATCCGCGTCCCGACGAGCCCGATCCGCGCCCGCTGCCGGACGAGGCCGACCTCACTGGTGCCGTCACCGAGATCTTCGATGCGCTCGCCGGCACACTCGGCGACAGCCGCCTCGAACCGGAACTCGACGATCTGCTCTGGTCGGCGGTCCAGCTCTTCCACAGGGCCACCGGTCGGATCGAGCGCGAGCTCGACCGCAACGAGCAGACGCAGCGTCGCACCCAGGCAGAACAGGACGGCAGCGAAGTGCAATCCGTCATCCTCGAACGCCTGCTCGTCGACGCGCAGAACTTGATCGAGCGTCGCGACGCCTTCGAGACCATGCGGAACGAGGCCGCTGCTCACTACGAGCGCCATATCGGCACGCCCTGGCGCCCGCGTACCGGTTCGATGGTCAACCACAAGACCCTGACCGCGGCGATGATCGACAGCCGCGACTTCCTGATGGCGCGAAAGCGTGCCGAACGGGAAGTGCTCCTGCCCGCCGGGCCAAAAATCGCCTTCACGGGCGGGCTCGATTGCAACGATCACCACCTGATCTGGGATGCGCTCGATCGCGTCCATGCCAAATATCCCGACATGGTGCTGCTGCACGGCAAATCGGCCAAGGGCGCGGAGCGGATCGCCGCCTGCTGGGCCGACCATCGCAAGGTGCCGCAGATCGGCTTCGCGCCCGACTGGACGCGGCATGGCCGGGCAGCGCCTTTCCGGCGCAACGACGCCATGCTGGACATCCTGCCCGTGGGCGTCCTGATCTTCCCCGGCACCGGCATCCAGGACAATCTCGCCGACAAGGCGAAGAAGCTCGGTATCCCCGTCTGGAGATTTGGCGGCGACTGAGACGAGCGTATGGAGCCCGGCCCCAGCGCCGAGCTAGGCCGTCCTTCTCTCTGTTACCGCGATCTTACCGGCAGGCGGCTCGCGTCAAGGACGAGCGGTCCCCCCAATTTTGCGATCCGGCGAAGCCGGACCAAAATCGGCTCCCCCGCCCGCCGGCAGGCCGGTCGCTGCGCGATCCCTGACCCGATCCTCCAACACCTGGTCGGCGACCTGCGTCATCGAGACAACGGAGGTTCACCATGACCAATTTCTTCGACATCCACGCCGACATCGCCGAGCTGCGCGCGGAACTCGCCGAGTGCATCCTCACCCGCCGGGAGCGCGCTGCGACCCTGCAACGCCTCGAAGCCTTGCTTGCAGAGGTCGCGCGACTCCAGAAGGAGGAGGAAGCGTAAGCTCCCTCCTGTCTTGCGGCCGGTCGCACCGCCGCGGCCGGCGTCGTCCTGTTCAGCCGACAATGGCGATTCCCCGCCGGAGATGTTCGGTTGGGCAGGCGTGCTGCCCGCCTTGGCTCCGTCAGGCGAACGCGGAACAGCCGATCCCGTCACCTCATCGTCGAAGACGGGCAGGTCGGCCGGAAAACCGGATCGACGACTGCCGCTCACCCAGGCCGCGCAGAGCGTTTGGCGCCGGGCGTCATCATCACCCCGGTCGGACTGAGGCAGGCGAAGCGGGAGCATTCCCGTCGGAACGCCTCACGATGATCGCGCTTCACAGCCCCGACGTGATAAGGGCGAACCGGCAGCCGGCGAGCCCCGGTGCCGGTCACCCGAACCCGCCGGGCCCGGCCAGCTTCTCCTTGACCCGCCAGTCGCGCGCTCCGAAACGGCCTCTCCAATGGGCTGATCTGGCCGAAGGACGGCTGGCGCCTCGACCGCCTCAGGCGCAACAGCTCCGTCGAAACTTTCTTCCCCTGAGGGGCCACCCCACGCGACAGGTCGCGCGGGGACCCCGAACCCCTCATTCCTCGCGAAACAAGAAACTTCCTCCTCTGCTGTCAGGCCCCCTGTCGGGGGTGCGCCGGCGCTCGCCTTCGGCCTGCCGATCGCCATCGAGGCCGCAACGGTGCGGGCTCGAAGCAGACATCAAGGAGAACCACCATGGCCACCATCGGCACCTTCAAACAGACCGCTACCAACGAGTTCGCCGGCGACATTGTCACCCTCAGCGTCCAGGCCAAAGGTGTCCGCATCGTCCCGGAGACCCGCGTCACCGGGGAGAACGCTCCCAGCCACCGCGTCTTCGTCGGCCGCGCCGAAATCGGTGCCGCCTGGTCCAAGCGCTCCAGCGAAGGCCGCGATTATCTCGGGCTCAAGCTCGACGATCCCAGCTTCACCGCCCCGATCTTCGCCAACCTCTTCGACGACGAGGACGGCGAGAGCTACAGCCTGATCTGGTCCCGCCCCAGCCGCCGCAACGGCGAATGAGACCACCGACGACGCCCCGCCGGACGCTTCCGGCGGGGCGTCGTCATTCAGGCCGCAAGAGTGGAATGAGCCGGGCGGCGCTGCCGCTCCGGCAGTTATTCGTCCCGCCGGAGCCGGGCGGCACGTTTCATATAGGCGAGCAGCGCATCCCCCTCCGGCTGCGCGTCGCTCTTTTCGGCGACGTCGGTCACGCGTTCCGGCTGCTCGCGCAAAGTGGCGGGACTGGCGTTCGTTGGCTTCGCGGGTTGCCGTTTGCCTCGACCGAGGGCGGGCTCGGAGTTCCTGCGCGATGGCTCCAGCCGGGCTGGCTGTTTCGGGGATGCAGGCACTAAATATTGGTGCTCCGCCGTCTGGCCCGCCGCCTGCCGCTCAGCAGGTTGCTTGCGCCAGACCAGCGATTGCAGATGTCCCCGCGACAGCGGGCGTCCATCGCTTCGGGTCGCACCCGCACGGAACAGCAGCGCGACGATGTCGTTCCATTCCAGGCCGCGGCGACGAGCCTGCTCGAACCAGCCGAGATGGACGTCGATGACCCTCGCCAGCTTCAGGCGCTGCCCGTCCGGTCCCTGCATATCGGCCGCGATCGCTTCTGCTCCTTGCAGCAGATTCACATCACTGATCACCGACCGCTTCGCCATTCCCCTGCCTTCATCCCCGCCGATTGCAACAAACCACGCCCATAGGCATGCTCTCACATATAACATCATATCGCATCAAATCGAATTATATCAGGTCAAAATAAATTAAGTTAAATTTTTCACACCTGTGCACCTATCGAGGCGCCCGCGCCCTAGCGCAGATCATGTGGACGGGCTGGTTCCCGCAGGTCCACGTCAAGAGCCGGCAGTGCCGGCTGTGGCGTTAGCGCTTCGCGCGTTTCTCAAATCCAGCCATCCGGCCACGGCTCGCTCGGGTCCACATCCCAAGCTTGAATCACGCCGCAGCGGTCGCCGCCACCGGGATCGGCGTCATGAAGTTCGAGCGGGCGTACTTCACCAGCCCTTCGACCTTGCCCTTGTCGTTGCCCTTGCCCGGGCGCCCGAACCGGTCCCGGAACAGGTAGTGGCTCACCAACTCGGTGAAGGCCCGCGTCCGCTCGCGCCGGCCATCGCCACAGATCTTCACCACCGCAATACGCGTGTTGTCATAGAGGATCGACAGCGGCACACCGCCGAAGAAGCCAAAAGCCGAGACGTGACCGTCCAGGAACGCTTCCGTCGTCTCCCGCGAATAGGCCTTCACGAAGCAGCCGTCCGACTGTGGCAGGTCCAGGCAGAAGAAGTGGATCTTCTACCGCACACCGCCAATCACCGCGGTCGCCTCGCCAAAATCGACATGGGCGTGCCTGGGCGGATGCGCCAGCGGAACGAAGGTCTCGCGGCCCTGCGCCCGGCAAAGCCGCACATGGTCCTTCACCACCGTGTAGCCGCCGGTAAAGCCGTGCTCGTCCCGAAGCCGCTCGAAGATCCGCTTCGCCGTATGACGCTGCTTCACCGGAGACGCCCGATCCTCATCAAGGATCGCCTCGATCACCGGCAGCAGCGGACCGAGCTTCGGCTTCTCGACCGGCTTCGTGCGCGTGTAGCCCGACGGGATCGAGAACCGGCACATCTTATCGATCGCGGCTCAGCCCGAACACGCGAGCTGCTTCCCGCCGGCTCTGCTTCTGGTTGAAAACGAAATCGCGAACCGCCGCGTAGACCGCCACAGCGAACATCCTCGCCGACCCCAAAAAAGGATCAGACTAGCCAGCGGACGGATTTTACGCCGCCCGCGCCCGCACAAGCGCCGGCGCTTCACTGGATGGTTTTCTCACCGCCATGCACACCCGTTCTCGTCGTCGAAACGGCTGGTGCGAATTCTCGGCCCGGTTGTTCAACTAGCGGCCGGTTTCCCGTTTTCGATGGCTCCAACGTGCTTCAGGGCCGCGTCGTAGGACGGCAAACGGTCTGTAACGATCGCTTCCGTGTGACCGTACCGCCACAGCGATTTCCTGAGAGCCCGATTTAAAAGGAATTGAGCGATATTAGCAGGTTGTGATTGCCGTTTGGTGCTGAATCAAATGGGGTTTCCGATGACCTGGACCGATATCGCTCGTGCCGAGCATGACCGTGATCGCCGGTCGTGTCCCATAGCGTGGTGTAGCTGACGGTGGTCACCGGCGATTGCCGGTTAGGTTTGGGTTGTGAACGCCAACCCTGAACCGAGAGATCCCC
>NZ_JBHSLU010000047.1:0-84504 GCF_042655245.1 Allobosea massiliensis | reverse complement strand
CGCTACCTTGCTCGCGAGGTCTTCGCCCTCATCATGCAGCGCCAGAAGGAAATCAACGCGACACGTATCGCTGCTTGACAAACAGAAGGGCGTCCAAGGCGAGAGCGGCCATAGCAGGGACCGCGATCGCTGACGCGGCAGATGTTCCTGACTCAAGCGCTACCTCAATTGGGAGATATGCCTTGCGTCGATGCGAAAACAAAATCTCCGGGTTTAACAATCGCCGTCATGAGTGGCTCTTTGATCGAATTTCTTCTTTGATCAATAAAGCTGCTGTTTCTAGCTCTGCCATCCTATCGTAGATGTATTGTAACTGAGCACGGAGCTTATGGACGTCGATGGCATCGTTCTCGATCTCCGAGAGCATGAAGCCCATTCGAACCCAGCGAACGACCTGCGCGACGCGAGCATGATCCTCATCATCGTACATGCGCAGAGATTTGTCGCTCGAAAATCGCTTGGACTTTATCAGCCCTCTTTGTTCGTAGTAGCGGAGAGTTCGCAGGCTCAACCCAAACTCATCAGCGATCTGGCGAATCGTGCGCATGAATATGACGTAGCGGTATCGTTCGTGATTGACTAGCTTGATGCGCTGACCAGGTCCGACTTCGTCGACCCGATGCTGCCCGTTGCATTGTTGCCGCGCTATCCATCGACGACGGGTGACTGTGGCAGCGCGTCCTGGGTTTCGGTGCGATTTCTCCCCTTGCGTTTGGCCATGAGGAGCGCGTGGTCGGCTCGGTCCGTTAGAGTTTCGGGCGTGTCCCCCGGCCTGTGAGCCGCGACGCCGAGCGAGAGGGTCACCCGGCCAAGAGATTCATTTGTCGATCGCTTGATAAGTTCCCGAGCGAGGAGCGTCTGCCGGACGGCCTCCGCGCAGTCCCAACCACCGCTCAGCGGCGTGTCGGGGAGGATGATTGCAAACTCTTCGCCACCGAACCTCGTGATCACGGCAGTCTTCGGAAACTTGTCCGTCATTGTCCGGGCGACAAGCCGCAACACCTGATCACCCGTCAGGTGGCCATGCTCGTCATTGAAGCGCTTGAAGAAATCGATGTCGGCCATGATCAGGGTCAGCGGCAGGCCAGACTTGGCGACTTGTGCGACGTAGGTCTGCAGCCTCTCTTCGAAGTGACGGCGATTGGCCAAGCCCGTGAGCGTGTCTGTCTGCGCTTCCAGACGCGTGGTGGCCAGTGCTTCCCTCAAGACGCGAATTTCGCGCGCACTGTCGCGGAGCCGGGTTTCGAGTTTTGCTTTCCGTGCCACTTCCGCCCGTGTCGAGAGAACGAGCGTCTCGACCCATGCGTGAAGCTTCGTTCGCTCCGGCGAGGACGGTCCCTGTTCCGAGATCTCACAGAGCTCCCGGTGATGGCGCTCGCTTGCATCCAACGAGGCGGTGATCGCTTCCGTCAATGTCGTCAGCTCGTGCAATATCTGACCGCTGGTGCGTTCAGCTTGATCGACGATCTGGTCGGTTCGGATGAACCGGTCGTACAGGCGATCCAACGCCGCTCCCTCGACCTTCCCTTCAGCCTCCACGACGACTTGCAGAAGATTGGCGCTCAACGCCGGCATCTCGCCGGACAGATGAGCGTACCAAACCTCGAAGGCCCTCGGATAAGACGGCGATCCGTGCAACCGCATCGCAGCGACGACCCGATCCGCCAGGCCGTCCGGTCCGACACGCTCCGCAACGACATGGGTCATGCTGCCGGCTCAGAACTCGTCCCAGCCGGAGTCGCCGGCGCGGCTGTTGGCGACCTTCCTGGCCGGGGCCGGCGCGTGGGCGGCAGCTTTGGCGAGAGCGGGCCGTGGCGCCGGGGTGCGGGCCGGCGCTTGTGCGAAGGCTGTCTCCGCGAGCTGGCGCAGCCGGGCGGGCCCGGTCGCGGTCGACATCGTGCCATGGCCGGCTGAAGCGCCCTCCGGCCCTGTCCTGAACGCGGCGACGAGGTCGTTGAGCTGTCCGATGCGGTTGGAGAGCGAGCCGGCCGAGGCCGCGCTCTGCTCGGCGAGCGCCGCGTTCTGCTGCGTCATCTCGTCGAGATGCGCGACCGCCTGGCTCATCTCGTCGATGCCGTTGGCCTGTTCGCCGGACGCCGCCGAGATGTCGGCGATGGTGGCGGCGACCTTCTTCGAGGCGGTGAGGATCTGGCTGAGCTGCTCGCCCGCCTGCCGCACCAGCTTCACGCCCTCGCCGACCTCGCTGTTCGAAGACGAGATCAGCGCCGA
Organism: Allobosea massiliensis; assembly: GCF_042655245.1. NCBI lineage: Bacteria > Pseudomonadati > Pseudomonadota > Alphaproteobacteria > Hyphomicrobiales > Alloboseaceae > Allobosea > Allobosea massiliensis. Next base: position 82,275 of record NZ_JBHSLU010000047.1, on the reverse strand, counting down.
GATGTCCTTCGCCGCTTCGCTGGAGCGCTGGGCGAGCGTCCGGACTTCCGACGCGACCACCGCGAAGCCCTTGCCGGCATCGCCGGCGCGGGCGGCTTCGACCGCGGCGTTCAGCGCCAGCAGATTGGTCTGGAAGGCGATGTCGTCGATCACCCGGATGATGTCCGAGATCTTGGTCGAGGCGTCCTCGATCCGGGCCATGGCATCGACCGCCTGACCGGCGATGGCGCCGCCGGCTTGGGCGGCTTCCATGGCTTCGGTGGCGATCGCCGCCGCCTGGCGCGAAGCCTGGGCCGAGGCCTTCACCGAGGCCGCGAGCTCTTCGGTCGTGGCGGCGATCTCCTCCAGCGAAGAGGCCTGTTCCTCAGTGCGCTTCGACAGATCGTCGGCACCCGTATTGATCTCGCGGGCGGCGAGAAGAATGGCCTGGGACGTCGAACTGATCGCTCCGACGATTTCCTGAAGCCGCTCCGTCGTCATGTTGATCGACCGCTGGAGTTCCGCGAAGCGGCCCGCATAAGCGCCATCGACACGATGGGTGAGGTCGCCTTGCGAGATCGCTTCCATCGCCGCGGCGAATTCGCCGGTGGCCTCCTCGACGGTTTGGTTGATCGCGTTGATGCCCTCGACGAGCCGGTTTAGCCCTTGCTCCGCGACGCGCGTGGAGGCCCGGGCGGAAAAGTCGCCCTGCTCCGCACTGGCCACGATCGCCGCGACATCATCCACGACGCGCTGGGTGGAGCGGTTCTTCTCGGCGGCGCTGGACGCTTCCGATCTCATTCGTTCTTGGTCAGCCTCGGCACGCGCCTGCAGGTCGCTCCGGAAACGGTCGACCGCGCGTGCGATTTCGCCGACCTCATCCCGCCTCGCGCCTCCCTTGACCTCCGCATCGAGATGCCCCGTCGCGAGTTGCGACATGGTCTGGATCAGCTCCCGCAAGGGTCGTGACACGCTCAGGTTCAGCCACGCAGCAACGGCCATGTAGCCGAGCAGGAGCGGCACGAGCACGAGCAGCACCGCGCTCAGCAAGTCGCGGAAGGACGACTGGATGTCGGAGGTATGCAGGCCAGCCGCGACGATCCAGCCCCATTCCGGAACCCCATGGACATAGGAGATCTTCTCCGAGGCGAAATCTTCGCCAGGCTTCTTCCAGGAATAGGCGAGGAACCCGGCCCGCCCGGATTTCGCCAGTTCGACCATTTCCTGAATGATCGGACGGCCGGTGGTGTCCTTGACCCCGAGTGCCGACTGCCCCTCCAGCTTGGGCAGCAGGGGATGCATGACCATCTGCCCTTCGGTATCGAAAATGTAGATGTAGTTGCCGCCATCGAAGCGGGACGAACGTAGCATCTCTGCCAGGCGCGCCTTGACCATTTCCGGCTGCTCGGCGGCGGCCGGTGTCTGCCGCTGACCCTCAATCATGGTTACGGCCGATTCCACCAGGAAGCGGATCTCCGAACGCTTTTGCGTGATCATCGCGTCACGAGCACGCGTCAAGCTGAAGGCGACAGCACCGACAGCGATGATCCCGCTGAGAATCGCCAGCAGAGCGAAGCGGCGAGAAATAGTCAGACTTATGGACATCTGGCGCCTCAAAGACAGTTAGCAGGGTTGCGTTAGGTCACCGGCGTGTCGAAAGAGTTAACTTGATCGGCGACCCGCAACGCGTTGGCGCTGGAGCGCCACTAGCTGAGCCGATTCTGCAGGCGTCTCTATGCCGCAGGTCAGCTTGTTCTCCCGACGGGGCTGTCCATCACTGCTTGTCGGTCGACCGCAATTTCTGCTAGCGTCCGCTTCTGGGTTGGCCGCCAATGTCAGGAAGTGGCGCATCTGGCGTGAGCCATGCGGGTTCTGCTGCAACTATGGGCCGTGGATCGCCGGCTGGCTTCGTAGCCAGCCGGCGGGCAGACTTCACATCATGCGTTTGATCTCGCCGTAAGCGCCCGTCGTCTTCAGTGTGATCGTGACGTCCTGCTTGCCGCGGTTGCGCCAGAACCAGCCGTGCGAGCCGTCGAACTCGGCGGTTAGGACGCCTTGCTCGCCGGCCGAGCCACGCCCGGTCTTGTAGCTCTTCTCCTTGCCGCCCGCGCCGGGAGTTCCGTGCATGTCGTAGTTCACGACGCCGTCCTTGGCGGTCCAGTCGAAGTCGACTTTCGCGCCGGCCTTCATGGTCAGCTTGTATTCGACGCCCTCGGTTGGTTTCAGCGTGATCACGGTCTCGTCCGTGCGCGAGGGTGCAGCCTGGGCGAGGATCACCCGCTCGCCAGCCTCAGCCGACGAGACGAACAGGCCGGCGAGGATCGTGCCGAGCAGCGACGAGCGCTGGTCCGGCGCAGGCGTTGCCGGCGCCGGCGGGGTCGGCGGCGTCTGGCTGTCCTTGATCCGGTCGGCTTCAGCTTCAGCGGCGAGCTGAATCTTGATCTCGCCCATTTCCGTCAGCTTCAGCATGCGGCCGATGCCGGTCGGATCGATCGCATATTCGGCCGGCAGGACGATGGTCACGAGGATCACGACAGCGGAGACGGCGGCGATTGCGGTGGAGCGCAGCAGCTGGGCCGTGGTCGGCAGCTCGGCGCGGGTCGGGATGTCGGTGTTATACATCGGGTGAGGTCCTTGAGATGAGGTCTCTGGGATTTCAGGAAACGAAGTAGCCGGTGAGCTGGTAGCCGACGAGGACGAAGCCCGCGGTGAGCATCCAGACATTGGCGGTGTAGGCGTGGCGCCAGAATCCGGCGGTGCGGCGCCAGAAGCCCATGGCGATCAGGATCATGCCGAGCGCGGTCAGCTGGCCGAGCTCGACGCCGACATTGAAGGCGAGCAGGTTGGGGATCAGCCCGTCCGGCGAGATCTCGTATTCCAGGATCTTGGTCGAGAGACCGAAGCCGTGGAACAGGCCGAAGATCAGCGTCGCTGCCTTCGTGTTCGGCTGGTAGCCGAGCCAGCGCTGGAAGGCGCCCATGTTGTCGAGCGCTTTGTAGGCGACCGACAGGCCGATGATGGCGTCGATGAGGTAGCTGTTGATCCCGACGTTGAAATAGACGCCGAGCAGCATCGTCGTCGAATGGCCGAGCGCGAACAGGCTGACATAGATCGCGATGTGCTTGGCCCGGTAGAGGAAGAAGATCACCCCGAACAGGAACAGGATGTGGTCGTAGCCCGTCACCATGTGCTTGGCGCCGAGATAGACGAAGGGGAGCAGGTGCACCCCCGTGATCTCCTTGATGTAGCCCTTGTCGCCCTCGGCGACGGCGTGGGCCAACGCGCTCTCGATCCCCGGCAGCAGGAGCAGGAAGGCGAGCGCGAGAGGAAGGAGCAGACGCAAGGCTGCGTGATGCAGCAGGCGCCGCCCTCCGGTTAGAGGTCGTTGCATGAAGGATCCGATGGTTCGTCGTTGAAATCTGCCGCACGTGCGGCGGGAAGTTCAGGCGACGACGGATCGAGGCGGACGTTCCAGGCCCGCGGGCTCGCCGGAGGCCGAGCGCTGATGCTCGTGCCGGATCGCCGTGCGCGCAAAGCGCGGCGTACCCAGTGGGGTCAGCGCGACGATGTTGGCCGTCTCATGGACGTGATCGGCGGTGTTGTGCCCATGGACATGGCCGGGAAGCCGTTCGTCGGCCTCGCCGTCGTCATGGGCATGCCCATGCGCCGCGATCTCGGCGGCGAGTTCCGCATGCCGGATGGCTTCAGCCTGCGCGATGGCGTGGGCGTTGTGGCCGGCCGAGACGTGCACGGCCGACAGCGTCATGCCCAGCGCCATCGCGAGCGCGATGACGAGGCAGGAGAGCGCTTTGATGCGGCCACGCAGCATGATGAGCAGATAGAAAGCCTGTTGCTTAACGAATGGTTGACAGCGCCGGGCCCCGGAGCACGCCACTTCCCATATCCCCCCTGGGGGGTTATGGGAAGCCATGAGCGATCACGTCCACGCCAGCCATCCCGCCATCGCCAAGCGGCTGCGCCGCGCCGGCGGGCATCTCGCCAAGGTCGTGGCGATGATCGAGGGCGGCAGCCCCTGCCTCGACATCGCGACCCAGCTGCAGGCGGTCGAGAGCGCCATCGTCCAGGCGAAACGCACCCTGATCCAGGACCATCTCGATCACTGCATCGAGCATGTCGTCGCCGAGGTCCCGCCCGAGCGCCGCCGGCCCATCGACGAGTTCAAGGCGATCGCCAAGTTCCTCTAGAAGGATCAGTCCATGCTCGCCGTCCTCGCCAACCGAACCTATGGACGGCTCTTCCTCGCGCAGATCATCGCGCTGCTGGGCACGGGGCTGTTGACGGTCGCGCTGGGTCTGCTCGCCTTCGCCCTCGCGGGCGACAGCGCGGGCACGGTTCTCGGCACGGCGCTGGCGATCAAGATGATCGCTTACGTCGCCGTTGCGCCGGTGGTCGGGGCCTTCGCGGCGCAGCTGCCGCGCAAGGCCTTCCTGATCGCGATGGATCTGGTCCGGGCCGCGATCGCGCTGCTTTTGCCCTTCGTCAGCGAGATCTGGCAGATCTACGTGCTGATCTTCCTGCTGCAATCGGCCTCGGCCGCCTTCACCCCGACCTTCCAGGCGACGATCCCCGACGTGCTGCCCGACGAGGCGGACTACACCAGGGCCCTCTCGCTCTCGCGGCTGGCCTATGATCTGGAGAGTTTGATCAGCCCGATGCTGGCCGCCGCGCTGCTGACTGTCATCAGCTATCACTGGCTGTTCTCCGGCACGGTCGCAGGGTTTCTCGTCTCGGCCGCACTCGTGCTCTCGGTGAAGCTTCCGGTCTCGCCAGCCGTCGCGCGCGAGGGCGGGATTTACGACAGGACCACGCGGGGGGTGCGGATCTATCTCGCGACGCCGCGGCTGCGCGGCCTGCTCGCGCTCAACATGGCGGCAGCTGCCGGCGGCGCGATGGTGATCGTCAACACGGTCGTCTTCGTGAAGGGCCGGCTGGGGCTCGGCGACGGTCAGGTCGCGCTCGCACTCGCCTGCTTCGGCAGCGGCTCGATGGTCGCAGCCCTCGCCTTGCCACGCCTGCTGGAGCGGCTGCCCGACCGGCGTGTCATGTTCGCGGCAGCGATCTTTCTCGGTGGCGTGCTCGCGGTCGCGGCAGCTTTCCTCTCTGGCAGCGTGGAAAGCCCTGTCTCGACCTTGTGGCCGGGCCTGCTGGCGACGTGGCTCCTGCTCGGACTGGGCTATTCCGCTGTTCAGACGCCATCGGGGCGGCTGCTGCGTCGCTCGGCCCATGCCGAGGATCGACCGGCCGTGTTCGCCGCGCAGTTCGCTCTGTCGCATGCCTGCTGGCTGATCACCTACCCTCTGGCCGGATGGCTGGGCGCGGCCTTGCCCATGTCGCTCACCTTCGCCGCCTTCGCGCTGCTGACGCTTGCCTCCGTCCTCGTCGCGGTGCGCGTCTGGCCGTCCGACGAGTTGGGCGACGTCGTCCACGGTCATGACGATCTGCCGGCAGATCATCCCCACCTCGCAGGCGTCGACGGGAACCGTCATGCCCATGCCTTCGTCATCGACGACCTGCATCGGGAGTGGCCCGAACGGGTCGGCTGAACACGAGTGCGGCCCTGATGATGGATTGGGCGATCGGCTTCCAACGCGGCCTTCACACGCAAGCCCTGGCGGCATTGAAGGCCCTCCCGGACGCTGGCTTGGCGGGCATGCCGGCGCTGGTCGTCGCGGCATTCAGTTTTGGGATGCTGCATGCGCTGCTGCCCGGTCATGGCAAGTCGCTGCTCGCCGCCCACTACGCCGGTGATGGCCACTGTCGTGGCGCGATGCTTTCCAGCGCCATCCTGATCCTGACCCATGTCGGATCGGCCATCGTCATCGTCCTGACGGGCGCCGCCGTCATCCAACGCACCTTGGTCGGCGCCGGGCGGGCGCCCATCCTGGAGCGCTCCAGCCAGATCCTGATCGTGCTGGTCGGCCTGTGGCTGCTCTGGCGGGCCTTTCGACCGCATCGGCACGACTATGGCCGATCGGGTCCCGCGCTCGCCTTCGTCGGCGGCCTTGTCCCCTGTCCGCTCACCACCTTCATCATGGCCTATGCGGTGGCAAACGGTCTCGTCCTCGCCGGAGTGCTCCTGTCGGCGACCTTCGCCTCCGGCATGATCGTGACGGTCGTCGCGTTTCCGCTGGCGGCGATCCTACTCCGCGGCCGCCTCGTTGCCATCCTCGATCGAAGCTATGCCCTGCAGCGCCGCATCGGGTTCGGCTTGGAGGTCGCAGCGCCATGGCGGTGACGGCGCTCGGCCTCTGGCCGTTGATCGCGAGGTAAGCCTCCACAACGATCCTGTTGCAAGCCACCGCGCCTTGTGGTTCAAGCTCGACCCAAGGGGTTCTTCGCGACGACCCCGTGAGGCGTCAGCCCAATGTTCGCGTCCACTTTCCTCTCTTCAGGGATGGACGCCCATGTCTTCCAACATCCAGATCACCGCTGCCCAATTGTCCCGGCTCGTCGGCCTACCGGACGCGCCGACCATCGTCGACGTCCGCATCCCCGACGACGTCGCGCTCGATACGCGCATCCTGCCCGCTGCCGATCATCGTTCACACAAGAACGTCGCGGACTGGGCGCGCGACTACGCCGGTCAAAGCGTCGTCGTGGTCTGCCAGCGCGGCCAGAAGCTGAGCGAAGGCGTCGCCGCCTGGCTCAGGCATGAAGGCGTCGAGGCCGAGAACCTCGCAGGAGGCTTCGAGGCGTGGCGCGATGCCGGCGGCCTGCTGGCCTCGACGGCCAAGCTGCCGCCCCGCGACGGACAGGGTCGCACCCTGTGGGTCACACGCTCGCGTCCGAAGGTCGACCGCATCGCCTGCCCCTGGCTAATCCGCCGCTTCATCGACCCCAAGGCGGTCTTCCTGTTCGTCACCGCGGCCGAGGTGACCGATGTCGCCAGCCGCTTCGGCGCCACGCCCTTCGACATCGACGGCGTCTTCTGGAGCCACCGCGGCGAGCACTGCACCTTCGACGTCATGATCGAGGAGTTCGGCCTGGCCTCGCCTGCGCTTGACCGGCTAGCCACGATCGTGCGCGCCGCCGACACCGCGCGCCCGGATCTGGCCCCCGAGGCTCCCGGGTTCCTGGCGGCCTCGCTCGGCCTCTCGCGCATGTACCGGGACGACCTCGAACAGCTCGATGCCGGCATGCTGCTCTACGATGCCTTCTACCGCTGGTGCCGGGACGCGACGGAGGAGACGCACAACTGGCCGTCCGGGCCGAAGGCCTGAGCGAGGGAGTGCCATGACCCTCGCAACCCCTACCGACGCCGCCATCGCCGCCCCCACCACACCCAGCTTTGCCCAGGCCGTCAGGGTTTGGGCGAGGATCGGCTGCCTCTCATTCGGCGGCCCCGCCGGCCAGATTGCCATGATGCACAAGGAGCTGGTTGAGGACCGCCGCTGGATCGGCGAGCAGCGGTTCCTGCATGCCCTGAACTACTGCATGCTGCTTCCGGGCCCCGAGGCCCAGCAGCTTGCGATCTATATCGGCTGGCTGATGCATCGCACGATCGGCGGCCTCGTCGCCGGCTTGCTCTTCATCGTCCCCGGCGCGCTGGCTATGCTGGGCCTCAGCCTCCTGTACGTCCTCTATCGCCACGTGCCGCTGGTCGACGCCGTCTTCTTCGGCGTCAAGGCGGCCGTTCTTGCGGTGGTCGTCGAGGCGGGTCTCCGCATAAGCCGCCGCGCCTTGAAGAACCGGGCGATGGTCGTCATCGCAATCGCGGCCTTCATCGGCATCTACCTGTTCAAGATCCCGTTCCCGATCATCATCCTGGCGGCAGGCCTCGTCGGCTGGCTCGGGCAGCGCTACGCGCCGGCGACCTTCGCTGGCGGCGGCCATGGTGGGAAGGTCGGCGCGCCCGAGTTCAAGGGCGTCGTCGACCTGATGTTCGAGCGGGGAGAGCTCGGCCACGCCACCCCGTCGGGTGCCAAGGCCATCAAGACCTGCGCGATCTGGCTGCCGATTTGGCTCGGGCCCGTGCTGGCGCTCTGGCTCCTGACGGGCGGCGCGAGCGTCTGGACGCAGATCGGCGGCTTCTTCAGCACGATGGCGGTCGTCACCTTCGGTGGCGCCTATGCGGTTCTGGCCTATGTCGCGCAGGCCGCGGTCGAGACTTTCGGGTGGCTTCAGGCGGGCGAGATGGTGGACGGGCTCGGCCTGGCCGAGACCACGCCGGGACCGCTGATCCTCGTCCTCCAGTTCGTCGGCTTCCTCGCCGCCTACCGCGCGCCAGGCGGTCTCGATCCGCTGCTGGCGGGGGGCCTCGGCGCGCTCCTGACGCTCTGGGTCACGTTTGCACCGTGCTTCTTCTGGATTTTCCTTGGTGCGCCCTATGTCGAGGCTCTGCGCGGCAACAAGGCACTCTCGGCCGCGCTGACGGCGATCACGGCGGCGGTCGTCGGCGTGGTCATGAACCTAGCGCTCTGGTTCGCTCTTCACGTCGTCTTCCGGCAAGTTCGCTCGGTCGAGTTCCTCGGCTTGGCTCCCGACCTACCGGTCCTGTCCTCGCTCGACTGGCGCGCCGCCGTGCTATCGGCTGCCGCCATGATCGCGATGCTGCGTTTCAAGGTCGGCATGATCCCGACGCTCGCGGCCTCGGCCCTTGCCGGCGTCCTGATCATCCACGTGATCGGAGCGTGACATGCGCGAGCGGAAACTGGCAGCGGCCTTCCTTGCGCTCTGCGCCATGGGCATGGCGTTACCCGTCAGCGCCGAGAAGGGTTCGGCAACAGATGGGTTCAAGCGCATCCGCGGCGGCGCGATCCAGCGGCTGATCTCCGGCAGGGAGTTCAGCGACGGCGTCCATTGGCGCTACAGCTTCCAACCGGGTGGCGCGCTCACGGAATATGCCATGAGCCGCCGGCAGGGCCTTCGCTGGCAGACGAAGGACGACGCCCTGTGCTGGCGATCGGCGCGGGGCGAGGAATGCTTCGAGGTCTGGACTTCGAGCACGACGCTCCGTCTTCAACCCGTCGCGCTGGGCAGCCCCTTCGAGGGAAGCCTGTCGCGGTTGGTGCCTTAGCCCAGAAAGGCTGCGACATGTCCCTACAGTCATCGGGAAGGGTCGCCATCCTCTGGCGCGGCGACCGCGAGGCGCGCGAACGGGCGACCCCGCAGAACTCGCGCTTCCACCGGATCTTCGAGGAACTCGCGGCGCTCGGCATCGCCGCCGAACCGGCTGTGTACGACGAGGAGACGCACGACGAGGTTCGCGCGCAACTCCTCCACGTTGACGGCGTGCTCGTCTGGGTCAACCCGCTCCAAGACGGGCGCGACCGCCTCTGGCTGAACGAACTACTTCGCGAGGTCGCGACCGGGTCCCGCTGGGTCAGCGCACATCCGGACGTCATCGCCAAGCTGGGCGTCAAGGAAGTCCTCTTCCACACGCGCGGGATGGGATGGTCCGTAGGCGCGGAGCTCTACGCGTCATATGACGATTTCCGGCTGCGGTTTCCGGAGCGGCTTGAGCATGGTCGGACGCGCGTCCTCAAGCGCAGCCGCGGCAACGACGGCCAGGGCGTCTGGAAGGTCGAAAGGGTGGCCTCGGCAGCGGGCGCCGACGAGGTGTGCGTCCGCGAGGCCCACGCCCCGAGCGAGCCCAGGACGATGCCGCTCGACCGGTTCCTCGAATCCTGCCGAGGCTATTTCGACGGCGGCGAAGCCATCGTCGACCAACCCTTCCAGCCCCGGCTCCGGGACGGCATGATCCGGTGCTACGTCAGCGAGGACCGGGTCGTCGGCTTCGGGCACCAGCATCCGCAAGGGCTGATGGACCCCGCCGACATGCATCCGGACGCGGCGCTCGGCAAGGTCATGTTCCCCGCCGACGAACCGCGGTTCGAACCCCTCAGGGAGCGGATGGAGGCGGCCTGGATACCCGAGCTGATGGAGCTGCTCGATATCGCCAGGAGCGACATGCCCGTGATTTGGGACGCCGATTTCCTCTACGGCCGGTCGACGAAGGCGGCGCTGACACGTACGTGCTGTGCGAGATCAACGTCAGCTCGGTTTTCGCCATCCCTGACCAAGGCTCAGGCGCCATCGCCGTATGCGTTCTGAGACGGCTCGAACAACGAGCCTGTGCGGTCACGCAGGTCGATAATTCCCCAGTTTGAAAGTCAGCTTCCGGCTATCCATCCAATGTCAGCGATTGGCGCTTGTCGCCTTGGCGCATCTCGGCTGCGCGAGTTGCTGGCGCGGCTCTAACGCGAGGTCACAGCGCTGCGGGATGTCTAGCAACAGTCAACTGGCCTTAGTTGCGGCGTACCGCTACATTCTCTACGCGCTGTTGATCGTGGGGCCGTACGTCCCGCGTGTCGCCATTCGGAATTGCGCGCAAATGTCGAGGGCGCAACAGAATGCCGATCTCCCGGCGATTTCTCGTAACCTCCACCATTGCCTTCCTGCTGACCGCGGCAGCGGCGCTGATGGGTCTGGTTGGTGCGACCGTCTGGCTGAGCCAGCGCGCCCAAACCGATGCCTCGATCATTGACGAGCAGCGCTTGGTGCGCGATCGCTCCGTTGGCGTCAGGGAGGCCCTGCTCTCGGCGGAATCGAGCCTGAGGGGCTATGTGCTGACCAGCAACGAGATCTATCTCGCGCCCTATGAGAACGCCAAGCTCGTGGCGCAGGAGCAGATCGGCAAGCTCGCTGCGGACCTTGCGGGCAGCGCACGCTTTCAGGCGATGATGCCGCGCCTCAAGGCCCTGGTCGACCAGAGGATCGCGGATCTCGACGAGACGATGCGGGCGCGGACCACCGACGGCCTCGGCGATGCGTTGGCCATCGTCGCCACCAATCAGGGCAAGGCCCTGATGGACGAGGTGGAGGTGTTTCTCTCGGCGATCGTGATCGAGGCCGAGGACGCACTGACCGGCCGGCTGCGGACGCAGACGACCAATATCCTGGCGCTGCGGGTCGGTACGATCCTGGCGAGCCTGCTGATCATCGGGGTGGTTATCGGCGTTGTCGTGACATTCGCACGATATACCCGCGAGATCGTGCAGGCCCGCGACGAGCTCGCCCTTGCTAATGCCAGCCTGGAAGCGAGGGTCGCCGAGCGGACGGAGGATCTGGTCCGCGCACGCGACCGGGCCGAGGTGCTGCTGACCGAGGTCAACCACCGCGTCGCCAACAACCTCTCCTTCATCGGGGCGCTGATCCGCCTGCAGCGCCAGGCGCTTCCCGACAAGGCGGCCAAGGACGCGCTCGACGAGACCGGCGCGCGCATCCAGGCCGTGGCGGAGATCCACAAGCATCTCTACACCTCCGGGGACGTCACTTCGGTCGCACTGGACAGCTATATGACCGCGCTCCTGGCGCAGCTTGAGCAGACGCTGGCATCCGGCGGTTTTGGCGCGTCGATCAGCCATGAGATCGAGCCGGTGCGGGTTTCCACCAGCGCCAGCATCAGCCTCGGCATTATCATCACGGAATGGGTCACCAACGCCTTCAAATACGCCTATGGCGGGCACAGCGGCGAGGTCCGCGTGCTGGCGCGCAGGCTGGACTCCAACCTGCTCGTCGCGGTCGAGGATGATGGCGTCGGCATGCCGGTCGGCGGGCCGGCGCGCGGCACGGGTGTCGGCTCCAAGATCGTCACCTCGATTGCGCGCTCGCTCAAGGCCGAGGTCGATTATATCAGGCGCAATCCCGGTACCGAAGCGCGGCTCGTCATGGCGCTGGAGCCGGTCTCGTGACCTGGCCGGGCGGGATCGGAGCAGGCGGATGAGCGTTTCACGTAGGGCGGTACTGGGCGCGCTTGGGCTGGCGGCGGTGCCGGCCCTGCTCCGTTCGCAGGAGGTCGCCCGCGGCATTACCGCCCCCCGACGCTTTGCGCCCTTTAATCCTGCCGCGGCGCGCTGCTCGCCTCCGGGCGGGCTGACCAGGACCCTCGTCTTCGCCCAGGACAACCAGCGCGAATTCGTACAGAGCGCCGCCCGGGGCATGGCGCTGGCGGCGCGGCAGCGGGGCCTCGCCTTCGAGGTCGCCCTGGCCGACAATGATCCGCGGGCGATGGTTGGCCAGGTCCGCAAGGCGCTTACCGACCGGGCGGGTGCCCTGATCGTCGCGCCGATCGACGTCGCGACACTTGCTCCGGTGCTCCGGCTGTTCATCGCTCAGGGAGGCTATGTCGGGTCGATCGTTCCGCCGCCGGCCACCACCATCCTGAACGCCCCGCAACTGGCGACAGGCAGGGCTTTGGGCGATGCCGCCGTGGATTACATCCGGACGCGCAAGGGAGGCGAAGCCCGCGTCGTACTGCTTACGCATGACAGCAACCAGTTCCTGGCGCAGCGCTTCGTCGCCATCCGCGCCGCGCTCAAGAGCCTACCGGGCGTGCGCATCATCGCCGACATCTCGCCCAGGACCGTCGACAAGGCAGGGGGCCACGCGACTATGCGCACGGTCCTTCTGGCGCATTCGCGGGTCGATGTCGTGCTCGGCGCCGACACGGTCGTGCTCGGCGCGCTGGCGGCGCTGCGCGAAGCTGGCCTCGCCCGAGACGACCAGTTCATCGGGGGGATCGACGGCGAGCCGGAGGCGATCGCCGAAATGCGGCGAAACGGGCCCTACAAAGCCAGCGTCGGGCTCGCCTCGCCGATCTTCGGCTATGCACTGGCGCAGCACGCCGCCGACTGGCTTGAAGGCGGATCGGTGCCCCAGGGCCTCGACATCCTGCCAAGCCTAATCTCCCCGGAAAGCCTCGGCCAATTCGAGCGCGACACGGCCGACCCGGCGGCGGTCTATCACGACGATGCGCGCCGCAGCGCCTATCTCAAAGCCTATGGCAATATCTGCCATGATAGCCGCGCCGATTATGTCGATTTTGGCTGGTCCTCAGAGCTGAAATAGACGGCGTTTGTGCGGTTGAACTCATTCGGTTCTGAGGTCCGGTTTTAGGCGCTGGCCCAACTTCAGCTAATGGCGCGATCGAGCCGACCAGAGAGGGACTGACGATGCCAGCTCCCCACCTCGTTGCGGACGTTCCAGTTGCCCCTTGAGATGGCACTCGTTCGGGAAAATGCCAACATCTCAAGCCCGCTCATGCGATGCTTCGCGCCTCTCGTTCAGGACAGCGCGTCAGCGACGTAGTACTGTACTTCAAGCATTGTGCAGCCACTTTCCGACCGGAACGGTCCATGAGGCGTTCCCGGCGGTCGGCAGGAATACATCATCGCATCTGGGGTAGCAGCACCGCCGCCGATGGGCCCGATCGCACCCTTGATGACGAAAACCTCCTCCCAATAGTCGTGGACGAGGGGCTCGGTCGTCGCGACGCCTGGAGCAAAGCGGACGAGGCGGGTTCGAGCGCCCGTCTTGTTCTCCTCGTCCAGGTCATCGGCCAGCATTTTCACCTCAAGCCCCGCCGGAAACCCCGGCAAGGGCAGCCAGCCGTCGTCGTCATCGAACGGCAGCATTTCGATGTGCCGACGGGGCGCTTTCGACATCCTGTGCTCCATGCGCTGACTAGCACCTGCTCTGCGGTCGCTCGGCTCCGCCGCCCCCTCAGCCCCGCGCCAGCTCTTGCACGACCTCAGGCAGTAGCGTGAAGAGATCGCCGACGAGGCCGTAATCGGCGACCTGGAAGATCGGGGCTTCCTCGTCCTTGTTGATGGCGACGATGACCTTGGAGTCCTTCATGCCGGCCAGATGCTGGATCGCGCCGGAGATGCCGACGGCGATGTAGAGTTCGGGAGCAACCACCTTGCCGGTCTGGCCAACCTGCCAGTCGTTGGGGGCGTAGCCGGCATCGACCGCGGCGCGCGAGGCACCCATCGCGGCGCCGAGCTTGTCGGCGACGGGCTCGATCACCTTGGTGAAGTTCTCGGCCGAGGCCAGAGCGCGGCCGCCCGAAATGATGATCTTGGCCGAGGCGAGCTCTGGACGATCCGACTTCGCCACCTCCTCGCCCTTGAAGCTGGAGGAGCCGTGGTTCTCGACAGTACTGACGCTCTCGACCGCGGCCGAGCCGCCTTCGCCCGCAGCCGCGAAGGACGCGGTGCGGATGGTCAGCAGCTTCTTGGCGTCGGTCGACTGCACGGTCTGGATCGCGTTGCCGGCATAGACCGGGCGCTCGAAGGTGTCGGCCGAGACGATCTTGCTGACGTCCGAGACCTGCATCACGTCGAGCAGGGCGGCGACGCGCGGCAGCACATTCTTGCCGATGGTGGTCGAGGGCGCGACGATGGCGTCGTAGCCCTCTGCGAGCTTGACGATCAGCGCCGCGAGCGGCTCGGCCAGCGCGTGGCCATAAGCGGCGTCATCGGCGAGCAGCACCTTTTCGACGCCGGCGAGCTTGGCCGCGGCATCGGCCGCGCCCTTGGCGCCCTGGCCGGCGACGAGGACATGCACCGGGCCGCCGAGCTTGGCGGCAGCCGTCAACGCCTTGGCGGTGGCGTCCTTGATCGAGGCGTTGTCGTGTTCGGCGATCAGCAGCGTGGTCATCAGATCACCCCGGCGGTCTTGAGCTTGGAGACGAGTTCGGCGGCATTGGCCACCTTGACGCCGGCGGAGCGGCCGGCAGGCTCGGCCGTCTTCAGAACCTTGAGGCGGGGCGCGACATCGACGCCGAGCGCTTCGGCCGTGGTCTCGTCGAGCGGCTTCTTCTTCGCCTTCATGATGTTGGGCAGCGAGGCGTAGCGCGGCTCGTTCAGGCGCAGATCCGTGGTGACGATCGCCGGCAGCTTGAGCGCCACCGTCTGAAGACCGCCATCGACCTCGCGGGTGACATCGACGCAATCCGCGCCGAGTTCGACCTTGGACGCGAACGTGCCCTGTGGCCAACCCAGCAGCGCGGCGAGCATCTGGCCAGTCTGGTTGCAATCGTCGTCGATCGCCTGCTTGCCGAGGATGACGAGGTCGGGGCCTTCCTGCTCGACGACCTTCTTGAGGAGCTTGGCGACCGCCAGCGGCTCGACAGTGCCGTCGACCTTGACGAGGATGCCGCGGTCGGCACCCATCGCAAGACCCGTGCGGATCGTCTCCGCGGCCTGCGCCGGGCCGATCGATACGACGATCACCTCGGTCGCCTTGCCCGCTTCCTTCAGCCGCAGCGCCTCTTCGACGGCGATCTCGTCGAAGGGATTCATCGACATCTTCACATTGGCGAGCTCGACGCCCGACCCGTCCGCCTTCACGCGGATCTTCACATTGTAGTCGACCACCCGCTTTACAGGCACGAGGATTTTCATGTCGGAACCTCTTACTGAGATGTCGAGAGGGATGCGTCGAAAACTGCGGCCGGGGCGCTTGGCACCCACTTCAGAATTGATCGCGCTCGGATGCGAACGGGCTCGTCGACCATCGCGCCGTCGATAGCCACTGCGCCGTCGCCGCTGGCCATGACCTTACGAGCCCAGAGGACCTCGGCCTCATCCGGAGCGAAGCCCGCCTGGATCGCGGCTACCTGGCGAGGATGGATGCAGAGCTTTCCAGTGAACCCGAGATCTCGCGCATGGCGCGCATCGCTCGCGATCAACGGGGCGTCGTCGATTGCTGTCGTCACTCCATCGATAGGCTGCGGCAGGCCAGCCAGCCGGGAGGCAACGACAAGCTCAGAACGGGCCAGGAGCAGCGCTTCCCGCGTATGGGCGCATCCAAGATCGGCACTGAAGTCGATGCTCCCGAAAGCGATGCGTGCGACGTTGCATGTGATTGCGATCCGGCGCGCATCGGCAAGCCCCCGCACGCTTTCGATCAAGACGACGACGGGCAGGTCGAGTTGCTCACAGAGCGTCTCAAACTCGGGACCAAACTCCGCTTTCGGAAGGACGACCGCGCTGAAGCCATGCCCTCTCAGCGCCGCGATGTCCCGGTCGTGCCAGGGCGTACCGATCCCGTTGACCCGCACCAGGACCGGCTTGTCGGTGAAGTCACGCTTCAGGGCGGCCCGTGCCTGGTCCTTCCCGTCAGCAGCGACGGCGTCCTCGAGGTCGATGATGATCGCATCGGCGTCGGTCGAAGCCGCTTTCACAAAGCGCTCAGGCCGGTCTCCCGGAACGAAGAGCGCGACGGTGATGTCCGGCAACGCCGTCATTGCCACGACGCCTCGGCTACCATGCACTCTGGACCGTCCTGCCTGGCGGTCCAGAGCTTCAACCCATCGCCCTCGTCGCGCGCGTTGAGTGCGAAGGCGGCATCGTCGAACAGCGGCGACTGGCCACGAAAGCGGAAACGGCTCGGCGGCGAGCCGCGCAGTTCAGTGGCGTAGTTCAGGAGCATCGCAGCCTGCATCGGCCCGTGGACGACGAGAGCCGGATATCCCTCGACCTCCGTCGAGTAGCGCCGGTCGTAATGGATGCGATGGGCGTTGAAGGTCAGCGCCGAATAGCGAAGCAGCAGCGGAGGCTCAATTTTCATCGGACGCCGATATGTGCCCGCTTCAGCCGGTGGCGGCGTCTTCGGTGTGGCTCCGGTAGCCTCCAGATTCCGATAGACGATGTCCTGCCGCTCTTCGAGCACGAGCCGTCCGTTCCCCTCGATCTGATGCTGCACGGTGACGAAGCAAAGCGCCCCTGTCCGCCCTTCCTTGTAGACAACGTCCGCGATGCGGGAGATCCGCCTCACCTCGTCGCCAACCCGCAGATCGCCGTGGAAGCTCTGACTGCTGCCTGCCCACATGCGACGCGGCAAGGGCACCGGTGGAAGGAAGCCACCGCGTTCGGGATGGCCGTCCGGTCCGAGCTGTGCAGTCGGGACCGCAGGCTGGGCCAGGCAGACATGGATCATTCGGGGCGCAATCTTGCCGCGCTTCGGCGCTTCTCCGGGAAGGTCGAAGGTCGCGTGATACTTTCGCGCGAGGTCCTCGGTCAGGACGTCCGAGCCAAGATCCTCGCGGCCTATCCAGTTTCGAAGATGGTCGATATCGACAGTAAGCGCTTCGACCGCGGTCATCAGTATGACCTCGGCATGCCGAGCACATGCTCCGCGAGAAACGAGAGGATCAGGTTCGTTGAGATCGGTGCGACCTGATAGAGGCGCGTCTCGCGGAACTTGCGCTCGACGTCATACTCTTCGGCGAACCCGAAGCCGCCATGGGTCTGGATGCAGGCATTGGCGGCCTCGAAAGACGCATCTGCCGCGAGCATCTTGGCCATGTTGGCCTCGGCGCCCGGATTGGCTCCGGCCTCGTAGAGCCGGATCGCCTCGCGCACCATCAGCTCCGCGGCGCGCATGTTGGCGTAGGCCTTGGCGATCGGAAACTGGATGCCCTGGTTCTGACCGATCGGTCGTCCGAAGACGTGGCGCTCCTTGGCGTAGTTCGACGCCTTGTCGATGAACCATTTCGCGTCACCGACGCACTCCGACGCGATCAGGATGCGTTCTGCGTTCATGCCCGACAGGATGTAGCGGAAGCCCTTGCCCTCCTCGCCGACGAGGTTTGCGGCCGGGACCTTCACATTGTCGAAGAAGACCTCGGTGGTGGCGTGGTTCATCATCGTGCGGATTGGCCGGATGGTCAGGCCGTCCTTCAGCGCTTCTCGCATGTCGAGAATGAAGACCGAGAGCCCATCGGTGCGCTTCGCCACCTGGTCTCGCGGGGTGGTGCGAGCCAGAAGCAGCATCAGGTCAGACTGCTCGGCGCGGCTCGTCCAGATCTTCTGGCCGTTCACGACGTAATGGTCGCCCTCGCGACGGGCAGTCGTCCTCAGTGCCGTCGTGTCCGTGCCACTGGTTGGCTCGGTAACGCCGAAGGCCTGAAGGCGAAGCTCGCCCGAGGCGACCTTGGGGAGATAGCGCTGCTTCTGGTCCTCAGTGCCATGTCGCAGCACCGTGCCCATCACATACATCTGGGCATGGCAGGCGGCGCCATTGCAGCCCTGTCGCTGGATCTCCTCCATGATGACGGCCGCCGCCGATAGCGGCAGACCGGCCCCGCCGTATTCCTCGGGGATGAGCGCCGACAGGAAGCCGCTTTCCGTCAGAGCCGAAACGAACTCCGTCGGATAGGCCATCTCCCGGTCGTGCTTGCGCCAGTACTCGCCCGGAAAATCGGAGCAGAGCTTCGCGACGGCGTCGCGGATCTCTGAGTGATCGGAAGCATGCTGCATGATGGCCTCAGGACTGTCGTGGGGCGGTCGCGACCGCGCGCCAGGTCTGGAATGTTTCGTCGCCAACCCCATCGAGCACCGCTTGCAGGGCGCTCGTCATCGGGAGGGGGCCGGCGGCTTCCCCGATCGAAAGCGCAAGGTCGATGTCCTTGCGCAGGATGGCTTGGAGGGAATCGAAATCCGCGCGGGTTGCCGTCCAGGCGTCATAAGCCTCGCCTGCATCGTTCGGGCGGACGGTGAAGAAGTTGCGCCCTGTGCTGGCTTCGAATACCGGAATAGCATCCGGCAGCGCGATGCCGTTTTCGCCGGCAATGCGATAGGCTTCGGCCGCGATCATCAGCGTGGTGATGCCCACAAGATTGTTGACGATCTTGGTCGCCTGCCCCGCTCCAAGTGGGCCGCAATGGAAGATGCTGCTGCCCATGGACTGCATCAGGGGGCGCAGTTCCGCGCAATCCTCAGCACGCCCTCCCATGATGATGGCGAGGGTCCCATCGCGAGCCTTCAAGGCTCCGCCGCTGATGGGGGCATCGACGACCCGCACGCCGTCAGGTTCAAGTTCCTGCGCGAGCTCGCGCATGGTTTCGGGAGCGATCGTCCCCATGATGACGAGGATCGGCTTGCGGCCGTTGAGCCCGCTGCGCAGGCCGCCTTCCCCCAGCACGACGGAGCGAGCCTGCTCGGGGGTCGCGACCAGGATGATGGCTGCGTCGCAGCCAGCGCAGTCGGCGGCGCGTTCAACGCAGTTGACGCCCAGCGCGGCGAACGGCGCGCGGGCTGCTTCGCTGCGGTCGCAGACCGTAAGGGCGAAGCCCGCCTTATGGATGTTCATGGCCATCGGAGCACCCATGGCTCCGACGCCGATGACGGCGACTGAATTGATCATGGGTTGCGCCTCAGGAAATGGTCACGCCGCTGTCGACAGAGATGACCTGGCCCGTGACCACGCGGGCTTCATCACTGCCGAGGTAGACCGCCATGTCGGCGATATCGAGCGGCCGACAGGGGCCGAGAAGGTGCTGGCCGGCGAGACGCCGCAACTCCTCTCGCTCCTGCAACAGCGCTTCGGCACGCGGTGTCAGAACGAGGCCGGGCGCAATCGCGTTCACGCGAATGTTGTCAGGCGCGTATTCGACGGCCATCGAACGGGTCATCGCCGCGACGCCACCTTTGGCCGCGGTGTAACAATCGCGCTCCGGCAGAGCCATCAAGGCGACCATCGACGAGAGATTGACCACGGCGCCGCCGCCCGAACGAACCATCTCGGGGATCGCATATTTGGAGCACAAGAACGTGCCGTAGAGATCGAGCTTGATGACGCGCCAGAACTCCTCGTCCGGCGCCTCCGTCACACGCGCATCGGCTGAGCTGGATCCGCCGGCGATGTTGCAGAGGATGTCGAGCCTGCCGAACTCCGACACGGTCTTCGCCATCGCGGCCTTGACCTGTTCGGGGTCGGTGATGTCGCACACGAGCGCTAGCCCATTCTCGCCCGCCACGGCCTCTTCCAAGGTTTCATCGAGTGCAGGCCCGCTGATATCGGCCGCGACGATGCGGGCCCCCTCGGCAATGTAGCGGGCGCAAGTCGAGCGTCCGATGCCGCCAGCAGCACCGGTAATGAAAGCAACTTTGCCGGACAGCCTTGCCATGTCGTCCTCCTGTTCAGACCATCCAGCCGGCGCGTTCGCCGTCGAGAATGGCGATGTCCACCTGACGCGGGGCCACGGCATCACCGACGAGCTGGATTTCCAGGTCATTCCCCGCCAGTTCCGAAGCTAGGCTGGCGTTCGCGCTATTGCCCATGGCGAGGATGATCGGGCCGGCATGCTCGATTTCACTGACCGCACCGCCGAAGCGGTCCTCGCAGATCAGTCGCCGTTCCTCGATCGCTGTAACGAAGCGTGTCGGCAGAACCTCGATCCCGAGAGCAGCCAGGCGCCGGTAAAGCGCGGGGGCATGATGGACGGGCAAATCCGCGCCGGCATGCATGTGCGGTGTGACGATGGTGACGGCATGCCCCAGCTCGGCCAACTTCTCCGCGGCCGCTGTTCCGGAGAGATGGGGATCGTCCTCGATCACAATGACTGGGCCGTCGAAGCTCTCAGGTTGAAGAAATGCGTCCCAGACGGTTCGGACGCGCGGGAGTTCGGCGCCGGGAATGCCGGAAGCCCCGGGCCTCAGCGAACTGTACCCGTCGCGGCGTGGCGACGAGCCTGTCGCAAGGACAACGGCTTCGAAAGCGCCGCTCGCCAAAGTCGCCCGGTCCGCCTCGGCATTCAAACGGATGTCGACCTGAAGCCTCTCCAGCATCTTGATTTGCCAGCGGTGAATCTCTGCGAAGCCGCGCCGCGACGTGATCTCGCTGGTCATCAGGTTCTGACCTCCGAGGCGCGCGCCGCGCTCGAAGAGCGTCACGCGATGACCGCGCTCGGCGGCAACACGCGCGGCTGCCAGTCCTGCAGGACCACCGCCCACAACCGCCACGCGTTTGGATCGCGGCGCAGGACGCATGGTCCCGATTCCAATTTGAGCTTCGCGACCGACTGCGGGGTTGTGGACGCAGCCGACGCCACGTCCGCGATCAAGGCCGACGATGCAGGACTGGTTCGAGTAGGTGCAGATGCGGATGCTCTCGCGGTCCCCTCTGGCCGCCTTCAGCGGCAACTCGGGATCAGAGATCAGCGCGCGGGCCATGCCGATGAAGTCGGCGCGGCCGGATGCCAGCACTGCCTCGGCCGCTTCCGGCGTCGCGATACGGGAACTGACGCAAACCGGGAGGCCCTCCACGGCCTGTCGAATGGCTCCCGCCTCGTCAGCAAACTGAGCTTCCGGCGCAGTGATGTCTGCGATCCAGCCGGGATAATGGAGGGAGGTCAGCCCGCTGACATTCAGATAGCTGATGCCTTCCGTCCGAAGACGCGCGGCGATCGCGGTGGCATCGGCAAGCTGAAGTCCACCCGGAACATCATCCCTGCCGTTTACCCGGGCGCCGATAAGGAAATTCGGGCCGACCGCGGCTCGGATTGCTCGAAGCCCTTCGAGCAGGAAGCGCATGCGGTTTTCGAGGGAGCCGCCGTAGTGGTCTGTCCGCTTGTTGGTCGCCGGCGACAGGAATTCGTGCAGCAGGTAGCCTTGAGCCGCAAAAAGCTCGACGCCGTCGGCGCCTGCCTCCTGCATGTTCAGGGCAGCCTCGACCATGGTCGCAACGTATTCAGCGATGTCCTCTTCGCTCATCTCCTTTGGGATCTCTCCGGTTCGCGGACACGGCAGCGGCGATGGAGCGAAGAGCGGGATGCCGAACTGGGTTGTGCCTGGTGACCGCAATTGGCGGCCGCTCATGTTGAGCTGCGAGACGAAGCAGGCTCCCTCGGATTTAATCGCCGAGATCATGCGTTGGTAATGCGGCTGCAGACCGCGATCGTTGGCCAGGTCCAGCCCACCGAGTGCCGTCGTTTCGAGCGCGCCGCCCCAACTCGCGGTTTGGCGCCAGGACGGCGGCATCAGAAAGTTGGACATGACAATGAGGCCGGCGCCGCCCTTCGCGCGCTCGACATGGTAGGCGATCGTGCGCTCGATCGCGGAGCCGTAGCCGGCGCCGAACATCACCGCATGCGGCATCATCGCAATGCGATTGCGCAACGTGACGTGGCCGAGAGCGAGCGGGCTCAGCAGCCTCTCGTAGCCGGCGGCGGGCATCTCAGAACGGCGCCTTCTTCGGGAAGTTGGGCGCTCTCCGCTCGCGGAAGGAGTCCAGCCCCTCCTGCGGGTCGGGACCTGAGAAGCCAAGCATCTCCAATGCGAGCGAGGCATCGAAGGTCGGGCCGGCCATCCGCAGCCAGTTGTTCAGGGCATATTTGGTCCACTGGATCGCGGAAGGCGCGCCTTCGGCAAGCCTCGTGGCCACGGCGAGCGCCTTCTCCTGCAGCTCTTCTTCGTCGACTGCGAGCGCGACGAGCCCCAGTTGCTCGGCCTTCTCGCCGCTCACGGGTTCGTTGAGCAGGAGGTGATACTTGGCCTTGGCCATGCCGCAGAGCAGCGGCCAGATGATTGCGGCATGGTCGCCCGCAGCAACGCCAAGCCGAACATGGCCGTCCACGAGCTTGGCATTCTTGGCCGCGATCGGAATGTCGGAAACCAGGGCGGCGGCAAGACCGGCGCCGACTGCCGCTCCTTGAATGGCCGAAACGATCGGCTTCGAGCAGTTGACGATGTTGTAGACGAGGTCTCTCGCCTCCCGCCACATGTTGGCGCGTTCCTCGAAGCTCTGAGTCAGCTTTTTCACGACCTCGAAGTCGCCGCCGGCAGAGAACGCCTTGCCCTTGGCGCAGAGCAGAACGGCCAGCGTTTCGCGATCTCGATCGACAACGCGCCAGATGTCGGCCAGCTCGCGATGGGCGTCGGCGCCGAGCGAGTTCAAGCTTTCCGGGCGGTTCAGCGTCAGCCGCAGAACGCCTGGAGCGGGCCGATCGCAGAGGATCGATGGAAAGGCGGAATAGGCTTCGAGTGTCATGCTGCCTCCGGTCAGATCGAGCGGCGCGAGGTGATGCCGCCATCGACGGTGATGATGGTGCCGGACGTGTAGGCGGAGCGCGGCGAGGCGAGGAAGGCGAAGAGGTCAGCCACCTCGCGCACGCTCGCTGCGCGGCCAAGCGGATAGGCCGCCAGCAGTTCGACGTAGCGGCTCTCGTCGTCCCACTGCTCGCGAGCGCGCTTCTTCATGATGTTGACGATCCGGTCCGTGGCGACTGGGCCCGGATTGATGCCGAGGACGCGAATGCCGTCATCGAGGCTGCGGCCACCGAGCGCCCGGGAGAAAGCCATCAGGGCAGCGTTGCCGGTCGAACCTGCGATGTAGCGGAAATCGGTGTTCTCGCCGCCATTGCCGATATTGTTGAGGATGACGCCGCCTCCGGCCGCCTTCATCGCTGCGTAGAATTCCCGGCAGAGGTCGATATAGCCGAAGACCTTGACCTCCCAGCCCTCGCGCCAGCGCTCTCCGTCTACCTGCCAGAGATCGCCGCCTGGAATGGCTCCGGCATTGTTGACCAGCACATCGACGCGTCCGGCTGCCTTGCCGATGGCCTCGGCAGCTCCCTTCGCGGCAATGTCCTGCTCCTGAACCACCACCGTGATGCCGTGCTGATCGCGCAGGCGTTCGGCAAGCCTGGTGAGCTTGTCGCCCGAACGCGCGACGAGATGCACGTTGCAACCCTCCTCTGCGAAGACCTCGGCCAGCCCTTCGCCGATGCCCTGCGAGGCACCGGTGATCACGACTTTCTGGCCGCGCAATTGCAGATCCATGGCTTCAGGCTCCTTGGCGGACGATGCGCTCGATGTCGGCGATCGCTTCCGGGTTGACGAGAGAGGAGAGGTCTCCCGCGGGGGAGCCGGAATAGACGCTGCGGATCACGCGACGCATGATCTTGGAGCTGCGGGTCTTCGGCAGTTGAGGCACGACGAAGACAGCCCGGGGCGCAAATGGCTTGCCCAGCCTTTCCTGGATTCGTGCTGTTGCGAGCTTGAGGATGTCGTCGGCCGGCCCTGAGCACGTGAGGAAGGCAATGAGCGCCTGGCCCTTGACCGGATCCTCGGCGCCGATCACCGCGGCTTCGATGACACCTTCGATCTCGACCAGGATTTCCTCGACCTCAGCTGGGCCGACGCGCTTTCCCGCGACCTTGATGGTGTCGTCCGAACGCCCGAGGAGGAGATAGTGTCCCTCCCCGGCTCGCATCGCGAGGTCACCGTGGATCCAGACGCCGGGCACAGTGCTCCAATAAGTTTCGAGATATCGCTGCTCGTCCTGCCAGAAGCTCGCAGTCATGCCCACGAAGGGCGCGAGCACCGCGAGCTCTCCAATCGCGCCGGTCAGAGGTTGACCTGCGGGATCGAGCACATCGACCGCAACCCCTGGCGAGCGTGTGTTGAAGCCCGCGGGTACTATCGGCTTGGTCACGACGCTGGAAAGCAGGCAGCCCGAGACTTCCGTTCCGCCCGTATAGTTGATCAGCGGGCACTCACTCCGCCCGAAAGCCCGTTCGAACCAGACGAAATGTTCGGCGGCGATGCTTTCGCCGGCTGTAATCAGAAGACGAAGCGATGACAGATCGGGCGCGGTGCTGACCGCCTCGTTCGAAGCCAGGCCGCGGATCAGTGTCGGCGCGGAGCCGTAGTGAGTGACGCGATAGGTCTCAATCAACCGGCCCATCCGCGACCAGTCGGGGTAGTCAGGGGCGCCGTCGTAGCAAACCAGGGTCGCGCCGCGGAGAAGCGCCGAACCAAGAATGAGCGAGCCCGCGATCCAGCCCATGTCAGCCGGCCAACAAAAGACGTCGCCTGCTCCCACGTCGAAGTGAACCGCAGAGTCGTGTGCGATCTTGATTGGGAAGCCGCCATGCACATGGACGGCTCCCTTGGGCTTCCCAGTCGTCCCCGAGGTGAAGATCACCATGAAAGGGTCGTTCGGCGACATCCGTGCAGACGGCGGCGCACTGTGCGGGCTTTGCCGCACCAATTGCCAATCGAGGTAATCCGCATCGGCATCCGTCGGAGCAGTATCCTCGGGGGACCGCTTCAACGCGACGAGCTCCAGGTTCGGCAGCTCCTTCCTGACGGACGCAATGGTGTCGCGCGTCGAGATAAACCGTCCGCGCCGCTGAAAGCCGGTCGTAGCCAGCAGCGCCCTGGCTCCGCAGGATCCGAGACGGGCCACAATGGCATCGGTTCCGAAGCCGCTAAAGAGCGGAACGACGATTGCGCCAATATACGAGACGGCAAGCAGCGAGACCGAGGCCTCGATGCCGTTCTCCATCAGCAGACCAACGCGGTCACCACGCTTCAGCCCAAGGCGGAGCAACCCGGCAGCAAGGCTGCGGACTTCATCCTTCAATTCCTGGTAAGTGACCTCGCGGACCGAGCCATCCTCGCGCTCTGCGATGATAGCCGTCCGGGCCGCCCATTCGGGATTGTCCAGGATCGTGTCGACCCAGTTGAGCTCACCGCCGACGAACCAGGCAGGGAACGGAGCGCCACGAGACAGGTCGCAGTAGCGGTCGTAGTCGCGGCTCCAGCGGATATTGCAGAAGCTCGTAACCTCGCGCCAATACCGCTCCGGTTCGGCCAGCGACAAATCATAGAGTGCGTCGATGTCCGTCGCGCCAAGGCGTTTGGATAGGGCGGTCACCTGAGCACGGTCGATATAGTCGGCGGTAGGCTGCCAGATGTCGTTGCTGTCGAGCGCCATGGTCAGATTCCCAGATAGGCCCGTTGCACCTCAGGGCTCTGCGCGAGCACGCTCGCGGAGTCCTCGGCGGTGATTGCGCCGCCCTCGAGGATGTAGGCGCGGTCGGCGATGGCGAGCGCGGTTTCCGCGTTCTGTTCAACGAGCAGGATGTTCACGCCGGTTTCGGCAACCGTTTTGATCATATCCGCGATGCGGTCGACGATCGCCGGGGCGAGCCCGATTGTCGGCTCGTCCAGGAGCAGGATGCGCGGGGCGCTCATCAAGGCACGAGCCACCGCAATCATCTGCTGCTGGCCACCGCTGAAGGTCGAGGCCTGCGTCGCGAGCCGATCCCTCAGTTCCGGAAAGAGCGAAATCACGCGGTCGAGATCGCGCTTCACCGCTGCGGTGTCGTTGCGCGCGAAGGAGCCCAGCTCCAGGTTCTCAAGCATCGTCATCTCGCCGAAGAGGCGCCGCCCCTCCGGCACCACGGACAATCCTTTCCGCACGAGACGGTCCGGGGACATGCCGGTGACGTTCTCCCCGAAGAGATGGACGCTCCCGGCGCTGGGGCGCACTAGGCCGCAGATCGTCTTGATCAGCGTCGACTTGCCCGCACCGTTCGCGCCGATCAGCGTGACGATCTCGCCGATGCCGACAGTGATGGTGACGTCGTTCAATGCGGGAACAACGCCATAGCGAGCCGAGAGGCCCGCGACCTTGAGGGGAAGCGCTTCAGTGCTCATGGCGATGCCCTAGATAGGCCTCGATGACCTTTTGATCGGCGCGGATCTCCGATGGCGTGCCGGTTGCGAGATGCTGGCCGTGATGCAGCACGACGATGCGGTCACAGACACGCATCACCGCCTTCATGTTGTGCTCGACGAGCAGGACCGAGCAGCTGAATTCGTCCCGAATGCGTTCCAGAACGGCCAGCGTATTGGCGACCTCTGTCTGGTTCAGACCCGTCAGAGGTTCGTCGAGGCAGAGCAGCTTGGGGCGTGCCGCAAAGGCGATGCCGATGGAGACGAGGCGCTGCAGGCCGTGAGGGAGATTGCCGGCCTCCTCCGCGAGATAAGCGGTGAGCCCCAGCATCTCGGCGGTTTCCGCCACGCGCGCACGCCGTTGGGCACTTCCGCGGACGCCGTGAATGGTGCCCAGCAGAATGTTGTCGCCGACCGTCATGCTGCGCATGAGGCTGCCGTGCTGGAAGGTCCGAACCAGGCCAAGGCGGCTGATAGCCAGAGGCGACCGACCGGTGCAGTTCTCACCAAAGACAAAGAGCTCGCCGGCTGACGGCTTATAGAAGCCGCTGATCAAATTGAAGGTCGTGCTCTTGCCAGCACCGTTGGGGCCAATGAGTCCGAGAATCTCACGGGGGCGAATCTCCAGATCGAGATCGGAGACCGCGACCAGGCCGCCGAAGCGGCGTGTCAGACCCTTGGTGCGCAGCAGGGGTTGTTGCTCTGCCAGCATCTCAGTGTCCCCCTCCGGCTTGGGGCCGCTTACCGCTCACTAGTCCGGTGACGCCGTGGGGCAGCAGCAGGACCGCCAGCACGATCGCCGCGCCGTAGAAGATGTGCTCCCCTCCTCCGAGGCCGAGCGCATAGCTGCCGAGCACGACGAGCAGCGCGGTTCCCAAGAGCGGGCCGATGATGCTGCCCTCTCCGCCGACCTTGACGTACGCCAGGGCGAATGCCGCAACGAGGAAGCTGAAATCGCCGGGGCTGATCACATTGTTGGCGAAGGCGTGCAGGCTTCCGGCCATGCCGGCTGCGGCAGAGGCCGTTGCGAAGCAGGCGATCTTCACCAGCAGGATGTTGAGGCCGACCGTCCTGGCAACATTTTCGTTGTCGCGGATCGCGGTCAGGATCTTCCCGAAGTCAGAACGCTCCAGAGCATAGAGCCCGAGGATAAGCAGGGCTGCGACCGCGACGATAAAGGTGGGCATCCAGCCATCCAGGATCATCGGCGGAAAGATCCCGACCATCCCGGAGGTGCCGCCGAGCGCGATGCTCTTTGAGTAGAGAATGCGGACAGCTTCAGTGAACGCGAAGCCGATCAGGAGAAAGTAAGGCCCCTTGGTCCGGAGTGTGATGTAGCCGAAGAGGATCGAGACGAGGCCGGCCATGACGCCGCCGGCCAGCAGGGCGAGCAGGAACGGCCAGTTCAGGATTGTGAGCGTTGCCCCGGTGGTATAGGCGCCGATGCCGACGAACGCTGCGGTGGCGAAGTTCAGTTCGCCCATCAACATGACGAAGCGCAGGCTGACCGCCGTTAGCGCACCGATTGCGATGAGATTGGCCACGCTCGCAATATAGGGATCGCGAACAAAAGCGGTGCCCGCGAGGACGATAGCGATCCCGCCCAGCCAGTAAGGAAGCTTCACATCAACCATGGCCGAGAAGCCCCTTCGGCCGCACCAGCAGAACGGCGATGACGAGGAGGAAAATGGCAACTGTGGCGGAGCTCGGGTCGAAGTAGAAGCTGCCGAAGGTCTCGATCCCGGCGACGAACAACCCGCCAAGGATCGCACCTGGAACACTGCCGAGCCCGCCTACGATGACCGCGATGAAGCCCTTGATCAGATAGTCGGCGCCGATCACCGGCGAGACGATGGTCACCGGGGCGATCAGTGCCCCGGCAAGGGCTGCGAGACCGGATGCAATCATGAAGCCGGCGAGCGCCATGCGGTTGTAGGGGACGCCCTGCAGCATGGCAGCCTCGTGGTCGATCGAGACAGCTCTCAGGGCCTTGCCAAGCTTGGTTCGCGTGAGCGCCCAGTAGAGCGAGGCGGTGATCAGGATCGCTGCGATGCACAAGGCAAAGCGCTGATTAGTGATAGCCGCCCCGAAGATGGAGATGTTGCCAGGAAAAATCTCCGGCACGGGCCTCACCGCCCCGCCGAAGACTTTGAGCAGCACGCCGTCGAGCAGCAGAACGAGGCCGATCGACAGGATGAAAGACCCAACCATGTCGCGTTGGAAAAACCGGAAACCGGTCACGTACATCAGAAGCCCGAGCGCCATAGCGATCGCGATGCCCCCCACCGCTGCCAGCAGATAAGCTGGCAGGATGGGGAGACCATTGCCTGCCAGCCAAGGCACCGCCCAGGCCACCGCCAACGCAGAGACGGCGAACAGGTGCCCATGGGCGAAGTTCACGATCCGCATGACCCCGAAAATCAGGGTCAGGCCGAGCGAGAACAGGATGTAGACGGCGCCGATCTGCAGGCTCGTCAGGGTGAGCTGTATCGCGGTTTGCATGGTGGGCGTGCCTGGCTTGGTCTGGAGGTCACTTGCCCGAGGGCACGAGACGGGTCTTTTCGACCAGGTTGCCGTCTTTCACCTGAGTGATCGTCACGGGCAGGCGCATCTGCTGGCGGGACCCGTAGGTGTCCGTGCCGTAGAAATCGACCTTGCTGCCGTAGAACGAGGTGAAGGAGACATCGGCCATCACGGCCGCGACCTTCTTGGGATCGATCGACTGCGCCTTCTCGATGCCCGCCTTCAGAGCGTAGACGGAGTCGTAGAAGCCGATCTGAATCGAGTTGAGCGACTCACCAAGGACGCCCCGAGCCTCTTCGTTCGTGGCCTTCTGCTGGCCGGTCATGGCCGGGCTGTCGAAGGTGATGGCCGCACCCATGTAGACGTCTTCGATCGCCTTACCGCCAGTCGCCTTGAGACCGTCGATACCGGTGCCGACTGCGACGATCTTGACGCCCTTCCAGCCGAGAACATCCAGTTCGCGCAGGACGGCCCCGGCATCGGCCGGCGGCATCGAGGCCAGATCGACCATGTCAGGCTTGAGAGAGGCGATGCGAGCCGCGATCGGCTGGAACTCGGTCGTCCCGCGCTCGTAGAAGTCGCTCGACAGAATCTTGATGTTGTTGCCGACCCAGGCCCTGTTAGCGACGCCTTCGGTTTCGCGACCGGTCGCGTCATTCGGGTTGAGCATCACGACCGACTTGGCCTGCGGATGCTGCTCAAGAACGTACTTGAACATCGGCGGAATGATCTCGAACGCCGTATTCATCTGGGTGTAGGTCAGCGGGAACTTCGGGCCCTTGATGCTGAAGCCCCAGGCGGTCGTGAACATCAGCACGCCCTGCCGCTCGGCGAGCGACTGCAGCGCCTGCACGGGAGCTGTTCCAAGGCTGCCGCCGATGAACTTCACGCCGTCGCGGTTGAGGAGCGTCTGCGCGACGCGCGTGCCCTCGGCAGCGTTGTACTTGTTGTCATAGGCGAGGCATTCGAAGTTGTAGGTCTTGCCCTCGGCTTTGACGCCGCCGGCTTGCGCGATCTCCTGCGCCGCCTTCTTGCACATGAACTCCGACCCCTTGCCCCAGATCGCTCCAGAGCCCGACAGGGGAACGGAAAGTCCAAGCTTGATCGTCTCCTGAGCCTGCACTCCGCCGAGGCTGGCGAGCAGCCCAAGCGAGGTCCCCAGTCCGAGAAGCTTCATCCGTGCCGTAAACGTCATTTCCTCTCCTCCACTTCCGAGCTTCGGTTGATTCCGTGCCCGCTATCGATGTGTCGTGCTGCCAGTCGCTAAGCCCGTGAGGCCGGTAATTTCGTCCGGTTCGTAGCCGAGCGAGGCCAAGAGCTCTGCTGAATCGGCGCCAAGCTTCGGCGCAGGCCGGTGCTCGGGCCGCAGCGCAGCTGTTCGGACAGCGTTTGCGACGATTGGTATCTGGCTCGCGCCGTCCGGCGCCGGCTCCAATGAAAAGAAGCCGCCATTGGCATTCTCGGGAGCCACGAGAGCCTCGGCCGGGGTCAGGGCCCGGCAGGCCGGAATCTTGGCGGCTTCAAGCTCTGCCAGACATTCATCGGACGAGCGCGACGAGCACCAGTCAGCCATGACCGCACTCAGAGCCTCGCCGTTCTCGCCCCGGCCGATATCGGAGGTGAAACGCGGGTCCGCCAGCAAGTCAGGGCGGCCGACGAACTGCACCCAGCGGCGAAACATGCCG
Source organism: Allobosea massiliensis (assembly GCF_042655245.1). Taxonomy (NCBI): domain Bacteria; kingdom Pseudomonadati; phylum Pseudomonadota; class Alphaproteobacteria; order Hyphomicrobiales; family Alloboseaceae; genus Allobosea; species Allobosea massiliensis. The sequence continues at coordinate 52,034 of NZ_JBHSLU010000047.1, read as the reverse complement.
TCACCGATGACCTGGATCATCAGCCAGCCGTCGCGAGTCTGGAAAAGATCAGATGGGCCAGCGATCGGGCTGCGGTTGCCGATCGGCTTGCGGCTGCGCGCGCCGGCCGCCTCCTCGATCAGCATCGGATTGGTCATCGTCAGCGCCGTTCCCAGCAGCGATGCCTGGACATGCTGGCCTCGCCCGGTGCCACGCCGCTCATACAGCGCCGACAAGGTCGCAAAGGCAGCTGACATTCCGGTGGCGTAATCGACATACGAGACAGCGGCCCGGATGGGACGCTCACCAGTCCCGCTCAAAGCCATAGCGCCGCTGAGCGCTTGTCCCGTGCCGTCGAAGCCGATGCGGTCGCGACTGTCTCCCTCCGGCCCGTAGGCACTGATCGTGCAGAGCACGATGTCGGGGCGGATAGCCTTTAGAGTATCGTAGTCCAGGCGCGCGCGGCGCAAGGCGGCCGGCGGCAGATTGACAATGACGGCGTCCGCGGTTGCGACCAGCTTCTCGAATGCCGCCCTCCCGCTCTCGGTATCGAGGTCGAGCGCGAGCGACTTCTTGTTGCGATTCATCTGAAGATACAGCGCACCCCGACCCGGCTGGCCGATCGGCATCACTTCGCGATCGGGAGCGCCGGTGGGCGGCTCGATGCGGATAACCTCCGCCCCGTGATCGGCCAGCAATGCTGCGCAGAACGGCCCCGCGATATAGCGACCGAGATCGAGCACGCGCAGGCCCGAAAGGCCCGCTTCCACGCCAGATGCGCCGTTAACGCCTATCGGGAGTTCGGTCCCGTCCACCACTTTCCTCACCCTTATTTTCTGCGAAGGGGGCTTTCCATCGCTTGCTTTGACGTGTTAGTCATTCTCTATGCTGAATGACATTCACAGTTTCTTGAAAGCCATTCATACATGAGTGCAAGCCCTGATCAAGACCTCTCGCCAAAAATCGTCGGAGCCGTCGCCAACGCGGTTTCCATCCTCCGATCGCTTGCTCAGATGAGTGAGCCGGCGGGTGTAGCGGTCATCGCGCGCGATACCGGCGTGAGCGTCAGCACCTGCTTCAACATCCTGCGGACGCTCTCCACGGAGCGGCTGGTGGACTTCGATGCGGAGGCGAAGACCTACCGGATCGGCCTCGGTGTTCTGGAGCTCTCGTTGCCGCTTCTTGGCGCCAACCAGGCCGATCTGATCCGGCCGGAGCTCGCGCGGCTCTCCGGCGAGCACAAGAGCCTGCTCTGCCTCTGGCAGGTGACTGATGGCGAGCGCATCGTTCTCGTCGACCGTGTTTCAACAGCGAAGACGGTCAGAGTCGACATGTCCGACGGCTCGCGCCTCCCGACCTTCGTGGGTGCGGTTGGTCGTTGCTACGCCGCCTTGCGCAACCTGCCGCGCGACGAACTGAAACTCCGCTTCGACGCGCTGCAATGGCAGGCCCCGCCGAGCTTTGAGGATTACGCGGCCGACGTCGAGAAGGCTCGGCGTGATGGCTACGCGTTTGACCTGGGGCAGCTCTTCAAAGGCCTGGAGATCGCGGCCGCTGTCGTAACCGATGCGGAAGGCCGGCCGCGGCTCGGGATCAGCGGGATCAGCATTGCAGGTCAACTGTCCCGTGAGGACATCGAGCGCCTGGGCGTCGATCTACGCGATTCCGCCGACTGGATCAGTGAAGCACTTTTCGGCGTCTCTCGCGGTGTGCGGCAGTCCGAGCGGAGGCTGGCCGGTGGGCGGGCGGCACCGCAAGGCCGTGGAGGACAGCGGTGAGCGGCGCGCAAACCGATCTCCCTGTTTGGGTCTTCGATGATTTCAGCCCTGGCCAGCCGCTGGGGAATTTTGCCATCACGCTCGACGATGCGCACCTGGACAACTGGACCGCCATCTATGGCGAGCGGAAGTCAAAGGAGAGCGTGCCGGCCGGGATGCTCGTCGCAGCGATGATGGAAGCCTACCTGAACGCGGCCCAGCCTCGACCGCCCGGCAACATCCACGCCAGCCAGAAGCTCGTCTTCGGTCGCTCGGCGAAGGCCGGCGATAAACTCGAAGCGCAGGTCAGCTGCCTGTCAAAAGAGCGCCGCAAGGAACGCGGCTGGGTGACGTTTGGCGTCGTCCTGAGTGTCGAAGGACAGGATGTCCTCAACGGCGAGATCCGAACGATCTGGGCGCGATGACACAGGGCCCGGCAATACGCGCTCCACGGAGATAATGCGGAATGGGAACGCTAGAGACTGCGGCGCTGCCGCGTGAACTCGCCATCGTCGAGATGATCACGGACCTGGACGCGGTCGCGCGCTACGCGGCGCTGACAGCCGACTACAACCCGATTCATCTCGATCCAGTCTTTGCCGCCAAGACCGCATTCGGTCGCCCGATTGTACACGGCACGCTCGGCCTCAACCTGGTGATCGAGGCGATCGAGCGCACCTTCGGCGGAGTTCCAGAAAAGCTGGCCCTGGATACACGCTTCATCCGACCGCTGCCGGTCGGTTCATCCATCCGAGCGGGCGGCGTCCTCAGGGACGACGCGGCGGGTACCTACGACATTTTCGTCGAGACAATGGCAGGGGAACGAGCAGTCGAAGGAACCTGCACCGTCCTCCCTGCCGCAGAACATTCCAACAAGGGACGTGACGCATGAGTGAGCCGGCAGTCGACGACGAAACCTTCCAGCATCTCAAGGCGACCGTCGAGCGCTTCGTAGCGGAACGCCTCGTCCCCAACGAGATGCGGCTGGAGATTGAGGACGAGGTCCCCGAGGAGATCGTCGCCGAGATGCGGGAGCTCGGTCTCTTCGGTCTGACAATCCCGCCGGAGTACGGCGGCATCGGACTGACCGCCAGCCAGGAAAGCCAGCTCGCCATGATCTTTGGCGGGACAGCGCTCGCCTTCCGTTCGCTGCTGGCGACCAATATCGGCATTGGCGCGCGCGGGCTCATCTTCGAGGGCACAGAGGAGCAGAAGCAGGCCTATTTGCCACGAATGGCGAGCGGCGAACTGATCTCGGCCTTCGCCCTGACCGAGCCGGACACGGGTTCGGATCCTGCCAATTTGACGACGCGTGCCGTACGGGACGGCGACGACTACCTGATCAGCGGGACCAAGCGCTACATCACCAATGCCCAGCGCGCCGGCGTCTTCACTGTCATGGTGCGAACCGAATTCGACAAGCCGGGCGCAGATGCGATCTCGGCCTTCCTGGTTCCGAGCGACTCCCCTGGCCTGACGATCGGCAAGAAGGATCGCAAGATGGGTCAGCGCGGCACGACGACGTCCGACGTGATGTTCGACAATGTCCGTGTGCCCGCCAGCGCGATCATCGGCCTCAAGCCCGGCCGAGGATTCCGCCTGGCAATGCGTGTGCTTGACCGCGGCCGCATTCATATCGCGGCTCTCGCAACTGGCGCCTGCAAGCGGCTCATCGCGGAAATGACCGGCTTTGCCAAGGAGCGCCGGCAGTTCGGGAAGCCGATCGCCGAGTACCAGCTCATTCAGGCGATGATTGCCGACAGCTACACCGAATACCTCGCCTCCCGGGCGCTGGTGGAGCAGACCGCGGCGATCTACGACCGCGAAGGCGCTGCCCGAACCGAAGCTTCGGCTGCGAAGTATTTCGCGACCGAGGCGGTTGGTCGGGTCGCCGACCGAGCCGTGCAGGTCCATGGGGGCGCTGGCTATATGAGCGAGTACGCGGTCGAGCGCTTCTATCGCGACGTGCGCTTGATGCGGATCTACGAGGGCACGAGCCAGATCCAGCAGCTCCTCATCGCCCGCCAAATCCTGAAGGAAGCCTGATCATGAGCGTGTCTCACATGCTCGACGGCAAGGTCGTCGTCGTCACGGGCGCTGGCGGGGGAATTGGGCGAGATATCGCCCTGATGGCGGGTGCGAATGGCGCACGGGTCGTCGTCAACGATATTGGGGCAGGTCTCGACGGGAGCGGCCAGGATGACGGGCCGGCAGCGCGCGTGGTCGCCGAGATCAAGGCGGCCGGCGGCGAGGCTGTCGCCAGCCTCGACAGCGTCGCGGATGCCAAAGGCGCGCAACGCATCGTGCAGACCGCCCTCGACGCCTTTGGGCGACTGGATGGCGTCGTCAACAATGCCGGCATCCTGCGCGACACCTTCTTCCACAAGATGACGGAAGAGGAGTGGGACCGGGTTGTGAAAGTGCACCTGTACGGCAGCTTTCACGTCAGCCGCGCTGCGGCCCCGGTCTTCAAGCAGCAGCAGTCGGGCAGCCTGGTGCACATGACCTCGACCTCGGGGCTCATCGGCAATCTCGCCCAGGCGAACTATTCGGCAGCCAAGCTCGGCATCGTTGGGCTGTCGAAATCAATCGCCCTCGATATGCAGCGCTTCGGTGTCCGCTCGAACTGCATCGCGCCCTTCGCCTGGAGCCGGATGATCAGCTCGATCAAAGTCGACTCGCCGGAGCAGGAAGCACGCGTCGCTCGCCTGCAACAGATGACACCTGCCAAGATCGCGCCACTCGCCGTCTACCTGCTCTCGGAGCGCGCGACCTCGGTCAGCGGCCAGATATTCTGTGTCCGCAACAACGAAATCCTCCTCTTTAACCAGCCACGCCCAGTTCGCTCGGTGCAGCGCGAGGGCGGTTGGACGCCGGAACAGATCGCCGAGCACGCGATGCCGGTGCTGTCGGCGAGCTTCCACGGCCTCGACGTGTCGTCGGACGTTTTTACCTGGGATCCGGCCTGAGGCCGAAGGAGCTGCCGCATGCGTCGCGCCGCGATCGTAACCCCTCTCCGCACGCCGGTGGGCCGCTTTGGCGGCGCGCTCAAGGACGTTCCCGTGGAACGGCTGGGAGCCACGGTGGTCAATGCCGTATTGGACCGGACCGGTCTCGACCCCGCCCTGGTCGATGACGTTGTCTTCGCTCAGTCCTATGCCAACTCCGAGACGCCGTGCGTTGGCCGTTGGATCGCCTTGGAGGCCGGGTTGCCGGTCCATGTTCCCGGCATGCAGCTCGACCGGCGCTGCGGTGGCGGCCTCCAATCGATCGCAACCGCAGCCATGATGGTGCAGTCGGGTGCCTGCGACGTCGTCATCGCAGGCGGTGTCGAAAGCATGAGCAACATCGAGCACTACACCACGGGTGTGCGTTGGGGCACGCGTTCGGGTTCGCCCGTGCTCTATGACCGCCTCGACCGCGGCCGCGAGCGGTCTCAGCCCGAACATCGCTTCGGCCACATCTCCGGCATGATCGAGACGGCCGAGAACCTCGCCCGCAAGTACTCGATCTCACGCGAAGCTGCCGACGCATATGCCGTGCGCAGCCAGCACCGGGCAGCCGCGGCCTGGTCCGAGGGCCGCATGGCGGCCGAGGTCGTTCCGGTCAGCGTGCCGCAAAAGCGCGGAGACCCGATTGTCGTCGCGCAGGACGAGGGCATTCGCGCGGATACCACGCTGGAGAGCCTTGCGAAGCTACGTGCAATCCAACGCGATGGCACCGTGACAGCCGGGAATGCTGCGCAGCAAAACGATGCGGCGGCCGCCTGCTTGGTGGTGGCAGAGGACAGATTGGCCGACCTGGGTCTGACCCCGGATGCGTTCCTGGTGGGCTGGGCTGCTGCTGGTTGCGAGCCCGCTGAGATGGGGATCGGCCCGGTTCCAGCGGCGGCGCGGCTGATGAAGCGGCTCGGGCTCGCGGTCGACGACATGGATCTCGTCGAGATCAACGAGGCGTTCGCCTGCCAGGTGCTGTCGGTTCTGCAGGCGTGGCCGAGCGTAGATCTCGAACGGGTGAACGTCAACGGGTCGGGCATTTCGCTGGGACACCCGATTGGGGCCACCGGCGTAAGGATCATGACGACGCTGCTCCACGAAATGAAGCGTCGCAACGTGCGCTACGGTCTTGAGACCATGTGCATTGGCGGCGGGCAGGGAATGGCCGCGGTGTTCGAACTGGCCTAAGCTGACGATGGCTCCACTCACGACCTCCCTCGAGGCTCTCGACTTTGCCGCGATCGTTCGCCCCGGTGAGATGATTTGCTGGGGTCAGGCGTGCGGCGAACCAGTCGCGCTGACTGGTCGGCTGATGGAGCAGCGCGCCCAGGTCGGGGGGATCTCCGCCTTCGTCGGCATCGGCCTCGGAGACGCGGTCGATCCAGCTCACGCTGACCATGTCCGCTTTACGTCCTTCTGCGGAACGGGTACCAACCGAAAGCTCGCCGCAGCCGGTGCGCTCGACATCCTGCCGATGCATTACTCGGACCTGCCGAAGACGTTGGCGGGCGAGGTCGACGTGCTCCTTCTGCAGCTGGCTGAGCACCCCCATGACGGCAGACTGAGCCTCTCTTGCACCAGCGACTACGTCGAGGGTCTGATCAAGACGGCTCGCGTCGTGGTGGCCGAAATCAACCGTCAGGCCCCGTTTACTAGCGCATTGATCGATGCGGACGATGTCGATGTCGCCATACGAACAGACCGGCCAGTCCTCGCGCTCGCCCGCGGCATGCCCAGCGCCGTTGACCAGGCTGTTGCGGCCAACGTCGCTTCCTTGGTCGAGGACGGCGCAACGCTGCAGCTCGGCTTGGGTGCCCTACCGGATTGCATCGCAGACCTTCTCGTTGACCGACGAGATCTCGGCCTGCACTCGGGTCTGATTGGTGACGGGGCGATGCGGCTGATCCAATCCGGCGCGGTGACAAACGCAGCCAAGCCCGTTGACCGCGGCCTGTCGGTGACCGGAACGCTCCTTGGAAGCCGCGAACTGCTCGATTTTGCGCATCTCAATCCATCGATCGAGGTTCGCCCGATCGCCGAAACCCATGCGCTTTCGAAACTCGCCGCTCTGCCTCGCTTCACGGCGATTAACTCTGCCCTCGAGGTGGATCTGTCAGGCCAGGCCAACACGGAGATAGCCGGCGGTCGCTATGTCGGCGCCATCGGAGGCGCTCTTGATTTCCTCCGTGGGGCACGCGCATCGCAGGGAGGAGTGCCGATCCTTGCCCTCCCCTCTACCGCCGAGGTGAAGGGACAGCTGAGCAGCCGAATCGTCGCCCATCTGTCGGGGCCGGCCACCATCGGCAGGGCGGACGCCAGCATTGTCGTTACGGAGTACGGAGTTGCCGACCTTCGTCGCCTGTCCCTCGCTGAGCGCCTCCCGAAGATGATCGCAATCGCCCATCCGGACTTTCGCGATACGCTTGGCCGCACGGCGCCCTAAGCCTCGCAATTAACTTGAGCGATTCAGATAGGTACTCCCCGGAGGAAAGCCGCATTATCGCTTACGCCCATCCAGTATCCAGTATCCGCAAAATTGGCGTATCCGAGGATCCTGGTCGCATAACGCTTAGGCTGGGATAACCGTCCACGCTCGAAAATCTGCACTCAAACCAATTTTCCTGTTCGATGGCTAGCAGAAGGTCTGGGCCCTGGCGTCCCGAGCCCCACAAAGATGAAAAGCCAAATTCTTACGCGGCGCTTCTGAGCCGCTCTCAACAGGGCTGCGGCAATCCCTGGCACCAAGCGGCCGGTTGCATCCCGCATCAAATTGCCGTCGATCGTGCAAATTGCGATGTGATCGCCTTCGTCTGCCCGATCGATACGATCGACCATCGCTCCATCGCACTTCCACTCCGGCTGCCGAACATTCCCTTTGGCATCAACTATGCGCTCTTCAAGCACTAGCTCGATCGGCCAAGTCACCTTTTGCAGGTCGAAAGCCGTTGGCGGATCGCGCGCGCATTGGCGAGTGCCCGCTCGCTTGGGCCAATGCGAGACGTTGTTGCCCGGCTTCTGGGGCCAGTCCGCCAACGTCCGCTTTCTGGCAATCAGCCAATGTCTGGAAGTGGCGCGAGGCAGCAACAGGGACCGCCAGGCCGGCGCCGCCACGGCACCGGCCCAACATATCGACTGTCGCCGATGCTACTCAGCTGCGGCTTGCTTCGAGGCTGTTCGCGCCCTCATAGGCTGTTCGCGCCCTCATAGCCAAGTTCTTCTGGAAGAACGGCGCCAGCACCGAGACGGCTTCAGTGACGAAGGGCTTGCCGTCATAGAGGTCCATGTGGTTGGCGCCCTCGACGACATGCATGGCCTTGTCCTTGCTGGCGGCGCGGGCGAGCAGATCGTCGCTCATCCATTTGCTGCCGGCGATGGAGCCCGCGACGGCCAGGATCGGCTGCGTCAGGAAGGCCTCGGCCTTGTGATAGGCGTCGTAGGTGATGATCTGGTTCAGGCTGCGCGCGGTGGCGAAGCCCGGTGCGGTCGGGCATTCCGCGCGCGGCGTATGGTAATACTCCCAGGCCTGACGCAGCTCCTCGTTGGGCGCGTCGCTCTCCTTTTCCGGCGCCAGTGGCATGCGCGCTTTCGCAGCACCGGCGGCATCGGCCGTGCGGGCGTTCGAGCCGGCCTCGGTATAGGGCAGCGCGTCGGCGTCCTTCGCATTGTTCTCCCAGCCATTGCGGAACATGGAGCCGATATTGACGGCGCTGACCGTGCCGAGCGCCTTGATGCGACGGTCCTGCAGCGCGGCATTGGCCGAGTAGCCGGCACCGGCACAGATGCCCATCGCGCCGATGCGCTCGTTGTCGACGTAAGCCAGCGTCGTCAGATAATCGACGACAGCGCTGACATCTTCGGTTCGGATATGCGGGTTTTCGAGCTGGCGCGGCTCGCCGCCGCTCTCGCCCTGATAGGAGGCGTCATAGGCGATGGCGACGAAGCCGGCCTTTGCCAACTCGGCAGCATAGGTGCCGGCGGTCTGTTCCTTCACGCCGCCGCCGGGATGCGAGACGATAATCGCCGGATAGCTTGCCGTCTCTTCAAAGCCCTCGGGAACATGAATAACGGCCGACATCGTGATCGTCGGGTTGTTGCTGTTCTGGAAGCTGATCTTGCGAGCCATCGTCGTCTCCTCCGTTGCGGTGTCGTAGGGCGCCAGAGCGGCGCGACACCGAGAACTTAGGCTCGCCCCAATCATCAGACTATGGCAGTAGTCTGATTGAACTTATCACTGAGGTGATGAATGCGTCGCGAGGACATGGCCGATCTGGCGGCCTTCGCCGTTGTGGTGGAAGAACGCAACTACACCCGCGCCGCCACCAGGCTCGGCCTGTCGCAGTCGGCGCTGAGCCAGATCATCAAGCGGCTGGAAGAGCGGCTCAGTGTGCCACTGGTCGCCCGCACCACACGCAGCGTCGCCCCGACGCCGGCGGGCGAACGGCTCTGGCAGACGCTGGCGCCGATGCTGCGCGATCTCGATCAGAGCCTGATCGCGCTGGGTGAGTTCCGCGACAAGCCGTCGGGGACGATCAGGATCACCAGCGTCGAGCACGCGGCTAAGACGATCCTGCTGCCAGCCTTAGCGAAGCTCGTTGCCGACTATCCCGACATCAATGTCGAGATAGTCGCGACCTATGAGCTCTCCGATGTTGTCGCCGAGGGCTTCGATGCAGGTGTGCGCCTCGGCGAGCATGTGTCGAAGGACATGGTCGCGGTTCGCATGGGCCCGGATATCCCGATGGCGATCGTGGCAGCGCCCAGCTACCTGCGCGAGCGACCGGCTCCGGCAACACCACACGACCTCGCCAGCCATCGCGGGGTTAATCTGCGGCTGCCGACGCCGGGCACGGTCAACGCCTGGCGTCTGGTTCATGACGATCGCGAAATCCGCGTTCGCGTCGAGGGCCCGCTCGTCTTCAACACGATCGAGCTCATTCTCGACGCTGCGCTCGCAGGCCTCGGGATCGCCTATCTGCCGCTCGATCAGGTCGATGCCCATCTGCGCGAAGGTAAGCTCGTCCGAATGCTGGGCGAATGGACGCCGCCGCTGCCGGGATATCACCTCTACTATGCCAGCCGCCTTCAGACCTCGCAGGCGTTCCGCCTGCTGCTCAATGCCGTGCGATATCGGCCATGATCCTTACGTCCGCTAATGGGGCGGCAGCCAATGTCAGGAAGTGGCGCAGCGCAGCTCAACATCATTCGTGATAATATCAATCCGGATGCGGCCTCCAAAGGAGGACACGCTATGCCGATCGAACATCAGCAACGTGACGAGCGTCCCGCCTGGAACGCGGGTCGCCTTATCGGGCCCAAGCCGCCGCTGAAACCTCGCCATATTTGGGCGATCCGAACGCGACTGCAGCATGATCAGCGCGTACGAGACCTCGCCATGTTCAATCTGGCGATCGACAGCAAGTTGCGAGGCTGCGATCTCGTTCGATTGCGGATCAGCGATGTCGTGCTGGGCGGCACGGTCAGACTGCGGACCTCGATCATCCAGCAGAAGACAGGTCGGCCAGTGCCCTTCGAGCTGACCGACCCGACGCGGGAGGCCTTGACCGCTTGGCTCAGGCGTCGACCATCCGGCGATGCTGACTGGCTCTTTCCTAGCCGGAGCCATAAAGGCGATCACGTCACCACCCGCCAATATGGGCGCCTGCTCGACGACTGGGTTTCGCTGATCGGGCTCGACCCCGCTCTGTATGGGACCCATAGCCTGAGACGGACCAAAGTCGCGCTGATCTATAAGCGGACCGGCAACTTGCGAGCATGCCAGCTCCTGCTCGGCCATTCGAAGTTGGAGAGCACGGTCAGATACCTCGGCATCGAGGTCGACGACGCCTTGATTCTCTCTGAACAGACCGACCTTTGAAGAGGCGCCTGGCGGCAGGGCTCACGCAGCCGCTGGGCGCGCCTTCGTGCTAAACGAGCCCGTTGGAGTGAATCTGCTTGAGCAACAGATCCGTCGTGACAGCGGCGCGGCGACTGGATTCCGGCGCAATGCCGAGCAATTCCGCACTACCTTTCGATGCACTAAATTCTTTCGTGAAACTGGGGCCGGCCGGCGCGCCGAGGACAGCAAGGAGAGAGCTTCCGATGCTCAATTTGATCCTGCTTCTCGCGTTGGTCGCATCGGTATCCGTTGTGATTGCTGTGCTCGTCGTCCGCTCCTTTCCGAGTGGGTCCGAAGTCCGCCGTCGTTTGGGCGCACTGTCGTTCATGATCATACCCTGGGGTCTTATGATCCTCTCGGGCCCTTTCATGATCGACCATCATGCGGCCGGCACGGAAATCCGCGGATGGATGATAACCGGCCAGTTCACGTCCATGGCGCTTCTTTGTGGAATTGCGGCAATCGGCATCGTTCGGGCGCGGGGTGCGAGGCGGTTCGCATCGGTGATCGGCGGCGCCAATATCATCCTGGTCTTCCTGTTGGTCTGCGTCAGCGTCACGATCATCGAGCCCGGTTCCGAGCAAGGCCCGACGGCAATCAGAGAACAGAGCGCCGTCCACTCACAGCAGCCGGAGCCGATCCGAAGGCCATAGCGCACAGGGTCATGATCGATCGCGCACGGCAGGATGCCGATCGCAATGCGATGCAATCGGCATCAATTGCCTGGGCCGGCACCGGCACGGCATGCTGGCCGCTCAAGGAGGCGGCGATGAGCGTTTGGAGTGATTGGCTCGACAGGTTGCATCCCATCGTCCAACGCCTTCGGCAACCGAGGCCGACGGGCATGCCGGCGCCGGACCTTTACCCACCGGAGCCATACGATCCACCCCTCGGGCCGGACATCATCGCGCTCGCCTCCGTTCTCGATTGGCGATCGTCGGGCTTGCAGGCTGCTCTGCGCGGCGAGGATTGGCCCGAGGCGCCGGCTTCGTTCGGGGCGCTCCATGAGCGCGCGGAACGTTCCGATCGGTTTCGCGAGGCCTGTCAGGAGCATCGTCGGAGCCCCTCGCAGCTTCTCCTCGGCGCGCTGCATATGGTTGCCTTCGGCCGACTTCCGGATGCCTGGCGGGGGGAAACCAGCTCTCGACTTCCAGAGCGTCTGTTCCCCGTGGTCGGCCTGGACTGGGCTAATTTTGCTCGGACGAGGGCAACAGCTGGACCAAGCATGTCACCCGGTCCGCTTCTGTTGACGCTGGCTCCTCAACTCGACTGGAGCGATCCGAAGTTGCGGCGAGGGCTGGTCGATCAGGTTTGGACACCGACGCCGGTGCTGCGCGAACTGATCGAGCAGGCGCGCGAGCGTGCCAACGCGACTCTCCTTTACGAACTCGGCGTGGCGCTGCCGACGCATACGCTTGTGCTCGGCTGTCTAGCCCTGCTGCGCTCGCGCGACGATCCCGCCATCGGCGAATTGCCTTGCCCGGCGGCCGGCGGATCGGTTCGGGATTTCCCGACTGCCGTCCAGACGGCAATGTTCCTACTCTTCGACCTCAAATGGCCGCCCGAGACGCCGGGCGACCCGGTTGGCTTGGTTTAGGTCGGCTCCGGCTGGCTTCCGGGTTCAGCTGGCATGCGCCAGGCCTGCCATGCTCCGGCGAGCGCCGGGTAAAGCGTCCGCCCGTCTTCGGCCTTCGCAGCGGCCGGCAAACGCAGTGGGTGGCGCTCGCCGATGTCGACGGTAAAGTCGTTTTCGCCGGGGAGCGGCGGCTCTATGCTTCGAACCTCCGGCCAGGCGACGCGGCGACTGCGGCCTTCGAGATCGCCGAAGAGGTCACCTGCCGCATTCGGCAGGGCGGTAGCGGTGAAGCCGTCCGCCTCGATCGTCGCGACCGGCCAGGTGATGTGTTGGCCTCGGGCGCGCCAAGCCCCGAAAGCGGCGGCGACGATCGCAAAGGCGAAGAACGCGATGATCCCGCTCCAGCCCAGCAGCGTGAGAAAGGCCTTGAGGTCGAGATTGGCGCTCTTCGTCGCCGCGGCTGTCGCGGTCAGCAGGAGAGCGAAGACGGCCGCGCCCGCGAGCAGCACGCCGCCACCGAGCACGCGCCAGATCGGCGGCGCCGCCCTTACGACCGGAACGAGGAACGTCCCCGTCGCGGCCCGGGCCGCGGATGAAAGCCCGGCCAGATAGCGCTGCCGAGCGGCGAGGAGCGTGGCGTACGGCGTCGCACCGGCCTCGCTGCGCGCCTCTTCGGGGATTTCGTAGACGGTCTTCTGAACCCCGTCCTTCTCCGCCACCGTCACGGGAAACAGGCCCGTTTCCTTGACCGGCCCGATCGCGGCGACGTCCCGCCAGGGCACGAAGCGGCGGCGGCGCGCTCCCAGAGGTCCGGGACCGGCATAGGGATAGGGGTCGATGAAGATCCCGCCGGCCGTGACGACGAGAGGCGTGATCCGCCTTGCGGTGGCATCCGGATCACGCCCGGCCCACCATGCGTTGAGATGCATGGCGGTAAAGCCGAGGCCGGCCGCGAGCCCGATCAGTCCTCCGACGCCGCCGAAGAGCAGCGGGACGGCGTTCGACGGCGTCAAAGGCCTGGTCACGAGTTGCAACAGGCAGAGAATGGCGCCCGCGAGAGCGCAGATGCCGAAGATGGAAAACACGCCGATCGGGCTGCGAAAGGTTTTGCCCTCGACACTGAAGGCGACGCTTGGTTCGTCCATGTCATACCCCGCATTCGTCGTGCAACGGGCGAGACATCACCGCCGCGCGCCCGGGTTTCGAGATTATCTTATGGTCAGCCCCACCGAAAAGTGGACCTGGCCGATCATCGCGGTGCGGGTGCCGCCGCCATCGCCGGATCAGCCTGCCGGAATCTCGGCGCAGGCCGGACGCCTCAGCTTGGCGTAGCGCCCCAGCGCGCCCAGAAGCGACATCTCCTGCCCGCGGCTCGACCAGCTCCCGTCCTTGAGCTCCAGCGTCACCGTGTAGATCGGCCCTGCGGGCTGCCACGGGCTCCAGGCGCCTCTGGTCCCGTCCTGGCCGACCGAGATCTGGCGCAGGGCGGCGGCGCTGTAGGCCAGCGTTCCGCGCCAGGCGATCCCGTTGCGGCGGTCGATATCGGTCGTGATCTCGCGCCCGTCGAGGCGGACATCGGCATAGGCGATATAGAGCGTATGGCCGGAGGACGCTCCGGGCACAGGCGTCCCCAGGGTCGTGGTGAAGCCGCCCCTCGGCGGCGGCGAGACGTCGGCGGCGACGACATAGTCCTTGCCGCAGCGGGCCCGAAACGTCTCGAACTGCGCATTGGCCTGGCGCTGGGCTTCGAGGCGCGGCGAGGGCACGGTCTGCGCCGAGGCCGCCAATACCAGGAGCGTGGCCAGCGCCGCGACCGAGGCCGCGGCGACGATGCGAATGCGAGAGAGCATGGGAACCTCCTCTTGCGGTGTCGGCGGCTCACCCGGCGAGCCGGGTGAGATATTTGTTCCAGAAGGCGAGCAGCGGGCCGGTCAGCTTGGCGCGCTCCAGCGCCGCGCAGTCGTAGCGGCCGAGCAGGGCGGCCGTGTCGGAGGCGCCGTTGTCGAGTTCGCCCAGCACCATGGCCTGCATCGCCGCGTCGATCTCGTTGCTTGCCTTCCTCGTCCGGTAGGCCCGCTCGAGCCGTTCCAGCCGCGCGCCGTCCTCGGCCGAGAGGATGGTGCAGGCCCGGTGCAGGCTGCGCGTCATGCCGATGGCGTAGGCGATGTTGCTCCGCTGGAAGATTTCGGGCTTGCCGACGATTTTGTCCTCCAGCTGCCCGCTGGTGATGGCGACGATCATGTCGCGGTTCTTGACGGCGACCTTCTGCTGGCTCTGCTGGGCCTGCGCGCCGGTCGCGGCGAGCAGGACGAAGGCGGCGAGGGCGAGGTGTTTCTTCATGGCTCAGTCTCCGTTCCATCGGGGCGATCCGATGGACGAAGGGATAGCCGCGACCCGGCGGCCGCGGTATTGCACCGACTTGCCCGGCCTTGCCGATGGATGCCGGCGCTCAGCGCGGCCTTCGTCGGTGCTTGTGGCGGAATTCCACAAGCACCGGGCTCGTCCAGGGCTCGAAGCGGCCGTTGCGGGCGACATAGGCGACACCGGGCTCGATGCCGTCCCGCCCGACCAAGCCGTGAACCCAGCGCTTCGTCGCTTCGTCCCAGGCGACGAGCAACGCGCCGTCAAAGCCGCTGACCCGCCCCCGCTTTGCGACGACGACCGCATGCCCGCCACCATGGACCGCGACCTGCTCGCCCCCCGCGCCGATGGCGACACCCAAGTCCCCCGCCCGAGCCTGGCCCCCCGATGGTCCCCTGGCGATGGCGATGCCGCTCTCGCCGGCTATCGCGGTCGTACCGTTCCACTCCGCAATCGCGATGCCATGCTCGCCCGCGACAGCCTGTCCACCGTGGTCAAGTTCACCGGGGTAGGTCAGAGGAACACTCAAGGCGATCCCGGACTCGCCGGCGATCGCGCGGCCGTTCTCGCAGAGGGCGAGGCCATTGGCCCCGGCTCGCGCGACGCCCAGGCCGCGCGCACAGGCCACGCCGCGATCCCCGGCATGGGCCTCGCCGTCGCAGATGGCGAAACCCTCGTCTCCGGCCACGGCGAGGGAGGGATAGCGGCCGATGGTGCGGTCGCCGCGCAGAAGGTTGGACGGGGTCCCGTAATAGCGCTCCTCGATGTCGGCGGGATGCGGAGGCGGCAGCGGCACGGGGTCCATCCGCGACGCGACACGCGCGACGCCGCCAGGCCCGGCCAGCGCGATATGGCCGTCGAGCACCTTGTCGGCGCCAACGGCGCGGAGCGAGGCGACCGCGCCACGCAGGGTGCCGCGATAGAGTGCCGTCCCCTGTCGGAAGCCGACCATTTCGCCGCGTCCCTGCCCGAGCGCATGCTCGCCCTCAACCCTGACCAGACAGCATTGTGCCCCATCGCTCAGCGGCAGATCGCCCTGGCCCATGAGGGCGCCGAGCCACAATTTCCCGTCCTTACGCCCCGCCGCCAGCTCCGCTGCTGGAATATTGCCGCACAGAACGACGATCTCTCCCTCTCGTATCGGCTCTTGCAGGATTTCGGCCTCCGGATCGTGGTTCCGGGCGGCGACCCACCACGGCAAGCCCGAGGGAAAAGCCGGGGCGGGAGACTTGGAAAGAGACACCGCGTCGTCTTTCTCAGACTCCCACGGCTCGATATCGACGGAACCGAGTCGGTCGGTGGACTCCTCGTGGAGCTCGTCGTCCCAATAGCTATAGACCTTGGGCTCAAGGTTTCCGCCGCAGGTCGTGAACACTCTGACAACGCCCTCTGTCCGCCGGTGACGCATGATCAGCGTCGCTCGACGGCCCAGACGGAAACGGATCGCGCTTTCCAATCCCGCCGCGACGACGAGCGCATCGTCGGCGATGTCCAGCTGCTCCACATCCCCCTGCGCCACGCCGATCCCGCCACGGCCGACCGCCAGCCAGCGCGTGCTCTCGGTCGCCACGGCGACGCCTTGGGCCTCAACGGTCACGGACCCTTCACTCGCCTGCGAGATGGCGATGCCGCTGCCGCCGGCCTCGACGACGCTGAATTTGCCGAAGTGGCCACGAGCGATGCCGATTTTGCGGGGATGTCGGCGGGCGATCGCCACACCGCTATGTGCCGCCCGCGCATGGCCGCCACTCTCAACCACGGCAATCCCTTCCCTGCCGGCGGACGCATTACCACGCACGCCGGCCAGAGCCACGCCAAAGGCCCAGTATCCGGACCAGTCGACCTCTGCGAAAATATCAGAACTCCCGCGCCGCTCCGCCATTCCTGCCTGGGCGACGCCGCAGAAGCCAGCGCGCGCGAAGCCTTCATCGCCCGCGATCGCCACGCCGAAATCGCCGGCGGAGGCGACGCCGGTGCGATCCTGGAACGCCGACAGGGGCGTCTTCAAGGGCATGCCGCTCTTGTAAGCGGTGAATATGTTGAGCGCGGTCCGGCGCGGACCGCGGAACAGCACGAAACCGGAGGCAAAACAGACCAGACCGGGCTCGACCGTCCCGTCCTCGCGCTTAACCCAGTCGCAAGGATCGTCCCGATCGATCTGGACCACGGCCCATTCGGAATCGTGGAGATATGCCAGCGCGTGTGGTCCATCGAGGTCCAGCATTCCGGTGAAGCGGAGCGGCCGCGTGAAATCTCCCCGGGAATACATCGGCCACTCGATCCGCTCGAAGCGACCGAAGGCAGGCAGTGCCGGGCCGTAACCTTGGAAGGGGCCGCACAGCACGAAACAGGGAAAGGCATTCAACTTCCGCATCGGTCCCCTCCTTCTCTTCAGCCGGCGGCGGCTTGCGCGGCGCGGTACGTCGCCAGGCGTTCGCGGAGACGACCGGCGATGCTGTTGTGACGATCCTGCCCGTCCCAGAAGACGAGACGACCGCGTTCGTGGATCGGGCTCTTCAGCTCGATGACGAAGAAGAGCTTGCCCTCGAAGGCCGGCAGATCCATCGAGCGCAGCTCCTGCACCTGCGCCCAGGGCACGTGCACGGTCTTGATGTCGCCCTCCCGATAGCCGACGCCGTCTTGCGTCAGCTCGCGAATGACGACGAGCTCCCGGCCGAGGCGCCGCAACGGCCTTTCCTTGCGCAGATCCGCAATGGCCTCCGTCAGCGTGAAGGCTGCGAATAAGGCGACGACAATCGTCGCGACCGCGCCCATCACGATCGAAGAGAAGGCAGCGGATTCGCCCCGCAAGGACCGTGTTCCGAGCCCGGCCCACCATTCGTGGATCGCCGGGAGCCCGTTTTGCGGCACGAACGCGAACATGAGGTAGATCGCCGCGACGGCGGCGAAGGCGCCGAGGGCGAGGAACATCGCGATTTTCAACGGCTTGGTGGGCCGCTCGAGCGAACCGTCGAAAGCATCCCTGAAGGTCCCGCCGCCTTCGGCGACCGTCTGTCCTGTCATCGTGAATTCCCCCTGATCGAGCGATCGCCGTCACAGATCCGACGGGCGCTCGTCCCCCCGAACTCTTCCCTCGCGAAAACATAGCGCAACGAGGCCTGCATGACGCGTGCCTCCTCGCTGCCGGCGCCCTTCGCCACCAGCCGCGCGGCCGCTTCCTTGCCCCGCCTCCGGGCCGTGTTCAGCACCGCCGGCCTGATCTCGCCGAAGCCAGGCCGGGATACCGCGTCCCGCGCCCAGGCAAGTGCCGAGCGCATTCGCACGGCCTCCTCCGGCGTGAAGCAGCTCCAGGCTCGCTGCAAGGCGAGCCCGAGCGTCGCGTCATGGACCAGCGGGCCGAGCGCATCGAGCTGCGCCGAGAGCGGCTGCGCCGGCCGGCGCGGCCGGACGATCAGTGCGCCGCCACGCGGACCGCACGTCGCCTCCGCCGCGGCAACCGAGGACAGCAGCGGCAGGCTCAGCAGGGACAACAGGAAGCGGCGTGTTTGCATGAGGTCCCTCGAACTGCGGATCGAGACTTTCTGCTCCGGATCGGGCCCGCCGCGCCATTGCGCCGGCTTGCCGTGCATTGCCTCCTCTTGGCTGGCAATTCCGCCGACGCGGGAGGTCACCGGGCCTCTCCCATCAAGGGCGCAGGATCGATCCATCGCTCGTTTCGCCGCAGGGCGAGCGTGAAGGGCGACGAGGTCGTGCGGCCCAGTCTCGCGCCGGCCGCGACGCAGCGTCCGGCACGGACGCGGAGCTGCGACAGCGGACCGTAACGCAGCTCGCTCCCGTCGCGCTGCCGGACCCGGACGAAGCGGCCGATCCGCGTGGCTTCGACGGGCTCGACCCGGCCGCCTCGCACCGTCACCACGGCCTGGCCGCTGAGAGTGCGGAAGACCATGTTCGGCTGGAAGACCGCCATGCCGATGACGGGATGCAGGCGGTGCCCGAACCGGTGTTCGATCGGGGCCTTCACCGGAAGCGGCCGGGCCCTGCCCTCCGGGCAATCGGAAGCGTGCACCGGGACAGGCTGCAGGAGCAGCGGGCCGAGCACGGCGGCGAGACGGGGAGCGAGTCTCACGAGCCTGGTCCTTCCAGCGGATAAAGCTCCATCTCCACCGGCTCGTCGTCGCCGGGCACCCTCTGGAGACAGGGCACAGGGTTGCGCCCGGAGCCGCTCGCGCAAAGCAGGCTGTGGTTCGGCGCGCCGTTGGTGCAGGCGCTGAAGTCGATCTCGACCAGGGTCGGGCCGTTGCTCGTGCGGTAGGTCACCCGGCCGCAGCCGGCGACATCGCCGTAGAAGGAGCTTTCGCGGACACGGCCATAGCCGTCCCGGCGGAGGCACAAGACTTCGGCCGCATTGCCGCGTTCGGGCTTCTCGCCCTTGGGCAGCACCATCCAGCAGCCGCCGGCGGCTAGCGGCGCGCGGGGCTCGGCGCCGGCAGGCAAGGCCGGAACGAACAAGGTCGAAGCCACGAGCAAGACATAGGCGCAACGACGTCGCATCGAACGCTCCTGTTGGCAGTGATGTGCGGATCGCACGGCGTCGATCCTGCTTGCGTGCCGGGCTTGACGGAATTGCCGGGCCTTGCGCCGAGTTGCGCCGCCCGGCCTGCTGACGAGCGGGGCGCCTCCTTCACGTCGGCGCTGGTCGTTCATCCGCTCCTCGCGCGCAGACGCCGAGGTTGCGCGCGAGGAGCGCTTGGACGACGAGCGCGGGCATGTATCGGATATGATGGAAGTTCCTTGCGCTCAACGGTCCTAAGACCAATGTCCATGGAGGCCGAGCAGACGGGACGTTCGGCCGCTACACAAAGAGAGCGGGAGCCGTCACATTAAGGGAGAACGAAGGCTCATCACCGTGAAGCCTTTGCTGTTGGCGTGATGGCCAGCTTCGCCGTCGGCCACGGGATGAAGGAGAGCGAGATGTGCGTCCGGTTCGTGGGGCTCACGATGAGCGGGCTGCCGGAACCGCGACCGGGCGAGATCCCATGCGCCACGTAGTCCTCCTTCTCGTGCTGCTCGGCCTCGCCGTCCCAGCGGCGGCCAGCCCTCGCGACGATCTGGTCGCAGCTTTCGGACGCGGCGACCGCGGGGCAGCGCTGTGGCTGGCGAAACCCCTCGCCGAGCAGGACGACATGCTGGCCCAGTACATGCTCGGGACGCTCCTGCGTGACGACACGGGGACGCGTCAGGAGGCGGCCGTCTGGCTGCGGAAGGCGGCAGAGAAGGGCCATGTCGCGGCGCAGGGCGAACTCGGCTACCTCCTGTTCTTCGAGCTGAAATCGCGCGCGGAGGGCCGAAGCTGGATCGAGCGGGCGGTCCGGGCGAACTATCCGCCCTCCTTCAGGGACCTCGGCTGGATCCTGGAGAACGAAGGACGCGGTGCGGAGGGCCTGAAGGAGGCAGCCGAGCACTACCGGCGCGGCACGGAACTCAACGATCGCAACGCGACGTTGCTCTACGCAAACGCGCTGCTCAAGGGGCGCGGCGTTGCGAAGGACATCGCGGCGGCTGCCGCACTGTACTGCAGTCTCGGGCGCGCTTCCGGCGACCTGCAATGCGGCAAGCTGCTGCTTCAAGGCGCCGTCCCCGGGAAGACGGCGTCCGATGGCGTCGTCATGCTGCGGCGGCTGTCCGACCAGGGAAACGCCGACGCGCGCGTCGCCCTGGCCGAACACCTCCTCAACGCGCCGGCCGGGGCGAACGACGTCGACGATGCGGTGAAGCTCTTGCGCCTGGCGGCGGAGCAGGGCCATTCGGCCGCCCTTTTCGACCTCGGCGCGCTGGCGATCCGCGGGGTCGGCGGCCCGAAGGATCCGCGAGCGGCCTTCGAGTGGTACGGCAAGTCCGCTGCCGCGGGCTATGCCGCCGCCTACCAGCGCATGGGAGATATCGCAGTTGCGGGGCTCGACGGCAGACCGGACCCGGCCGAGGCGCTGCGGCTCTACCGGCTCGGCGCGGAAAAGGGCGATCCGTCGGCGCAGGAGAGCCTCGCGATCCGCCTCTACAACGACGAGGCGCCCACGCGCGACCGGGCGGCGGCGGCGGCGCTGTTTTGCGGCCTCGACACCGCGAGAGCGAATTACAACTGCGCTGCCGCGATTTTCGCCGGGTATGCCGCGGAGAAGGACAAGGCGGTCGCGGTACGCCTCGTCAGGAAGGCCGCGGCCGCCGGCCACCTCACGGCGATCGCCGAGCTCGGGAACCTGCTCATCACCGGGACGAATGTCGAGAAGGACATCGCGGAAGGCGTGCGGCTGACCAAGCAGGCGGCCGAGCACGGCTCGCCCGTCGCATATTTCAACATGGGCTATATCTGCGCCGCAGGCCTCGACGGGAGCCAGGACTATGCCGATGCTCTGCGATGGTACCGCAAGGCGGCGGACGCGGGAAACGCCGAAGCCCATGCGCGGATCGGCTGGCTGATGAGATACGGCCCGAGCGAGCTCCGCGACCCCGCAGCGGCCTATGCCCATTTCCGCAAGGGCGCCGAATTGGGGAGCACCGATGCACTCTTCCAGCAGGGGATGGCACTGCAGGACGGGTTCGGCGTCGCGCAGGACGAGACGGCGGCGGCCGGGATCTTCTGCCAGATGACGACGACGCTCGGCCGCTATCACTGCGCGCGGATGGCCATCGCCGGCAAGGCGCGCGGCCTCGACAAGGCCGCCGGCTTGGCATTGCTCGAAGCGCTCGTGAAGGAAGGCGACCGGGAGTCGATCCGGCTGCTGGCCTACTACAACCTCAACGGCATCGGGATCAGGAAAAATATCCCCGAGGGCCGGCGCCTCGTCGAGCTGGACGTGGCGCAGGGCGACGCCACCGCCATGGCCTGGAAGGGGGAGATGCTGGAGAAGGGCATCGGCTATGAGCGTTCCCTGGCCGAGGCTGTGCGCTGGTACGAGCGCGCCGCCGAGCAGGACCAGTCGGATGCGCTGCTGGCCCTCGGGCGGATCTACGAGAAGGGATTGCGCGGCAAAGCCGACCCCGATTCCGCGCTCAGATTCTACCGCCGGGCCTTGCAGGCGGGGAAGGCCGAGGCCGGCGCCGGGGTCAGCCGCCTGTCGCGGCGCCCGGATGCGTCGACGGTCCTCGATGTCCTGCCGCCGCAATAGCGCCGCACCGATGAGCCGGATCGAAGGCGATCGGCGAGGACGGAGAGTGCGGTCGCCATCGGACCGGCGAGGCCCAAATCGGAAGCGACTTCACCTCGAAGGGTCGCCATCACCCGAAGAAGGACGAGCCGCTGTCGGGGGGCATGTGCGATCGCCCAGTCTCGGCGGTGCGACTTTCCGATGAGAGAGCATCGCGTCACCGGACGCCTCACCGCGACGACGATCGCGCCGACGGTCAGGGAGGCCGACGAGGCCGCACTGCGGCGCGAGCAGATCGATGAGGTCTTCCGAATGGTGATCCCGGGTGTGGCCGGTGCCGGCCTCGCCGCGCTGATCCTCGCGGTGTTCCTGGTCGCGCTCGGCGCATCCGATCCCCGCACCGCCTCCATCTGGGCCGCCTGTGTCCTGACATGCGCCGTCGCGCATACGCTCCTCGCCCTTGGCTACCGGCGCGCCGATTGCGTTGTCAGGGCCGCATCGACATGGCCACTCGCCTTCACCGTCGTTGCGGGGCTGGAAGGAATCGCCTGGGGCTTCGCCCCCGTGGGCCTGACGCCTGACGCTCCCTTCGACATACGCTTCCTTCCTCTCGCCGTCACGCTCGGGGTGACGGCCGGCGCGATTCCCGCCTTCGGCCCGTGGCTGCCTGCCTTCCTCGCATTGTTCCTGCCCGCGACCTTGCCCTATGTGGCCGCGAATTTTTTCGCCCCGGCGCTCGTCGAGCGGGCGAGCGCGTTCCTGATGCTGATCTATGTCGTGGTCATGGGCGGCCTCGGCGTCCGCAGCCACCGCGCCTTCATCGAGATCGTCGGCTTGCGGCTGCGGAGCGAGGCGCTGGCGGAGGACCTGCGGCGGGAACGGGATACAGCCGATGCAGCAAATCGTGCCAAATCGAGCTTTCTGGCTGCGGCAAGCCATGACCTGCGCCAACCGGTGCATGCGCTCGGTCTGTTCGCGGGAGCGCTGCTTCGCCTGGACCTGCCCGGCGAGGCTCGTCTCCTCGTCGAGCGGATCGAGGCGTCCGCCGCTGCCATGGACGGCCTGTTCAACGCCATCCTCGACATCTCGCGGCTCGATGCCGGCGTGGTCGAGGTCGCGCCGCGAGCCTTCCGGGTCGGCCCCTACCTCGCCCGCATCTGCCGCGACCTCCGTCCCGAGGCGGAGGCCAAAGGGCTGCGGCTGCGCTGCCGCTCCTGCGACGAGGTGGCCTGGACGGACCCGTTTCTGCTCGAACGCGTGGTGCGCAACCTCGTCTCCAACGCGGTCCGCTATTCGGACCGGGGCGGCGTGCTCGTCGCGTGCCGTCGACGCGGCGGCCGCCTCGCGATCCAGGTCTTCGACACGGGTCCCGGCATCGCCGCGGGCGACCACGAGCGCATTTTCCAGGAATACGTTCAGATCGGAAATGTCGAGCGCGACCGCACCAAGGGCTTGGGCCTCGGATTGGCGATCGTGCGGCGGACCTGCGCGATCCTCGATATGCCCATCGCGCTGCGCTCCCGCATCGGCCGAGGCTCATGCTTCGAGGTTAAGATGGCACTCTCCGACGAGGCTGCCCTGGCGGAGGATTCCGTCGCGGCGGCGCCGGGGGCGCTCGCGGAGAGAAGCCTGATCGTCGTGATCGACGACGAGGCGTCCATCCGCGAGGCGATGGAGCGCCTGCTCGCGGGCTGGGGCCACGACGTCATCGCAGCGGGTTCCGGTGACGAAGCGGTCGCGCGGCTCGCATCGCACCCGACGCGGCCGGATCTGATCGTCTCCGATTATCGCCTGCGGGACGGCGAGACGGGAACCGAGGTGATCGAGCGCCTTCGCTCGGAATTCAACGAGACGATCCCGGCGTTGATCATCACCGGCGACACCGCGCCCGACAGGCTGATCGAGGCCCGGACGAGTGGCCTCGTACTCCTCCACAAACCTGTGCCGAACGGGAAACTGCGCGCCGCGATGCGCAATCTCATGGTGGGCGCGCGCGCATCCTCGGGCGAATGAGACCGCCTCAGATAAGGCCCGCCGCACGCGCCGCCGCAGCCGCCTGGGTGCGGTTGATGGCGCCCAGCACCTTGAAGATGGCGGTGACGTGCGCCTTCACGGTCTTCTCCGAGAGATCGAGTTCGTAGGCGATGATCTTGTTCGGCTGCCCGGAGCTCAGGCGGCGCAACACCTCGACCTGACGCGCGGTGAGCGCAGAGGCGGTGACGTCCGCCGGGCTCGGCGGCACCTTCTGAGGGAGCGCCGTTCCCGTCACCTCGGCGAGGATGAGGGGCGGCACATAGACCTCGCCATCCATCACGAGGCTGATCGCTGCGAGCAGCGTGTTGTGGCTCGCCGATTTCGGGACATAGCCGAGGGCACCACTGGCTAGGGCGCGGCGAGCGTCTTCCGCCTTCTCCGAAGAGGACAGGACGATCACCGGCACTTCCGGTCGCACGCGGCCGAACTCGCCGATCGCGCTGAGCCCGTCCATGCCGGGCAGGACCATGTCGAGAATGACCACGTCGAGATCGTCGTTCGCTTCGGCCAGACGCAGGGCCTCAGGCACCGTTCCGGCTTCGAGCATCGCCACCTCGGGTCCGGCCCGCCGGAGCAGGGCCGCGATGCCCTCGCGCAAAACGGGATGGTCATCGACGATCAGAAACTTCATCGCCGGAGTATTGCCCGACTCCGTGACGCCGGAAAGAGCGCGTAGGTCTCGCGACCAAAGTCCCATTCGTCTCGACTCCCGGCCGACCATCGGTCAGATTGTCCCACATTTCCAATATTGCAACGTATTCGCCATGACGGACACTTCAGCGACCGCAGGGGAAGGCACCGTGTTGGCTCTCGCGCAGGGCGGGCCGCATCCATGGCCGACGGTGCCGGCGGCCTGGCGCGTCCGGCTGACCGCGCTGGGGATCGCGGCCGTCGCCATCCTCGTGACCACCCTGATGACCGTCCCGGATTCCCCCACGGCCGCTCTTCTTCTCGACCGGCAGCGCTACAGCGTCTTTCCCTATCCCTTCACCATCCAAAACCTCATCTACCTCGCTCTCGCCTGGGCGATGGGTGAACTCTACCGACGCTGGCGCGCCGCACGACGCGAGCGCGCCTTCCTTCAGGCCGGCTTGTTGCCGGAAGACCCCAATTCTCTCCTCGAACTGCACGAACTCGGGCCGATCCGCCGCCGCGTTGCCGAACTGCACGATGCCGAAAGCGGCTTTCTTCCGGCCCTGATCGACCTGACGATCCTTCAGCTCCAGGCGAGCCGCTCGGTCGATCAGGCGATCAACGTGCTCACCAGCTCGCTGAACCTAATGAGCGACCAGGTCGACCTGCGCTACCAGATGCTGCGCTACATGGCGTGGCTCATCCCGACGATCGGCTTCCTCGGCACCGTCATCGGCCTGTCGCTCGCGCTGCACCTCATCGACCCTGCCAATATGGATCTCGGCAAGGTGGTCGGCGGCCTCTCGGTGTCGTTCTACACCACGCTCGTCGCGCTGATCGCCAGCGCGATGATGGCCTTCGTGCAGCATGCCGTTCAGGAACAGGAGGAGCTCGCGCTCAATGCCGCCGGGCAATACTGTCTCAAGAACCTGATCAACCGCGTCTATGTGGACCACGAGAGCGTGGTCGCGCGATGAGGACAGGGCCGGCGAGGCAGCCGCGATGAGGAGGCGAAGGCGGCAAGCCGAAACCAGCGAGGTCGCCTTGATGGCCGTGATGACGAAGGCGATGGGAGCCTTCCTCATCCTCATGGTCTTCGGGATGAAATATTACATTCCCGACTTCACCTCCGAACAGATCGCCGCAATCGTCCGGGCCTCTCTCGACGGCGTCCGCACGCAGCTCGAGGCTTCCAGCCGGAAGTTGAAATCCGGTGATTACACCAGGGAGGATCTCGATCGTCTCCAGCAGCAGATCGACGCGGCCGTAGCCAGCCTCGCCCAGAGCCAGCGCGACGTGTCGCGGCTCCAGACACGGCTCGATCAGGCGAGCTCCCAGCTGCACCGGGTCGAGGACGAGCGAAAGCGCCTCCAGACGGCGCTCGCCGATGCCGAGGCGCAGACGCGGCGGTTCGAGGCGGAGGCGGCGGCGCTCAGGGCGGAGGTCGAGCGCCTGAGGGCGGAGGACAGCGTGGCGCTGAAGGCACGCATCGCTCAGCTCGCTCGGGAGAACGCGGCGCTTGCGGCGCGGCGGACGGCGGTCGTTCAGTTGCGTTACAGCTGTTCGGATGCGGTGATCGTCGTCGGTGTCTCGCATCAGCAGGTGCGGGAGCTCGGCAAGCCCGAACCCGTGATACCCGCGGACGACTCGCCAGGTTACGGGCCCATCCTGCGCGGCCCGGACGAGATAGACCCGGGCGAGAGCCTGGACTTCAGCCCGCTGCGGGGCACGCGCGAGTTAGCCTCGACCTGGATCGGTCGAACGCTTCGCCCGGGCGATTCCCTGGCGGTCTATGCGAAATACCTGAATGCAGTCCCGGCGGGGGGCGGCCAGGGTCCTAGCTTGGCGGAGAGCTCTTGTGCCGTGTCGAGCTTTCTGTCTTCCGGCGGCCCTGCCGTGGGAGCGCCGCCCATCCGGATCGGCCCGCAGCAGCCCTTCGTCTTTATCGGCCTCGTGCGTCTCGATGGCGAGCAGCTCAAAGCGGTACCGCTCGACGAAGCACAGCAGCGCTGGTTCAGGGCGCGGTTGGACGACGCACCCTGCAGGGCGCCGATCTGCGACCCGTCGAGCGCCGCCGCCCGCACGGCGCTGCGCGGCTATCTCGCCGTTCTCTATGGCAGGCGCCTCGCCGACAAGCCCGCCGGTGCGCCTGGCAACGAAGGCGCCGCAGGGTCACTTTTGACGGATCTGCTCGACGGCTATGTCGCGGGTAGCATCGACCAGCCGGCGCTGACCCGTTGGATCGGTTTGATTGAGGCCGATTCCACGCAGGCGGCCGGCGCGCCGCCGGGCGCGCCCGACGCCCTCGCGCCCGAACTGCGTCCGCGTCTTTCGGCGGCGGGCGTGCCCCCGGGCGTGGCCGAAGCGTTCGTCCGGCGGGCCTCGCTCGGCTGGTGGAGCCCGGCGGAGCGGGAGGCGCGCTTGCGCCGCGCCGGCATCGCACCGATTCCCGGGGAATTCGAGGCGCGGGCGGCTGCGATACCCGCGCAGCCCGGCCATGTCGCACTGATAAAGCCGATGGTGGACGAGGGCGCGATGACGGCCGCCCAGGGCATCGAATGGCTGACACTCATCACCCGGGCCCGCGAAGCCGGACGCCCGGGCAGCACAGCCGGGCCGCCGCCATCCCCCAACCCGCCGCCGCAGCTCGACCGCCTCTCCGACGGCCTCACCGCAAAGGGATTCCCCGAGCAGATTCGCTCGATCGTCTGGGGCCTTGCCCAAGGCGGCACTCTCCGGGCCGCCGACGCCCTCGACCTCCTGTCACGCACGAAGGGACGCCAGAGACGATGAGCCGGCGTATGCTCCGCTGCCTCGATGGCCATCCCTATGATGCCAATGCCCACGAAGCTTGCCCGGTCTGCGGCGCGGCGCCCCGGCTCCAGGCGGAAACGAACCCACCCCCGCAACCGGAGGCGGAGGAGCAACAGCAAAGCGCATCCCTGCCGCCGAAACCCCGGTGGCGCGGGCCTGTCCTGGCCGTCCTGGGTCTCGCGCTCCTCGCCTGCGGCTGGTTCGCCTTCGAACAGTTGCGGCCGGCCGATTGCCGGCGGCCGGAGAACGCCGAACGCGGTCCATGCGCGGCCGAGGCCGGGCAGCGCCGGCAGGCCGAAGAGCGCGCGCGCCTGGCGGCGGAAGAGGGCCGAAAGGCAGCAGCCGCGCGACAGGAGGCCGAGAGCCACCGGCGCGGGGAGGAAGCGCAGCGGGTGGCGTCCGATGCCCGGTTCAAGAGCGAAGCGGAGCGCGCAGTCGCAGCCTTCCTCACCGAGCCCAGCGGTGCGGTGGCGCGCGTGCGCGCGGCCTATGCTCCGCTGGACCCAGCCGAGGTGGAGCCGCTGCTCGATACGCTCTCGCCGCTGCCCTTCGCCGAGGGGCAGTTGCGCCTCTCGCGCGCGCTTCGCCACGGCCTCGTGCTGACGCGCGCCTTACGCGCCTTCCGGGCCGGCCAGACGCCGACGGCCCGCGCCCTTCTCACGGGCCTCTCCAAGGCGACACCCCCGGAGCCGAACCGGCCCCTCGCCTACGCCTCCTTCGCCCTGGGCTTCATCCTCGCGACCGCGGGCACCGACCCCGGCGACGCGGCTGCGGCCGCCTTTCACCTGCGCACGGCGGCCGAACTGGGTCTCGTGGACGCGGTGGTCGAATTGCTGCGCCGGCCGAACCTCCTCACCGCAGCCGGGATCGATGAGCGAGGCGCCGCGCGTCTCCTCGAGACCGCCGCCATCCAGGCCGGCCAGTCGGCCGCGGTCGAAGACCTCTACAAGCGCCGCAACCTCAATCCGATGCCGGCCGCTCTCCTGATCAAGGCGTTTACCGATGCGCTGGCCGCGGGCGATTGGCCCGGCTTGATCGCCGCGTACAAGGCGATCGGCGAGCGGCGTGCGCCGCTCGTCGATGCGAACATGGCCTATGCCGTGAGCAGCGCCCGGGGACTCGACGGGCCCTATGACCGCCTTCTCGTCATGGCGGACGGGGGCGCAGCCGTCATGCACCCGCGGTCCCGCGGGGTCATCGGGTGGCTCTGTGAGACGGGGCGCGCCGGGCTCCCCAAGGATCTGCCGAACGCCGCTCTTTGGATTGCGCTCGCTCTCACGGGCATGAAGCCGGACGATGCGCTCTTCGCTGAGCTGAGCAAGCGCTATGCCGGGCTCAAGGACGCGTTGCCACCGGGCCAACGCGCGCTCGTCGAGCAGGTCGCAAAGGATATCGGGGTTCAGTGAGCCCTCCCGGCCGCCTGCTTCGGACTGGACCTCCATTTTCCGCTCGGCGCTGTTCTCGCTGCCATCGAACCGCGTTCGCCCGCTCATCGCGGGCGCTTGTGCCGCCTTGACCTGGAACGTGCTTCAGGACGAGCAGAACGCCTCCTTCACGGTGCACCGGCCCTTGTCGTCCTGCTCGCACTCCGCCAGGGCCGCACGGCGGGCGGCCGCGAGCGAACCGCGCCAATATGTCCACCAACGGCCGTTGCCCGCGGTCACGAGGGCGGCGCAGGCGTTGGAGAACCAGAGCCGTACCCGGCAGCCCGGAAGCCCTCCGGCGATGCAGTTTCGCATCGCCGCGGCTTCCGCGCGCCCGCGAGATTCGTAATCATAGGATGTTCCCCATCGCAGGGAGCCCTTGTCGCTGTCGGAGATCGCGATGGCGCCATAGCCGCCACCGGACCGGCCGGGACCGCTGCCGGGCGCCGCTCCAAAGGGCGAGAGGCCGTCATTCGATCCGGCACAGGCCCTGTAGCAGTCGTTATACATGCCGTTGCACATCATCGAGCACTGATTGTTCTGGGCCGCGGCCGGGAAGGCCAGCAGCAGCGCCGCAGCGACGGCCGCGCTCGCAAGACGAAAGCGGGTGATCATGGACATCGCGATACCCCCTGTAAGAAGCTGAAAAAACCAAGCGATCGGCCGGCGCGGAGATTCCGCGTCGAACCGGGAAAGAGGCCGTCAAGGCCCGAAGACACTCGCCGCGGCGTCCGCGACCTGTCGTTCCGGATACGCTCGGCAATAGGCGATGATCGCAGCGGCGATACCGTCTGGGCCCGCGAAGCGCCGGTGAGGCTCACCGGTGCCCGATTCCACACGCCCGGTGAGGTAGCCGAAGCTCCATTGCAGCGCGGCGTGCCCCTCCGGCAGACGCGCCTTGGGAGGCGAGTCCAGCACGCGGCAGGACAGGCCGCCCGCGCCGTTCAGGCGCGGCACCGCGCTCTTGGCTGGCGCCG
The DNA here is from genome assembly GCF_042655245.1 of Allobosea massiliensis. Taxonomy (NCBI): domain Bacteria; kingdom Pseudomonadati; phylum Pseudomonadota; class Alphaproteobacteria; order Hyphomicrobiales; family Alloboseaceae; genus Allobosea; species Allobosea massiliensis. The sequence continues at coordinate 22,484 of NZ_JBHSLU010000047.1, read as the reverse complement.
TCGCGCAGAGGAGGCACAGCGCCAGTCCGGCTCGCGCCATCGATCGGTTGAGCGAAAGATGTCCTGGTGTGGTGATCGACATGGGTCCCTCGGCCGATCGAAGAAGATCTCGTTTACTTTTGCCACCGGGCCGGCATCTGTCGATTGCTTCCGGTTGCCGGGCCTTGCCGTTGGCGAGCCGCCTCAGCGGGCGCGGGCAAAGAGCATGGCGGCGTCAAAGAGGATGCGGCCACCCCTTCCTCGCGAATCCTGTCTCACGGCGAACCGCAACCCAGCGCAAGCAGGCGCAATCGTCGCCGAGCGATCAAAGCTGTATATTCGGAAAACAGATCAGAGGTCGCCACGGGCCACCCGGTACAGGACATCATCAGCGCGAAGGAGAACGTCATGGATCTTCAGCAGAACCCTGGGGCTGAGCCCCCCGCCGCGCAGAAGGAACTCGGCTGGACCGGGAACCTGCTGTTCATCGTCTGCGGCGCGATTTCGATGGCGGTGGGCCTCTGGATCGCCAGGGCGGCGACCGACTTCCTCTTCCCGGAACCGTGGCTGAAGCCCGGCGCCCCCTATCATCCCTCCGTCGCGTGGCTCGTGCGGGATTTCCCGGAGCCGCGGCCGCCACAGAACCACTGGGACATCGTGCAGGATGCCGGCTTCGCCGCGTCGTGGCTCGCCCACAAGCTCGCCACGACCGTCGCAAGCGTGGTGATGGTCTGGCCGGGCATCGTCTTCGGCAGTCTCATGCTCTTCACCGGCTTCCTATGCTTCTTCGTGACGTGGAGGCTCTTTGTGGAGCGGATCTACGATGGGCGGTGGCCGGCCGGCAGAGCATCGTGACCGGCACCTTCGATCTATGGCGTTGGGCCGCGCGATCCGACGCGCCTCGCCGGCGGCAGCTGGGCGAGGATGAGCCAGCGCAGTTCGTCCGCGGGAAGAGCATCGGCCTCCTCGCGCCTCTCGCCGCCGATGAATAGGACCGGCTGAGCCGTCAGCCCCGTCGCCACTATGATGTCGTCGTGCTGACGTTGGAGGGCCGCCCGAGCCGTACCGTTTCGAAGGCATGCATCGACATCGACGGGTGGGATGTCCCCCTCGCTGAGGACGTCAGCGAAGGCCCGTCTTCGCTGCGCTTCTTCGGCGATGCTCCCCCACCGGACGGCGGCGGCCACGAGCTTGCGAAACCGAGCGAAACGCGTCTCGGGGGCGGCGCAGACAGCGAGCAGCGAGGCCTCGACGCTCGCGTCGCCGGGAGCCCTGAGCGGCACGACCGAAAGATGCGCGTCGCCGCTCGCGACGAAGGGTTCGACGACCTGCATCAGCTTCTCGAGACCGCAACTCCCGCAGGACGGGGACATCGCGAGCGTCAATGACAGAGGCGCGTCCGGACGGCCGGCCGTGATGCCGAGCGAAGAATCGAGCACCCGCTCCAACGTTCGCTCTGTCGCGATCCGGTCGAGTTCACCGCGCGCATCGAGCCCGATCCGCGGTTCCGGCGTCGCTCTGGCGACATCGCGTAGCAGAGCCTCGGCCTTGGCCGGATCGCGCAGGGCGGGATCGCCGTAGAGGTAGAGCCGGGCGAGCGTAAAGCGGGCATGAAGGTTCTGCGCGACCTCAGGCCGCTGGAGGAGCGCCATCGCCTCCTTCTGCTGCGGGTTGACGATCTCGCGTCCGTCGGCGCCGGTTCGGCCATCGGCGAGGAGGAGGCCCAGCCTCAGGATCGGCTCAGGCTGACCAGCTTTCGCCGCCGCGCGCAGCATTTCGAGCGCCCGCTGCGGGTTTCGCCCGTCGCCCAGATAATAATCCGCGAGATCGAGTGTCGCAGGCTCGAATCCGGCCCTGGCCGCCTCGTCCGCGAGCGCAAGCGTGTCCGGCCCGATGCTGTGCTCGCGCCCGATGCGCTGGCGAGCCTGCCAGTAGCGGCCGGCGATATCGCCGCGTGACGCCAGAAGGCCGAGCAGGCGCGTGCGCTCCTCGGGCTCTAGCCGATAGGCCGGATCGGTTTCCGCACGCCGCACGATAACCGCGATGGCGGGCCGAAACCCGGCGGCGACCGCTTGCTGCAGCCAGGCACGTTCCCGTTCCGGCGAAAACAGAGCCGGCGAAAGACCGTTTCCGCTGAAATTCTGCGCAGCGTAATAGGCGACCTCACCGGTGCTGTCCTCTGCCGCCGCCTTGCGAAAGGCCGCCTCCACCTCGTCCAGCGCCTCGTACGGAATGCCTCCGATGCCGCCGCTGCGGAGCGTCGCCTCCGCGACCGGCGCGAGAATGGCCGCGACGAGGACACCCTTCGCCTCGGCGTCCCGCAGCGACCGGACGATAGCCGCCGGGCCGGCTTCGGCCGTATAGCGCAAGGGCGCGATCAGCATCGGCGCGATCACACCGAGCGGAAGATCGGTCTGTGCCGCCCTTTCGGCGAGAGCATAGGCCTCTCGCTCTCTCGTTTCCCGCGCTTGTAAATGGAGGGCGTCGGCATCCTGCGAGGCCCAGCCCGCGGCCAGCAGCACAGCCTTCGGATCGCCATCGCGGAGACCGGTCGCGACCTGCTCTTTGGCACCGGCTTGAGAAGCCGCCTTTTCGACCAGCATGCGCGGGATTAATTGACACCAGTCGCGGCGCGTCAGCCCATAGCGATCCGGCGCTCCGTCCCAGGGCCGGGCGCAGGTCAGATCATAGGCCGCCTTGTCGAGCAGGCCCGCGCGCAGCAGCCAGGTCGTGCGCGTTTCCGGATAGGCGGTCCACCACAGCGTTGCCGCCGCAACCATCGCCAGCGCCGCGACGCCGGTGGCCATGCGCTGCACGGCCTGCCGGCGCGAGAGCCGGAACGGCGGACGTTTGCTCCAGTCGCGCAGCCGCTGCTCGTCGGATTCCGTCAGGGACAAGGGCGGCATGAAGCCTTCGCGATAGACCGAGACCGTCTGCTCGTCCTTCGTCCAGAGGCCGACCTTGGTGGCGACGTCGTCGATCATGTCCTGCAGGCGGCGGCCGGGGACGAGCAGCCCCGGCAACTCCTCGGACAGAGCGAGCGCGAAAGGGCTGTGATCGCCCCATCCGTCGGCGGCGCGCGCCCGGGCCGCCGTCGAGAAGATGAGTTGCGAGGGGCGCGGCAGCTTGGCGCGCGCGAGCCCGGCCGTGACGCCGGCCGCATCCGCGGACATGTCGGTCACGACCTCGTCGCGGCAGGCGTCGATCGCGACGATGGTGGCGCGGCGGGGGCAGCGGGCCAGCTGCGCCACCGCGACGTCGAGCGGCAGCGATCGCGTTGCGAGATAATGCGGCGCCGGGATGCGCGCATCGACCGGCAGCAGGAAGTTGCCGCCCTCGTGCTGCACGCCGTGTCCCGCGAAATAGAGCAGCGCGATCGCGTTCGCGCCGGCCGCGTCGAGCTCTTCGCCGAAGGCGATGACCGCGTCCTGCATCGCAGCCAGCGTTGCGTTCTCGACCCGTCGCACGGAAAAGCCCATGCCTTCGAGAGTCCAGGCCAGCAGGCGCACGTCCCGGACCGGATTGGCGAGCGCAGCCGGGGAATAGGAGGCGTTGCCGATCAGCAGGGCGAAGCGCTGCTCCACACCGGATCCAGAAGGTCCATCGATCTCAGGAGCGGCGGCCGTGGAATCCGGCGGAGCGTTGGAATCCAAGGCACTGGCTGCGGTAGCGCAGCTCTCTCCCGATAGATCGAACCAGCGGCTGCGCATCTGCGTCGCTCCGTCAGATGGTCACGATGTACTCGGCGCTCGAAACCGTCACGGCGCCCGCGTTGCGCCGCTGCAGGCGGCGCAGATTGGTCAGGAAGCGGGCCGTCTCCTCCTCGTCTAGCGCGCCCGGCTCCGCATCCGCCCCCCGCGGATCGAGTAGTCGGCGACTGTCGGTATCCCAGAGCAGCGCCGTGGTCGCCAGGAACCGTCCGGGCTTGGGCTGCACGGGCGCCGCTTCAGGCATCAGCAGCAGCTTTCCCTCTACCAGGCGCGGGCGGGACGGGGACGGCAGCCAAAGGATCGTTTCGGCCCAGCTGAGTTCCCAACATCTGTGTCCGATCGGGCGCGTGTCGCGCGCAAGCAGCGTATAGGCCATGGCGGGCTCGCGATCGATGCCTTGCACCGCGATGCGGCCCTTGTGCCGGCCCGCCTCGAAGACCACGGGTCCGTCGCCGCCGGACGGCAAGAAGCCGTCGAAGCTGCGATCGGCCGCGAATTTCTCGATGACGAGCCGCACGGTTCCCTGCGGATTGACCCCAGGTGCCAAGTCGCCGAGCAGCGCGTCCTGCGCCCGGTCGAGCGTTTCGCCGTCCTCGATCCGCGCTGCCGACTGGATGCGACGGATGAAGTCGTAGAGCGGGAGTGTGAACTCGGACGGAGCCAGCGGCTCCGCCAGTCCGGGCAATCCACGCGCTCGCAGGCTGACGTCGAGACGCTTGTTGACGATCTCGGCGAGTTCGGTGGCGGTATCGAGGGAGAAGCCGTAATCGCCGTAAAGCAGCTTCGAGAATTTCGGCGCGCTGCTCTCCCAATTCGTCTCGCCGAACAGCCGAAAGGCAATCTCCGCCTCGGGCATCGGCATGCCGACGAGCTCCCGAAAAGCGCGCCATTTCAGATACAGGCCCGGAGTCGTCGCCATATGGTCCAACCACCTGCGATGCGGTTCAGCTTCATCATGATGCTGTGCCGCAGCCGCGAAGACAATTGCGGTGCCGAATGTCTGGTATCCAGCAAGCTCCCAATGTCGGGTTGTGGCGCATCCTTCCCGAACAGCGCGGCGATGGAAGAACAGCGAGCACTTCCGGCGGCGGCGAGGTTGCATCTATCGGTCGGACGGCTTTTCGGCTCCAGCTGGCCGCGGTGCGTCAACCATCAGAACGTCATCGAAGCTCGGAGACAGGACGGTCCTGCAGCGGTCGAGCCTTGACGCCCTTTGCTCATAGTTGGCCTGGGCGATCCTCTGCTGCATCTGCTTCTCAAGCAACGCCGTCTTCGTTTCACGGCCCAGCCGGTTCAACTGCCGAGCACGTTCTGCGGATTTGGTCGCGAACGCAGCCCACGCCCGCATGGCCTCGACCTCGTCGGGGCCCTTCTCACAACCTGCGTCCCAAGCGCGCCGGAACGTCGCATAGAGGGCATCGACCGGGACGTTCACCCCACTGAAGTGCTTCGCCATTTCGCCCATCGCCTGGTATTGGGCCGACACCGTCGCTAGACTTTTTTCGGCGACGACCAGCTGCTTGCGGTTCCAGAGATCCTTAAGCCGGGCGATCTCCAGCTCGACGAGCGGGATCGCCTTCTTCCGGTAGAGCTCTTCTTTCTGCTTCAGCAGCGCCTGGTCGCGAGCGATCTGAGCCTTGACCACGTCGATCTGGATCGCCGCCAGCATGCTCTGGTACCCATAGGAACGGCCATAATCGACGAACATCATGACGGCGACCTGGCGATCGCTGACCGACTTTGCGGCGTCCCGGCTCTGCGCCGAGGCCACCGACATTGTGCCGAAGGCGGCCGAGACCGCAGCAGCCGCAATCGCCATTCTCATAGCCAAGGTTCCCTTCGTGCCGGCGGCGCCGCGGATCGCTCTGGTCAGTGCCCAAAGAGACGCACCACACCGCCCCCGCCATGCACGTTGATGGTCTGTCCGCTCACCCAGCTGCTGCCCGGCGAGCAGAGCCAGAGCACGGCATTGGCGACGTCCTCCGGGGTGCCGGGGCGACCTGTGAGGGTGTCGGGGTGCTTCATGCGCTGCTGCACGGCCTCGTCGATTCCTGCATCGGCATAGCCGGCGGTGAGGACCGTTCCGATTAGGACCGAGTTGACCCGCACCTTGCGAGCCAGCAAATGCGCGACCGAAACCATCATCTGGTTGAGCGCCGCCTTCGCCGTGGCATAGGGAAGGATGTCGTAGGCCGGTATGGCAGACGAGAACGACCCCGAATTGGTGATCGTGGCGTTCGTCGCCGCCAGCAGATGGGGCAGGCAGGCCATGCTCATCCGATACGCGCTGATCGTATTGAGGCGGTAGGAGGCGATGAACTCCTCATCGGGGATCGCGGTCGGATCGTCCTGCCGGCCGCCCCAGCCGACATTGTTGACGAGCGTCGAGAGGCCCCCGAAAGCGGTGACGGTGGCGGCCACGACGGCCTCGATCTGATCGGTCTTCGTCACGTCGCAGACCTGGCCGAGGCAGTCTGCCCCCGTTTCGGCGGCGATGGACGCGGCCGCTGCGGCGGCCTTGTCGCCGTCGAGATCGGCGATCATGACCCGTGCTCCAGCCCCTGCGAGGCTGCGGGCGATGGCCGCCCCGATGTTCTGGGCACCGCCGGTCACGATGGCCGTATGGCCTGCCATCCGGAACCCGGCAAAAGCATCGAAGCCCATCGATCTCCTCCTGTGTGATCAGGTCGCGCGAGGTCAGTCCAGCTCCTGCACGCCCCCGCCGCTGACGGTCAGCACCTGGCCGCTGATCCAGCTCGCCGCGCGCGAACACAGGAACAAGGCGGCATTGGCGATGTCGGCGGCCTCGCCGAGACGACCCAGCGGCGTGTGCCGCAGCATCGCCGTCTCGACCTCCGGCGTCAGCACCGAGGCCAGCGCGTCCGTGCGGATCGCGCCGGGCGCGATGGCGTTGACGCGGATACCGCGGGGCCCGAGATCGAAGGCGATGTTGCGGGTCAGGTGATTGACCGCCGCTTTCGACGATCCGTAGGAAGCCATGCGCTGGTTGCGGTTCTCGCCGGCCATCGAGGAGATGTTGAGAACGGCGCCGCCGCCTGCTTCAGCCATGTGAGGGGCCGCCAGCTGCGTCAGCCGGAACAGCGAGAAGACATTGAGGTCATAGGCCCAGCGGAAATCGGCGATAGGCATGTCGAAGGGCTTGGGTCCCCCGCCGCCGGCGTTGTTGACGAGGATGGTCAGGCGCCCGAAGGCACCGATGGCACCGGCCACCGCAGCCTCGAGCTGGTCGGGCTGGGTGACGTCACAGGCCAAGGCGAGGGAGCGGCCGCCCGAGCTTGCGATGTCGGCGGCGACCTTCTGCGCCTCGACCTGCGTCCTGTCGGTGACCACGACGGCCGCGCCGGCCGCGGCAAAGGTCTGCGCGATCGCGCGGCCTATGCCTGCACCGGCGCCGGTGACGAGTGCGACGTCCCCGTCGAGACGAAACAGCGATGGATCGTACATGGGGTCCTCCCGACGCCACCGTCGCGATGCGGCGGGCGGGCGGCAAGGGCCTACCTGCTCAAAGCGGGCGCTCTGTTCCCGTTACGATCTTTGAGAGTTGTCGGGCCATGCGCAGAACGCGGTCCATCGATCTGGCATCGAGCGCATCCAGCCCATTGTCGCCCTGACGCGCCACTGCCACGCCATCGCGAAGGGCGATCACCCAGAGGCCCGACGGTTTCGGGACGATCCAGCCGCGGCTCTCCAGCTTGGCAAGCTTGCGGCGGACGGTTTGCCTGGGAATCCCGGTGACATCGGCGATCCGCGACGCCGTGATCCCGATGGGGCCGGGGATCGAGCGCGGCTTGACCAGGCCGTCGGGGCCGACGTCGAGACCGGCCCGCAGATGAACCTGGCCCATGACGGCCAACACCAGCATCTCCTGAAGGTCGCCACCAAAGACGCGGCAGCAATCCGCCAGATGCGCCGTCAGAAACTCGACATAGTGATAGCGGAGCTGCAACGCTCGCTCAGCCTCGAGGGGATCGCCTTCAGCACGAATGGTGCGGTCTCCTGCACAGCATCTCCACGATCTGACCCGAGAATGGCTCCGGTCGCAACCGGGCACGGTTCGACCCCGAGCGCAGCCCGGCGGAGCCGTCCGTCCGCATTGGACTCGCCCTCAACGCCGGTTGTGACGAATTTTGCCTAGGCGAGAGGCTGGCAATTCTGGTGTTTTCTTCGGTGACGGAGGTGCTGCTGGCGTTCGAGGTTCGCTTCGATCGACAATACTGTCGGAACAGCAGCAAATGGCCATGTCATCGAACATACGCGGCGAACAGCAGTGACCGTTACGGCATCGGTCATGGAAGCCTCCTAAAGTAAGGGAAAACAGCCCCGAGATCTTCCGATGCAGCGCCTCACAAGAGAAATCTCAAGCGGAACGCGCAGCAGCGGCTTGCGACGTGTTGCGACGGCAATCCGAATCAGGCATGTTTTTCTGGTCTAAGCTGACGCTTTGCGTCTGTGGCCCGTGGAAGCCGTTGTTAGACCCGATGAGGTTGAGACCCTCGCACAGCTGGCGGGTCTCGGTCCGTCTGTGGTCAACAACCGGGGCCGTCTTTGCTTTCCGGTCAGGTTCAGCCGGGAAGGCTCATTCATGAAGACACCGGCGACAGCAGGAAGCCCAATCGGTAATTCTGGCTCTATCATCAATACCAAGCGCGAACAGATGTTCGCTGTGACGCTGTCTCACATGCGCAGCGCACCACTGTTCCGTCTGACGGAGCGTGCCGCGTCGCAAACGCAGGCGATCGCCAATGCTGAGCGCACTTATGGACGTATTGTCACGGCAATCATCGGGAGTTCGGACTTGCGTGACGAGGAGAGGTATCTAATCCATGATGCTGATCTGACGCAGGTTCAGCGGGGTGCCCGAGCGTCTCAAGGCTGGAGGTTGCAATATTTCGTTAGGTTTGCAGACCGCATGGGGGCTGGCTTAATCGGCGACCGGCTTTCGCGATCGGAGGCCGAAACTCTGCTTGAGGAGGTGATCAGCGCCGATCATGGACTGCTAAACGCTTTGACGAGCGGGGCAATGATTGAGTTCTGTCCTTACCAAGATTGGGCGCGGAGTACGGGCTGGGTCACGATCGATTGTGCCTTCCGGGCGACTGACATCACTGGGCAAATACGCGACATGCGCCCTATCTCATCAGCAATGCGCGAAGCCACCCGCCTTATCGTGCTTGACGTACTGAGCTCGGATCGGGAAACGGTCCACGTGCCGCTGCCTCATCGCGTCGCCTTGGGCCGACTCGTCATCCAATCTGCGACGCTTCGCGCAGGTCGGATAAGAGAGGGGCTTCGCGTTCCCACCAAGCTGGTCGACTGGCTTAGGCGGAAGAATCACAATGATGTGGCTGACGCCGTCCGAGGCGCTCGGCAGCAATAGGCGAAGCCGCGGAACGTAGTCATGAACAGAACTAGGGTATTGAGCGCAGAGAGGGCAATATGGGCCTTGGTCCCGGCGTCCAGAAGCAGGTTGAGCGCCCGCAGGAAGTCGGCCGAGCAAGTTGCCAAGGCGGCCAAGCGCTAGCGGAACGAGGCCCAACCCCGTCAGGCACGCTGTAGTGGTTTGCACCGATCGATACGAGGCCTTCATGGCTGAGCGTGCCGTATCTTGCGCGGCTTAGCGCGTTCTTGATCGCGCGCCCCAGATGCTCGCAGGCCGGGTGCGCGAGCTTGTCGGAGAGCACGGTTTCCGTGGGGTTGGTCCCTGAGGGCACGGGCCTCGTATCGGCCGAGGTTCATGTCGGCCGACCCGCAGCAGGAGCCGGGATGGACGATGACGAGGATCTTCCGAGGTTGGTTCGTCATGGTCTCAGATCTCGATGACGAGGGCTGGGTTGAAGGCCCGGTTCTCGCTCTTTCGGAACAGCCCGTCGCGGGATCGCGACGGCCCATACCCCTTGGGGTTCGAGACGACCCGTGTCGCGCCGATTCGGTAGTCGTTCGAGTTGTGGACGTGCCCATGCACCCACAGGTCGGGTTGGCGCGAGAGGAGGGTTGGCTCCAGGTCGGAGGCGTAGGCCGGATTTCCGTCGTCGTCCTTGTAGGTCGCGGCGACGGATCGCGCGCTGGGCGCGTGGTGGGTGACGACGACCGTCGGCCCGTCGAAGGGCTTCGCCAGGGTCTTTTCGATGAAGGTCCGGTGCCGCTGATGCAGCACCATGGCGTCTCCCGGCATGAAGGCCGCCGTCTCGCCGCTTGGCCGGCGTAGGCCGATGAGGTCGTGGTCCTTCATGGTCTCTGATGCGATCCGCGCTGATCCGATCGGATCGCCGTCGAGCGCGTAGTCGGTCCAGAGCGTGGCGCCTGCGAACCGGACGCCGTTGATGACGACGGACGATCCCTGCAGGAGGTGGACGTTGGTTCCCAAGGCGACCCAGTGGCCGGCTTGCTCGGCCTGGCCAATCTCGTCTTCCCAGTACTCGTGGTTGCCGGGCACGTAGATGGCCGGCCTGCCGCCGAGGACGGGATACGTCGCCAGCATGGCGACGCCCAGCGCGATCGAGCCTGCGAGGTCGCCGGCGACGACGGTGACGTCATAGTCGGGCCAGCGCCGGCGCAGCGACCATCGCGGCTTCAGCTCGAGGTGGAGGTCTGATAAGACCAGCAACCTCATGCCGGCATCAGGTCGCTGTGCTCGATCGCCTCGGCGCCCGTGAGCTCCCGGTAGAATCCCGACCGCACGCAGGCCGAGAAGATGTCGCGGTTGATCTCGCTGACGCGCGGCTCCCGGTCGGAGAGGTGCGCGAGGGACATCGGGTAGGCGACCTCGATGGGTCCGGGGATGGCGTGGCCGGTGGCGGTCTTGATGACCATGTACGGAGCCTGGAGGATCCAGTCGTCGGCGTTGATCGTCCCGATCGCGGCCAGGCCCATGCCGGGCTCGTCGACGCCGAAGGTCAGGTGCCCGCGCTCGAGCCAGTGCATCGGCTTGGCTTGCGTCAGCAGCGCCGCGAAGAGCGTGGCCTTGACCTTGGCCTGGGTCAGCTTCGCGGCCGAGGCCCGGCCAAGCGTTGTCTCACCGAGGGCGGTGTAGACGACCCGGCCGGCGTCGTCGGCGATCTGCGTGAAGATCGCCTGACCGCCCACGGTCCCCTGGAACGCCGTCGTGGCGACGTAGGCGACCGACTTCACCACCAGGCGCGCGGGCCCCGCGCGCTTGATCGTCTTTAACATTTTGTCTCTTCCTCAGGGGTTCGGATTCAGACCGCCGTCCGAATACCTGTCCTGTGGTGTTTCCCTGAGACTTGCGATGATGAGGGCTACCCGTTCGCGTGGGACCCTGCGGGGCGGAGTTTGCTCGAACATCTCGATGATGCGATTGCGCAGGTCGTCTGAGATGGGCCCCTGTCGCGGGCGCTCGCCAGCGAGACGGGCGGAAACGTCTGCAATCGAGGAAGCAGTCCCGATCGAGCACGCCATGGTCGTCGGCCCTGAGTGGCAGTTGGCCGTCCTGGCGGTCGTTTCGCTTCGTGTTGATCCAGAGGAAGAGATTCTTCCCGGCGCAGACGCAGATCGTGAGTTTGTCCTTGGGAGGCTTCGCGATGGTCGCGAAGATCACGTAGACATGGCCCGTGACCAATTCGGCCGCTTCAGAGCAGGCCATATCGGCTGAAGTCGCGCATCTCTTGGAGCACCTCGTCTCGGTGCGGGAGGTCGATGCGGACCATGTCTGCCGGATCCATCGGACCATTGGGCATGGCCCTCTGGTATGCTGGATTCTGGTGCGTCAGCATGGACAGCTCGTCGAAGTCCCGTCCGCGGCAGAAGGCGATCGCATTGTCGAGGCATTCCTCGTCGGACGGCGAAAGCTTTTCTCGGTTCGCTGGCCGTCTCGCGAAGATCTGCTTGTAGCGAGGGCCTTGGCGGATTTCGATCGCCTCGAAGATCGCCTCTGGCGCGCCAAAGGCGTCGAGCTGGCCCTTGATCAGCGCGTACGTCGCTGAGGGCACAGGCCCATTCGGCATGGCGATGAACGTGTCGCCCGTAATGGGTCGTCCGTAGGCATTGATGTGCTCCTCGTCGGCGACGAAGAGCACTTTCGAGGCGTAGAACGGCGTGATCCCCGGCCAGCGCTCGGCGACGTAGGTGAGCACCTCGACGCCTTTTCGCTCATCGAAGCGGAAGTGGATGGGATCGGTTCGCATGGCCCGATCATATCGCATCGCGATGGGATTGAAAGAGTCCCATACCGCTAGCGCGAGCGCTTTGACGCGCGAGGTCAGAGCGACGTTTGGGTTCACGCGCCCGCTCGTTCGATGGCTGCCAAAGATCGCGTTCAGCATTTTTCGTCTTCATTGTAGGGGTTGGGACTTGGTCCTTCATTCGTCGCGGGCCCGCGAATCCATCCTAGGAGCCTCAAGACGGCCGCCCTCAGCGTCGGGTCTTGGGCTCCGGCTCAGCCAGCCCCTGAGCCTCGTGTGGGGCGAGGATCGCGATGACCGGGGCCATGACCGGTCGATTTCGGTGAAGTTACCCGAGGCCTGTTCGGAGCGGGAGGTACTTTCCGTCTACGGGGATCGCGAACTGGGCCGAGATGACTTTGGCCTTCAGGAGAAACGCTACGTTTTATCAGTCCGTGATGTCTCTTCTAATGCGTAGCTCGATCCATCCCTTGGTCGAAGTGCTCCGATCCGGTCCTTTTCCCGGACGTCCATTGGCCTCCCAAAGCTCCACTCCTGCGAAGTCGCGCAAGCGCCATTCCTTGATCGCAAGGTCTCTTGATAACGCCGGATAAGTGAGGAGAGCGCTTTGCCTTTCCGCATCAGTCGGGTCGTCGCGATCTCCCCATTGGACTCTGACGAAGCCGTCATCTTGTCCTGGACCGATCTTGGATATGGCAAGGATCTCGTGAACTCTTGCTGCCTTTCCGGGTCGGCCGGTGAAGCGCTCGATGTCGTCGAGGCGACGCTCCAGCTCGCAGCGTGGTATGTCGCTTGTGAAGGCCTCAGGCAGGTTGTCGATGCGACTGTGCATGGTGGCGGCGTCTACCAGCATGTGTCGGGCACCGGCAGCGAGCCAAATCTTGTCTTTGTCCCTCCAAGCAATCATTTTCGCGATTGCGATGTCGTTGAGGTCAGGGACGATGGCCGCCACGCCAGGGCATCCAGAGCTGGTGTATTCTACCGTACGGGAGAGCCAATCGGATGGCATCCTGCTTGTTTTTGGGCTGACGCCGTCGACGTGGCATTGATTTGCATCTGCGAATGCTGTGCCATCGCCGAGGAAAGCCGAAAGATCTTCTGACACCCCTTCGATATCCTCGGCGTCTGGCGCGTAGATGTCGATTTCGTTCGTTTGCAGCATGTCTGCGGGGATGTTCTTGCCACGACCAAGAACTGCGGCCGAGCCCACAAGAACGAATCGATTCTGCTTGGAGCGATGCGCCGCTGCCTTCAAGAGGCGGTCTAGCTTCGCTCGATTCATGGCCATGGCGTCAGCCGTCGGATCCGTAGACAACGAGGCCTCTAGCCTCTTGTCGGCGGCGTTCGGCGATGCAGGCGGTGATCTCGGCTTCGTCGAGCACAATGCCCGGAGGCATCGTGTCGCGCGCCAACTCGCCAGCGTCATTCAAGGCGGTGATGCGCTGCATGATGGTCTCGGGGCCCTGCGCAAGGATATCATCCCAGACACGGATGGTGAGCGCATTGCGCGGATCTTTGCGCCACGCATCGAGGTGGCGTCTCAGGTGTGAGAGCGTCTTTGGGTCGCTGCAGATGCGGTGCGCCGCGATGTTGGCCTTGAGCCACGACAAGTGCTTGTCGCGGTCCCAGAACCGCATCGGCGTCTGCGCCAGGGACGGAAATGCGAACGCGCTTCCCACGGCTGTCTCTTCGATGGCGCTCACGGCTTCCTCCTTTCTTGAGCTTTGTATCACGATCGAGTTGAGCGATCATCCCAGGGGTTCGTCGGCGTTCTTATAATTTCCGGCTGGCCAGCGAATCAACGTCAGGGGCCTGAAGACTGCTCCGCGTGCCGTCCGACCCTTGCCTCCGGCGCAGCCGCCTTCTGAGCCTCCTGTGGGGCGAGGATCGCCATGACCGGGGCTGTGGCCTCGGTTTATTTCTGTGAAGTCGCTCGGGATCGCGTCGACGCGCCCACGTGAATCTCGCGCTCGATCATGGATTTGGCTTTTCAAGCTCTCGCCAGTCGATGCCGGTCCGCTGTTGCTCGTGGGCATACCAACGCTCGTCATGAGGCATTCGGAGGCGGCGTAGCGGTTCCGCGTCAACGAAGAGCATACGGCGACGGAACGCCATTGGGCTTTCTGCGATCATGAACGGCTTCTCGGCGTCGACGCCTTCAGGGAACCAAGGTTTCCTGAGGAAGCGCCGTTTGCGCTCGGTCCAGCGCGGCGGTTTTCCGACCCGCCAGCGTCGTGCGAGATGCTCGCCCGCGGCGCCGATAAGCGCGTCGGCGACCTCGTCGTCAAGGTAGGCTGGCTCCTCGGCTATTCGTGCCATGCGGCTGACGGGATCGGGGTCCGTGTAGAATGCGTCGAGGAATTCGTTGAACGCGACATTTAGCTCTTGTTCACCGGCCAGAACCCGGCGCACGACTTCCTTGAGCGTTCCAGGTCTTGGCATCGGAATCATGGGATCTGCTGTCCTTTTCCGCTTTGATGGCGTCTTCGATTTTGGCTTTGATCCGCTCGCCTGTTCCGACCGCCGATGGGAAGAAATGCTTCACGAGGTCCATCATCTTGGTTTTGTCCCGAATCTTCGTGATCCGCATGAGACCGATAATGTCCTTTCGGTCGCTTTCGTCTTTATGCGGTTCTGTTCGTCCGGAGATGATGAGTTTCATCGCCAGGATGTATTCAGGCGTTGGCAGAAGGACGCGTAGACCTGGCACGCCGTGATCTCGAGGATACTCGTTGAAGAGCGTAAGCTTCGCCGTCGGGCCTATGCGCCCAGTGACCATGTGCGCAATTGATTGGTTCAGCCAGTCATCTGGTAGACCCCTTTTCCGACTGATGACCTGCACGGCCTGATCGATGAATGGCGCTTCCTTCAAGAATGCTGAGTCGACGTCCCTGGTTACACCGCGGATGTCGGTCGCGAGCATGATGGATGCTCCGCCGTAGACGGCGATCTCACATATCAGGCCATTGTCCCTAGCCATCTGGCCGAGATCGTCGAAAGCGTGTTCGAGGATATCAGCATTCAGTTCTGTGGGCATGATGGCTTATAATCCACTCTTTGCGGGGGTTTGCTCTCATGATGATCCCTGAGCAGCATGATTGAGCAAGGTGTTTTCGCGTTTTTGGGGTCGGCGAGGGCGCCAACCATAACCAGGATGTTGGGGAGGTGTCCTGGGAAGTCCGGTTTTCCATCTTAGAACCGGAAGCCCTTGGCGTGCAGCCAGCGGTGCACCTTGAGCTCTGGCTCGGTGTCGCGGCGCTTGTTCGCCTGCATGACCTTTCTGGTCGTGGGCGAGACGATCGGACGTGCATCGGAGAGGGTCGTGGTCATGGCCCAAGATGTGGCGGTGCCGGCTGGGCGCCGCCACCCGATATCTGGATTAGAGGCTATGCGTCGTCGTGTGTGCGGCGCGGGTCCTTGAAGGCGTCGAGCGCGCTCTTGATCCTGTCGAGGGTCCGCGGCGCGCCTTTCGTCCTCTGGCTGGTCGGATCTGCGGCGCTCTGGACCCTTGTCGCCAAGATGGCGTCCACCAGGGGCGCCAGGCCCTGCGAGACCGCGGTGGCGATGAGGCCCGGCAGTTCGGCGGCGCCGATGGGTGCCTCGATGTCCCTCACGACGATCTCACTGCTACCGCTGGTCGGCGCGAGGGGTGAAACTGGAGCGTCGATCTCCTTTGGTGGATCGACTGGCGGTTGCCGTGAGGCGAGTTGGCGCGTCGTCGCGGCGGTCGCCGCCGCAGCGTAGACGGGCTTCCCGTCGTCGAGATGGGAGACGATTCGAGCGAGGTCGATCCGGACGGGCGGCAGCCATTCATACGGAGAGACCGGCCGGCCGTTCTGGTCGTGCGTCCTATGGACGTAGCCATGCGCGTCGATGGCGTAGCCGAGGCGGGCCTGCGCGATCGCGATCGCGTTGGACCTCTGGATCGGGTCGCCGCAGAGGTCGGCCAGGGTCCCATCGAGGTAGGCCTTGTAGATCGCGCCGAGGCGGGCCCTGACCGACGTCGGCACCCCGCGGGCTTCCAACAGGTCGAGCAGTAAGCCGGTCTGCGGCACGTTCAGGAGTCGATCTGTGGACGCGCCCTTGCGCCGGCCAGCAGCCGCCTTGGGCACCTTGTGGATTTGACCGTGCGCTTCGAACTTCGCGACGTTCGTCGCGATGAGGTCGCCGACGGCGGCTTCGGTCCATCCCGCCAGCATGGCGAGGTCGGCATCGGTGAAGTGGACCCTCGTGCCGACGACGTGAAGCGTGACGCCGTCGTCGGTCCTGGCCGTGGGTGGGACGTCCCGCGCCTCCATGGCCAAGCCGTCCTTGATCGCGAAGCGTTGCGCCCACTCATTGACCTCGGTCACCGGCCCCAGTCCCTTCGACAGGTCGAAGGGCAGGGCGTGTCTCGGCGGGCTTGCATGCGCGGTCTGAGTGTCGTGACGGGGCTCTGCGGCGACGAGCGCGTTGTCGCGGTACACGAGGCGACCTTCCCTGAGGTCCCTGATCAGGGTGACGATGCGCCGGCGGAACTCGACGGCCTTGGCCGACGACGACTTCATCAGCAGGATCATGAGTTGATCGCTGTTGAGCCAATATCCCTTGATGGGGTACTTGGCGTCGTTCCCTACGACGGCGAACAGTGCATGTGCGGCATGCACTGTTCCGTAGAGCTCCCGCAATTCCTATAGGGCCTCTGGCACCGGTCCCAGTCCCTTCGACAGGTCGAAGGGCAGGGCCAGGCTCGGATTGCCTTCTTGATTGTCCGTGAGGACGGCATGCTGGCGGTGGATGAGTCGTCCGTCACGGACCGCCTTGACCAGCTCGACGAGCGTCTTGCGGAACGCGACGCCCTTGGGCGTGCGGGACTGCATCGCCAGGATTATCATCTGGTCGGCGTTGAGCCAGTGGGCCTTGACGGGCCGCTTGGCGCCGTTTCCGACGAGGGCGAACATATCAATTACTACTTGAAGTGTTCCGTACGCCTCAAGCTCAGCCCGATTTTCCTCGATCGTCAGGGAGACCATGTTCTCCTGGCGCCCGATCTTCCTGGCGTACGACCGGTCGAGAAAGTGCTCGACGCCGTCGATCTTGGTCGCGACCATGCCGAGGCGCTCGTAGGTCTCATGGCCCTCGATGATGATGGTCGGCGGCGCCTTCTTCGCCGGCAGCTTCGTCTTGGCTTTGGTCACGACGCAACTCCTATAGGGCCCGAATCAGACCGTTTCACGGGCTGATCCTGCCTGTTTCCGGGGAACATCGTCAGAACGAGAGGGCTGGCGTGGTTACCGGGAACGGTCTAGGACGGCGGCTCGTGGCCGCCTCCGAGACGCTCTTCGAACGACCCGCAGCCGCCCGGGAGGGCGGCGCGATCCATGGTACATGGAGCGCGCGGGACGAGGCCGACCAGGCCGGTTTCGAGGAGCACACGAAGGCCGGCGAGAGCCCGGCCGGAGCCCGTCGGGAGACCCCTCGGAGAGCACGGAGACGAGCGGAAGCGAGGCTCAGCGAAGATGATCGGGAGAAGCGAGAGCGCCTCCCGTCAACTTTGCGGTATCGTGCCCTCTTTCTCCCTCCATGTGGGCCTGAAGCGTTGTAGCTCGTCCCCTTGTCAGGCCCAAAACGCTAACCCATTGAAAATGCACGTCGTAGTGCCTCTGCGAAGCCGCCTGAGATGGGTTTTGAGGGACCTTCCCACGGCTCGTTGTAGAGCCGACCTTGGCCGTTGTAGGCCCGTATGGCGAAGCCGAAAAACTGCCGTTTCAAGGTGATTTTGTTTTTGCGGAACGCCCATTTTCGAAATCACCTTGAAATCGGCAATCCGAGGTGATCTTTGGCGTTTTTCGACAGAGATTCCCTCGGATCGTGGTCATTGCAGGGAATCCTGCTGAGATCACGGGATTCCCCCGTGTCAAGCGGATTCCGGGGAATCTTGCGCATTGCGGGGAATCCGGGCGATTCCGGGGAATCCGCCCCACGTGAGGGAATCTTCATTCGAGGCCGTTTCGGCGTCCGGCCGGAGGTGGTATGACTCCCGACCGTGGTCCCGGCGCTTGAGTCGGGTCTCATTGGCGGCCTCCCGGGCCGCGCTTTAAGGGTCGGGAGTTGTGCCGTGTTCGCAGAGATGAGGGGCGTCGAGGAGGTCAAGCGCGCGCGTCGCGCCGCGGTCCGTTCGGTCGAGATGATCCGCGACGGCTCGCTTGCCGAGCAGGAGGTCGACTTCGCGCGGATGCTCTTCGGCGAGACCGCGGCCGAGGAGAAGCTGGCCGCCTTCGGCCTGCTCGACGATGGCGGGATCTTGGACAACCTGGTCCGTCGCGTCGAGACGATGATCCTGTTCGAGTACCAGCGCCATCGGCCGGTCGCGGCTTTGGCGGAGCAGATCGAGCAGAGGTTCATCGAGCTTCAGCGGGTTCGCGACGAGAAGGCGCAGCGTGGCGAGGTTGCCTTGCCAGCCGGGATGCCGAGGCACGCTCCGCGTCCCGAGCGGCGGGACGTGGCCGAGCGCAACGCGCGCACGAGCCGGTCTGCGAACGCGCGCCTTTTGGCGGTTCATCTTGCGCAGCGGGCGCTCTACGAGGGCCTGAACCTGGCCTTGGCCGAGCTGGTCCGGCGCCAGGCTGCCGGCGAGACGCCGCGGACGCTCAAGGACAGCGAGGAGATGCGCGCGTGCTTGGGCCATGGGCCTCTGGCGATGGGGCCCGATCATGTCGCGTCGGCCGAGGTGGCGATCAATCGCCTGCGCAAGGCGCACATGGCGGGTCATCCCGAGCGGGGCGAGGTTCCCTACCTCGTCATGGTCGGCTTGGCCGATGCGGCGCCTTCGCCTGATGATCCTGATCCCGAGTTGGCGAAGGCCGTGGGCATCGCGGCCGAGTGACGGCTTGGCGAATTGCGCTATGGTAGCGCAGTTCCGAGCGATCCCTGCCGGAAATCCCCTGTTTCCGCTATGTTCTGCACGTGAGTGCCGAATCAAGTTGCGGGAGCAGGGTCATGGTCAATACGAATGGCGGGCTGCCCGTCGTGGCGGAGCCGAGCGTTTTCCACAAGGACGGGCGGCGCCTGTTCATCATCGACGGCGAGCCACGGGTGGCTGATGAGGATCTGGCCAAGGATCTTCAGATGGCCAGGAAGCGTAGCATCCGATGGAATCTCATCGACGCGAACCGCGACGGCCTGATGATGCTCGGCTCGATCTTTCAGATCGATCCCCAGGCGCGTCAGTTGTTGCGTCACGATCCTGATGGGGTCGTGCAACCGCCTTTTGATAAGGCTGTTGCGGAGAGGCTCCTTGAGCTGCTGAAAATCGAAGGTCTGATCGACCCTTCGAAGCGTGGCGAGAAGCCCAAGATCAACTTCCTGAACGCCGAGCAGGCGAAGTTCCTGATCGTGATGTCAGGCATGCCCAAGGGGCGCGATCTCCTCGTCGACCTGATCAGGCTGGAGAAGGCTTGGCGGGACGGCACGCTTCAGCCGGCCGGTCCGGCCGTTCCGCCTCCGCCCGTCGCTTCCGCGGCGCTTCCTCCTCCGGCCCCGCCTCAGCGGGTGACGGGCATCTCGCACGATGGCGTCGTCTACGAACTGGAGGATGGCGTGCTCCACGTCATCGACGAGTCGCTTTATCGGACGGCGGGCTTTGACCCCCGCCGGATGAGGGCGCTTTTCAGCGACCTCTCCGGGGTCGGCCCCGTCCCGGTGTCGGCGTCGGTGGAGGGTGCGCTCCTCCTGTCGCTCCGGCACGTCGAGCTCGTGGTCGGCGTGATGCGGCGGGACTTCGGCTCGCCGCCGGGCGTCGGCGTGAACTCGATCGTCGCGACCTTGAGGGACCATGGGGCCGGCTATCTTCAAGTGGTGGCGGGGACGATCATCGACCCCGTCGGTCCCGACGGGGTCTCGCGCCAGTACGCGGCCGGCCGGGCCGGCGGGCCGAAGGTGTTGGCCAAGCCGCCGGTCCCGTTCCTGCGTGGCGACGATCGCCGGCTTCGGATCCGTTTCAGCGTGCTGGCGATGGCGTTCGGGATGTTCGAACGCTCGCTCGCCGAGGAGGTGCGCTTCCATCGCGCCGGTCTGCCGGGCGAGGTCTTCGAGCGTCTCGAGGTCCAGCACGGCGTCGACCTGGCCGCCTTCTACCTCGACGAGGTCCAGGCCAAGGTCCTTGGCGACCTTCTCGGCTTGGACGCCTCTGGCGTCGTCGATCGCCTCTTCGTTGATCAGGTCGAGCTCGAGGTCGACAACCATCGCAAGCGGATGGAGGATCTTGCGGAGCTGGAGGCCCGTGAGGACGGCGTCCTGTCGAATCCGACGATCACCCAGACGCTGGCTGATCTGAAGGAGAAGGTCCTGGCTCTGTCGTCCCTCCAGGACGACCTTCCCCGTTTGTCGTGCGCGATCGCCGAGATCGGCGGACGCGCCGTTCCGGAGGGCGGCTACTGGCGGCGCCTCGGGCGCGCCTTGTGGGGAAGGTGACGGCCCCATCGTGGGGCGATGCCTGGGAGGCGATGGCGTTGGGGTCGGTCCGTTGAGGATCGGCCCCTTTGCTTTTGGACGCCTTTGCCGGCGGGAGGGCTGTTCCGTCAACCCGCAGGCTGTGAAGCAGTTGACGGCTTGTGTCTGCCCTCCCCCTTATGGGCGCCTTCCCCTCTCATGCTCCCTTGATGACCTGGAGCCGTTGGGTGGCGCGGAGGCCCGGGAGGGCCGGCGCTCCTTTGTTCCGTCAGCGTCGGAGCACTCGTCGCTGCTTCCCTGAGGTCGGATCCCCTTCGCAAGGGAGGCGCGAGAAGGGCGGCGGAATGTGGGCGGCGGCGCCAACACGCCCCGCCACGTGGCATCCTGTCTGTGTCGGCACCATTTACTCTACATTGTAGAGGAAATGGTGGCCATCGATTCAGTTGAGGCTGTCTCCCGGCCGCAGCGTCTTCCAGGCGATGGTCTCGCAGCCCGTTGAGACCGGAGCTGGACTTCCGGATAGCAGAAGCGCGCGTGCCCCCCGTGGGCCGCGTTGGCCGGTGTCTGGCCGTCGGCGACGTGTTCACCTCTGGATTGACTGGCCATGTCGGCGGACGCGATGGTCTCGAAGTTGCTGTGACGGAGGAGCTGAGGGCCTTGGGCTGGGAGCCGACGGACGTCTGCGACGATGGGGCTTTTGGGATCGACCTTGCCATTGAGGATCCCCGAACGGGCCTGTTCGGCATCGGCATTGAATGCGACGCGCCACGCCATCCGCTCCTTGAGTGCGCCAGGGCCCGAGAAGTCTGGCGGCCGCAGGTCCTGCGCAGGTCGGTGCCAGTGCTGCACCGCGTTTCCTCGCACCGCTGGTTCCACGAGCCCGATGTCGAGCGCGCGCGCCTTCGGACGGCCGTCGCGCACGCCTTGGGAGAGCGAACATGAGCGGCCCCAAAGTCGTCAGGATCGTCACGCGCGAGGAGCACGAAGCAATCTGCAGGGGGATGCTGGCTCGTATCGACGCTGCGCTCGAGCAGTGGGCCGAGACAGGACGCCGCAATGATTGCCTAGACGCGCCGACAGTCGAGGCAGCCTGTCGGCGCCGTGACGCCCTGGCTGCGCTCGCCGCAGAGGGCAAATTCGCCGAGATGCAAGCGCAGGCTCCCGCAGAGGAATCGTTCCTGCGGTCGGACATGCGCTTCCGCCTTGAGAAGGCCGCAGCCGCCAAGGCTGCCGCGCGCACCCATGCCCGTCGACGTTGCGAAGCAGTCGAGACGTTGGGAAGGGCTGCTGCCGCCGCCGGCGTCGTCCTCTCAAATGAAGTGATGCGCGGCCTCGCTGATGGCGAAGAGGCCGCCCTTGCGGAGGGGTTCCGTGCGCTTGCCGCGAGCAGGCCGGCTTCCGGGCGAGCGAGCGCTCTGGCGGAGCAACTCAGCCGTGGTGAGGAAGCCCTGTCGTTCGCCAACTGGCTCGCCGCACAGCCGGCGGCTCCGACAGACCCCGATGTCGAGCGGATCGAAGCCCGGCTCGATGAACTGCTCGCGCTCGGCCATGTCAGAGACATCGCTTCCTTACGAACGAGGGTGAACGAAGCCATCGAAGCCCCATCACCCCGTCGGGGATTGATCCTCGACGGGTTGGAGGTCGAAACAGGGCGGGTGCTCGCTGAAGCCCGGAAAGCCGCCGACTTGAGAACTGCGCTGCGCGTTCTTCTGGCCGAGATGGCACAGGCAGGACTTCCGGTCGCCTCTTTCACAGTCTCCGAGGACGCTGCTGTCGTCAGCGAGGTCATTCAGGCGCGTCTCGCCACCGCTGAGGCCGTTTTGGCGAAGCATCGGGCCCACGAGGCTGCATCTGCGCGGCGCGCTGCGATCATGACCGGTCTCGCGGGCCTTGGCTACGAAGTCCGTGAAGGAATGACGACGACGTGTGTGGCGAATGGAAGTCTCGTCGTCGCCGATGCCACCCGCCCGGGGTATGGTGTGGAGGTGATCGGCACCAGTGACGGGCGGCAGTTCCAGATGCGCCCGGTGGCGTTCGACGCATCAGGCGATCCCGCGGATACCTCACGTGACAGAGACGCAGAGACAGTCTGGTGCGGCCAGGTGTCTGTGAAGCCGCCCCCTAATTGACCGGACACGCCCTCCCACTTCCGTAAGGGGTAGGAGTAATGTCGTGTCCATGACTGGTTCGATATCGAAGAGTGAGG